>JBBSOT010000298.1:0-6519 GCA_038259455.1 Hyphomicrobiales bacterium | reverse complement strand
GCGGTTGGTGAAGGCCACATCAGCTCGATCGTCTTTCGCGAAGGCATCGCCTATCCCGATGGGCGATTGGATCTATGGCCGCAGAGCGCTTTCGGCACGTCGGTCGAGCTAGACGATTCCAGTCTGTCGGATAGCGATAGTGCGGTGACTGTTCACCGGCACCCGGACAGTAGCCTGTCAAACACCGTCATCTTCCCGATTACGGAGCAGCAACGCAATGGTCTGGAAGACTTGCGACTGGTTCAGTTCGAGCACGAGCCTGGCGATTACGAGTGGATTGGAACCTATACGGCTTATTCCGGTTCCACCATCCGATCGGAATTGTTGCGAACCAAGGACTTTCGCCGTTTCCTACTTGAACCCATCGAGGGGCGCGCCGGCCGAAACAAGGGTATGGCGCTGTTCCCGCAGAAGGTCGACGGCCTCTACACCATGGTTGGTCGGCAGGACGGTAAGAACCTGTTCCTTCTGAAAAGCCGCCGGATCGACAGGTGGGATAGTGAAGGCGTGCTGCTGATGGAACCGCGATACCCTTGGGAATTCATCCAGATCGGCAACTGCGGTAGCCCGATCCGCACCGAACATGGCTGGCTGCTATTTACTCACGGAGTGGGTGCAATGCGAAAATATGCGCTCGGTTGCGCTTTGCTTGACCTCAACGATCCGTCCCAGCTGATCGCCCGTACGGCCGAACCCGTGCTGACCGCGGAAAATGCCGATCGGTCGGGGTATGTTCCCAATGTCATTTACACTTGCGGCGCGATGCGCGTTGGCGAACAATTGATCATCCCTTACGGGATCTCAGACAGCTCTGTCGGCTTCGCCAATGTTGGGATCGAAAATTTGATCAAGACGATGATCTGACGACGTGCGCGCCGAACCATGACCGAAACGGTCTTCTTGGTAAACCAGCAGGCCAAGCGATATCAGCCCGGCGAGGATCACACTGAATGTCATACAAATTGCTCCCTCAGCTGGTTCGATGGTCAGATCGATCTCGATTCGGAGCGCCTTGTTTTCATTGATGATGCGCAGACCGCAACCAACATGACCCTCAGTCTGGCGACGCCCGAACGGCGATCGATGGCCCATGGGCTGCCTGCACGGCCGTCGCAAGACCACAACGCTGGTCGCGGGCCTCTGCACGACTGGTATGATCACCCCGACGGTGTTCGGCGGGTGGATGATTGGCGACGGGTTCGATAACTAAGTGACGCAAGTATTGGTACCCGATCTGCAAACTGTAGACATCGTCAGCGACGGAACAGCCGTGAAAGTCAGATTAGCTCAAGGGTAAGAGGATATGGTCTCCGAGGAGAGCCCTTGGATGCATGCCTTGATGATGTAGGGGAGCATTTCCTGCTGCGTTTTCACCAGAGCTTTTTCCGAGCGAACAAGGACTGGTTAAAGCAGTAAGTGCAAGGGACGATGCATTCGTATATGCGGTAATTGCGCAAGCAGCTGCAGATCACCTTTCCTCAGTTACGCTCGCGCACACTGAACCAATTGTAAAAGTATCCGGCGTAGTCGCCGGAGATGAACTATCCGGTGATGCGGCACCTTTCCCGATGGTGAATTAGGATGGGTTGAACGCGGGCGGCCATCTGTGGCCTAAATCATGTCGGCTCAACACGCGAAGTCGAGCGCTCGGGGATCCCCCGAAAGCTGGCCAAACCCAGCGATTTTACATTCTGGTTAACCGTCATATAGTTGGGGAGGCGGTGAACGCCGATAAGTCCGGCGCGCTGATCCGTTAGGTAAGCTGAAGGGGGAAGAGAGCAGCAGATGCCCTTGCAGGCTCACCTTTTTGGCGGCTTTCAGCTGAAGGCCGGTTGCGGGCAAGAGATCGAGATTTCCAATCGCCGTGCGCGTGCCTTGCTTGCCATGCTGCTGCTGCAACCCAATCAGCCACTGGATCGTGAACATATCTGCAAACTCCTCTGGACCGGTCGGTTCGAAGCGCAGGCGCGTGCCAGTTTGCGGCAATGCCTGCTTGGGTTCGGCAAAACCCTGGATGCGCTGGGATATGATCTGTTCGACGTGTCGCGCAGCCGCATTGCGCTCAATGCCGGTCTGGTGCGGTCCGATATTGCCGATCTGGAAAGCGCATTGGACGATGGTGACTGGACCAAAGCTATCGATCTGATCGCGGACATCGGCGGCAAGCCCATCCTCGACCAGATGCACTTCGGGAATGATTTCGGCAATTGGCTTACCGAGCGAAGGCAGGCCACCGAACAACAATTGCAAACGAAGGTCAGCGCGGCTTTGGCGCGATTGAAGGCTTCGGACAATCTGGCGGATCATGCCAGATTGCTGGATGCGTGGATGGTGCGCCACCCCGCTTCGTCACGGGTAATCATGGGCGATCTGCACAGCGGGAGAACACGCATCGCGGTGCTGCCTTTTGCCTCGCATGATAGCCAAAATGAAGATAGGTATCTCGCCGATGGGATCGTGGATGAACTGATCACCACGATGGGTCAGGTGGCGCAATTGCTGGTTGCCGGGCGCACATCGTCGTTCAAGTTCAGGGACAGCGACCTGACCCTGCCGGAAATCGCCGATCAGCTGCGCGTATCCTATCTGATCGAGGGATCGGTGCAGCGCCTCGATGCGGACATCAGCATCAACGTGCGCCTGATCGACGGGCAGACCGGGTTTGAAACCTGGAGCTACTCCTATGAAGGCACCGAGGACGATCTGTTCGCCTCGCGCAAGCATGTAGCGCAAACGGTCACCACGGAGCTTGGCAAAGCACTCGATCTGGACATTGCCGAACCGCAGATCCGGCGGATGACCAGCAACAAGGCAGCATACGGGCTGTATCTGCAGGGCCGTGCCCTCACTAGCCGCTGGTTAGGCGACGGCCTGCTGGACGCTGCCATCAGGCTGCTGCAGCAGGCGTTGGAACTGGAACCCGAATTTGCCGAAAGCTGGGCCGCACTGGCAGAAGCGCACGTATACAAGGCGGTCGGAACTCCCTGCGCCGACAAGCTCGGGGAAGCGAAGCGCCTTGCCGATTGCGCAAGGAAAGCCATCGAGCTCGACCCCGGTCTGGGATATGCCTACGCCATGCTGGGCCTGTATCGATGGACCCGGAACGATGCGCTGGGCGCGCTCGATCTGGCATTCAAGGCTTATGAACTCGAGCCGGAGAACCCTGCGGTGCTGATGCGCCTTGGTTCATTCCTGATGTATTGCGGACGAACCGCGCAGGGTCTGCCCTATATCGAGGCGGCAGTTGATCAGGACCCGGTGGATGGCCGCATTTATCTCATTCTGTGCCAAGCGCACATCAACCTCGGCAATCTCGACGAAGCGGTCGCTGCGGGAGAGCGGATGTGTGACCTTGGCCAGCCATCGCTACATCTGGCATTGGCAACGCGGACAAAGGGAGATCACGCTCTTGCGGTCGAGCAATATCAGCGAACCCGCCTGCTGATGAACACCGTCATTTTCGCGCCGGCAGGGACCACGCCAATGTCGCCTGAGGCCATGGATGCCTATTGGTTGATGGCAGCCAGAGGCATTCATAGCGGGCAGGAAGAAGACCGTGAGCGATATTGCCGAACGCTCGATTTCCTGCACGCGACATTCCTCGATCCTTATGATCCGACCATCGTGCTTCCTGCGATCTGGATGGGATATTCGGAGATGGTGTTCAAGACACTGGGCGTGCAGATCACGCCGCCCAATATGATCGGGCTGATGTCGCTGTGGGCTGACGTAGAGCCCATTCGACAGACGCGGCTGCACCCTGAATTCATGGATTTCGCCAAGCGCATCGGACTGGTCGCGGTGTGGAAAAAATACGGCTGCCCCGACCTGATGTCCAGCCTGCCTGCCTGAAGCAGCGCGCGGTTCATCGACAGCGGTCCGAATCCTGCCCAGAACCCAGGCCAATTGCTTGGCCGCTGGCGCGCCTCCGAATTTCACCTCGAAAAGTGTTGTCAACTTTACCGCGAGCGGTTCGCTTTCGTGCAACACTTTTCCGGAAAGCAAAACGGCAGAAAGCTGGGCAGGGGGCGCCATGTTCACGCCGACTTTCATCACCTTGATGCAATTGACATTCATTCGCAACTACGTCAGTGGGTAATGGGCGGCGGAAGGGCAGTATTTATGATGGTTCGTGTGGAGCGGGTGCTCGACGAGGCGGAAGTGCAAGAGCTTCGCGGGTTGATCGATGCCGGCGAATGGGTGGACGGCAACGAGACATCAGGCCATCAATCCCGTCTGGCGAAACAGAACCGTCAGTTGCGTCAGGGCAGTGAAGTCGAAAAGAAGGCGGGCGCGATAGTGTTGGATGCGCTCGGACGCGCACCGGAATTCATTGCGGCTGCCTTGCCGCTCAAAGTCTTCCCGCCCCTGTTTAACCGGTATGAAGGAGGGGAGGCGTTCGGCGCCCATGTAGACAATTCGATTCGCCGCCTGGACGGGACCGACTTCCGGATTCGCAGCGATCTGTCGGCTACCCTCTTCCTTGCTGATCCGGACAGTTACGAAGGCGGTGAGCTGATGATCGAGGACCTGTTCGGCGAACACCGGGTCAAACTCCCGGCCGGCGACTTGATCCTCTATCCCGCCTCCAGCGTACACCGCGTTACCCCCGTGACTTCGGGCGCCAGAACTGCGTCGTTCTTCTGGTTGCAAAGCATGGTCCGCGATGACGGTGAACGTGAACAAATGTACCGTCTTGACCGAACCGTCAGATTGCTGAGTTCGGAACGGGAGCCAACCGACAGAGCGGTCCTGGAGTTGACCAACCTTTACCACAATCTCATGCGCCGCTGGGGTGACGCCTGACTGCAAATCTTGGAATTGCGATAGAAGCTCCTACTAATGATAATAATTCGCATTTGCATTGACTCTCTAAGTCTTGTCTCTCATAAGCCGTCCCGAGATCAAAAATGAGGGGCCGGCAAGCCATGACAATTTCCGGATTTTCCCGCACGTCCGTGCCATTCCTCGCGCTGGGGTGTGTCGGCTTCATTGCCACCGCCCCGGCGGCAGCGGAGTCCGGAGTCGACCCTGATGGATCAATTGTCGTGATCGGCGATCGGCCAGACGAACTGAGCCTCGATCAGGCGACCGGCCCGATCCTTGACACCCCCCGGACAATCAATGTGGTAACGGAAGAAACGTTGGAGCGGACGGCGTCCTATTCATTCGAAGAAGCATTACGCACTGTTCCCGGTATCACCTTGGGCGCAGGCGAAGGGGGCACAGCAGCCGGCGACATTCCCCTGATCCGCGGAGTCGACGCGACGGGCGACGTGTTCGTCGATGGCGCGAGGGATATCGGAACGCAGACGCGTGAAGTCTTCGCCGTAGAACGGATCGAAGTGTTCAAGGGACCTAGCGGCGCTCTCGGCGGTCGCGGAGCGGCAGCCGGCGGGATCAACCTCGTCAGCAAGACCGCCCGCGAAGGCAACTCCGCTTCCGCCACCGCGGCTATCGGAACTTCGGACCTTTACCGGGTCACTGCAGATGTGAACCGTCAGTTAGGCGACCGCGTTGCCGTGCGTATCGTCGGACTGCTTCACGATTCCATGACACCAGGCCGAGACGCCGTTTTCGATGACCGGTTGGGAATTTCGCCTTCCATCGCGCTCGGTGTTGGTGCGAACACGGTTGCCAGCCTGACGCACTATCACTTCGAGGGCGATCAGATGGCAGATTACGGCGTACCGCTAACCTCAAGGGGCCAACTTGATGGCGATCGCCGTATCCCAGCAGACGTTGACCGCGACAATTTCTACGGGCTTCTGGCTCGGGATTTCCAGAAGGCGCGCGTCGATAACACAACCTTCAAATTCGACCACGACCTGGGTAATGGCTGGAATGCATCAGCACTCCTGCGGTACTCCGATTCCGACATGGATTACATCGTGACCAATCCGGACGACAGTGCCGGCAACGTTGTCGACGGGCTGGTGTGGCGGGCAATAAAGAGCCGCAATTCAAACACCGAAGCGATGACTGGCAACGCCAATGTTTCCGGCGAGTTCGCGACCGGGACGATCCTGCACAATGTGTCGATCGGCGCCGAGTACAGCCGTGCCGACACCTACAACCTCACTTACGTCGTCGACACTGGCGATCGCACATGCCCGCCCGGGGCTGTTGCTGCTTTTGATTGCACCGATCTGCTCAGCCCCAACCCGGCGGACGCGTGGAACGGATCAATAACGCAAGCGAGCACGCCGAACCTTTCGGAAGCGGAAGATATCAGCGCCTACATCTTCAATTCGATCACACTCATTCCCGAGTTTATCGTGAACCTCGGGGTACGCTACACAGACTACCGGGCATCCGGCAGTGGCAGCGGCCGAGGGGGGCCATTCAGCGCAAGTTTGGAAACTAGTTTTGTAAGCTGGCAAGCGGGCGCGATCTACAAGCTCTTCCCTTCGGTGAGCATTTACGCCTCCTATGCGAATGCGAAGAATCCTCCCGGCACCGATGTCGGGGCGGGTTCGGGCAACATCGCGGTCACCAACGATACCTATGCTCCCCAGG
>JBBSOT010000297.1:0-6541 GCA_038259455.1 Hyphomicrobiales bacterium | reverse complement strand
CGGCCTCGGCCTGCGCCAATTCGGTTTCGCCGGTGACATAGTCGCTTCCACCGGGGCTGGCGGTCTGGACCTCGACTGCCGCGGTCCGAGCGGCATTGCGGGCGACATCGAGGTTCTTCTGCGCATCGTCGAGGAAAGCCCGGGTTTCGAAACCCTTGGAAACGAGAGCGGCGGCGCGGCCCTGAATCTGTGCCGCACCTAGCTGGCTGGCGAGCGCCGCCTTCTGGTTGTCGCGTGCGCTCGGCAGGGTCAGTTCGCGAAGCTGGCGCAGATGCGCCTTGGCCTGGGCAACAGCGCCCTCTGCCTGGACGACGCCGGCGGCGAGCTCATGACGTTCGAGCGTGATCAGCAATTGCCCGGCCTTCACTTTCTGGCCCTCGCGCACTGCAACGCTGGCGACGGTGCCGGTCATCTGGCTGCCGATCTCGACGCGGTAGGGAGTTTCGACATGGCCGCTGGCAACGACGGTTTCGACGAGATCCCCCAGCACAACCGTATCGACGGCCACGCTTGTGCCGGCAAAAAGACGATAGCCTTGCCAAAGCGCCAACCCGGCAATGATCACGGCGGCGACCACCAGCCATTTGTGCGCCGTCAGCCATGACAATGCCGGCGTGCGCGCAGGCGAGTCCGGCGTGGATGTGTCGTCACGCTCACCAACCGCAACACTGGCAGTGGTCGGCTTGACGGGGGTTACGGCGTCGATCGTCAATACCTTGCAGTCATCGGGTTTCCAGATCGCAACTGTGCGCCTGCTGACCCCGCGCCGACAGCTTCGGCAACTACGCAGTTCAGCACCATCAGCGACCGCGCGGACATTAGGTAGTTTCCGAACCTGCCTGGCCCGGCTTCGCGCCACTAAACCGGGGCTCGTCCTTCAAACCCGACGAGGCGCCCAATGTTTTATGCAACGTTGATGGTACAGCTTGAGCTTGGCCAGACCAATGCCGGGGTTCTGCAGGTCGCCCACGACCTTGCCGGGATTTTCGACGCGCATGTTATCGGTATCGCCGTCCGGCGGCCGATCGAGATCGGCTATGGTGACGGCTTCATTTACGGCGACGGCATGGTGGCGGCGGGCTACATCGACCAGGGGCGCACCGAACTCGATGCCGAGGCGATTGGAGCCGAACGTGCTTTCCACGCCTGCTTTGCCGACCGCACCGACCGCATTTCGTGGCGATTGCTGACAACATTTGCATCATTGGCTGACCTGCTTGCCGTCGAAGCGCGCAATGCCGACCTGATCATCAGCCAAATCGCTTCACGCGACCTGCTCGACGCGACACGCCGCGTCGATACCGGCGACCTTGTGATGCAGGCGGGGAGGCCGGTCCTTGTCATTCCCCCTAAATGCGGTGGGCTTGCTCTCGGCCATATCATCATGGCGTGGAAGGACAGCCGCGAGGCGCGGCGAGCGGCAAGCGACGCGCTGCCCCTGCTGAAGAAGGCCTCGCGGGTAACGATCGTGGCCCTGGCAGCAAAGGACCAGCTTGCTGCGACCGAGGAAGCTGTTGGCCAAGTTATGGCCTGGCTCAGCCACCATGGCATTGCCGCTGAAAAACAGGTCGAAGAATCGCGCGGCGACGACGCTGACCAGTTGAACCGCATCGCCCACCAGCATCGTGCTGATATGATCGTCGCTGGCGCCTATGGCCATAGTCGCGTGCGCGAATGGGCACTGGGGGGCGTGACGCGCGACCTGTTGATGCGCGACGACCGGCCGGCACTGGTGTCGCATTGATCCACGGTCCTGAGTAGTTTCCGGCGCTGTTGTGCCGCCGCCACTTGGCCCAAACCCCGCCTTTCTGCATGAAGGCAAATGCACATGGGCCAGCTTCGTACGACCAACCAAAACCACAGGCGCGCCATCCGGCGCGCAGTGGCTGCAAAGCTTGCAGCCATCATCACGACACTCTCTGGAAAGGCCAAGTCATGAGCACCAAAATCGATCAGTTCTGCGAAACCATGCGGGTCAATCTGAATGGCATGGAGGCACAGCTCGAGCAGGTGAAGTCCGACATCGGCAAGGCACAGAAGGACGGTGCCGATGCCTTTGATCGCAAGCTTGCCGAAGCGAAATCCGCTGTCGAAGGCCAGCGCAGCGAGGTCGAGGCCGCCGGTATCAAGGTTCGCCATTGGGTCGCCGCGCAGACCGAAGCCGGCGAGGCCACGCTCAAGGAATGGAAGGACAAGCTTGGCCAACAATGGGATCGGAGCAAGCTCGATTTGCACGCTGATCGCGCCGAAGCCAGTGCCCGGTCCTCGGTGATTCTTGCCACGGCCGCGCTCGCCGATGCCAAACTGGCGACGCTCGAAGCGATTGCCGCCCGGCAGCACGCCACAGCCGACGCGAAATAACGCGGTCAGCATGACCAGTCCGCATCCGTCGGCCAATTTGTTCGATCCGATGTCGCTCGGCGATCTCCATCTCGCCAATCGCATCGTCATGGCGCCGCTCACCCGCAACCGCGCCGGGCCCGGTCTGGTGCCCGGGCCGTTTGCGGCGGAATATTATGCGCAGCGCGCCAGTGCCGGACTGATCATCGCCGAAGCCACCCAGGTGTCGGCCCAGGCGCAAGGCTATTCCGACACCCCGGGGTGCTACACCGATGCTCAGGTTGTGGGCTGGAAGGTCGTCACCGATGCTGTCCATGCCCGGGGCGGGGTCATCTTCCTGCAGCTTTGGCACTGCGGCCGGATTTCGCACACGGTTTTTCAGCATGGCGAGCCGCCGGTCGGCCCGTCGTCGCTGCGCGCCAACGCCAAGACCTTTGTTGCGGGAGAAGGCTTTGTCGATGTCTCGACGCCGCGGGCGCTACACCTTGATGAAATGGCGGGCATCATCGCCGATTTTCGCCATGCGGCACGCTCTGCCATCACCGCCGGTTTCGATGGTGTCGAAGTCCATGGCGCGCATGGCTATCTGCTCGATGCGTTCCTGCGTGATGGCACCAACAAGCGCACCGATGCCTATGGCGGATCGCTGGCCAACCGCGACCGGCTTGTCGTTGAAGTGGCGGCCGCCATCGCCACCGAAATTGGCGCGGGTCGAACGGGCGTCCGCTTGTCACCTGTTTCGTCAGCCGGCGATTCAGTCGACAGCGATCCGCAGAGGCTTTTTGAACATGTCGTAACCGCGCTCGATCGGTTGGGGCTCGCTTATATTCATGGTGTCGAGGGTGAAACCGGTGGTGCGCGCGATAATCTGCCATTCGACTTTGCAGCGCTGCGCAAGCGTTTCCACGGGGTCTGGATCGCTAATAACGGCTATGACCGCGCCATGGCACTCGACGAAATCGCCAGCGGTCGCGCTGACCTGGTGGCCTTTGGTCGACTGTTCATCGCCAACCCGGATCTGGTCCGGCGACTTCGCGAAGATGCGCCACTGAACCCGCTGATGGGCCATGCCACTTTCTATGGCGGCGGCGCTCACGGCTACATCGATTACCCGACGCTCAGCGAAAGTGCGGCGCCAGCAATGACGGCGCTGCCATCGACAGCCTGAGCGTCATGCTGCTGCCCTGGAAATAAGTGCAACGATCCAAGATGAGCGGCGAATTCAAGGCCCACACGGCAAAATCAATCAGGCTCGCGGCGGGACAATGACTCGTCCGTACGCGGTCTGGACATGCGCGCCGACGACTAGCGCAAGTTGGTCAGAGGCACATGACCTGCCCTGGCCTGCAAGCGCTGTATGGACGACCAGTGGACTGCTCCAGAAACGGGTGCCAGGCTAACGCCAACTGGCCTTCGATTTCTTCTGGATGAAAGACGGGGTTTCGGGTCACTGCAGATGCGTCAGGGCAGGATTCGCTTGAGAGTCCCATCTTTGAGAAACAGGACGTGATATGCCGCCCCCGAGACGTGCAGCGCTATAACCGCCAGAAGTGCCGTTGCGAGCGTTGCATGGACATCGCCGAGAGAATGCCCGAGCGACGAACCCTTGGCCATAAGGGGCGGAAGCGGGAGGACGCCGAACAGCTTCAGCGCCCATCCTCGCGCCGACGCGTTCGCCCAGCCAAGCAGCGGCAGGACAATCAGCAAGGCATAGAGGAGATAATGAACGACGCGCGACAGGGTCGCCAGCGCCGGCGAAAGATTGGCGGGAGCCGGCGGCGCCGGATGCGTCAGCCGCCAAGCCAAGCGCACAACCATCATCGCAAGGATTGCGATACCAACCGACAGATGCCAGCCGATCAGGCCGGTGGGCACGCTTCCTCGGCCAATCTCGGGCATTGTCCAAGCGATCGCAAACTGAACGACGAGCAAAGCCAGGATTAGCCAGTGCAATGACTTCGCAACACCCGAATACTCGGTCAGAATCCGTGACTCTGTCATTGAAAACCTCTTGTGGAACACGGCACACACACCCGAGCATCAAGTCGGGAATTCGTACCAGTGCTAACCGAACCGCAGGCCGGCCTTCTGGATACGTCGCGTCCGCACCATTGGGCTGTTTGCCCGGTCAGCCGTGTTTATCTATTACGCGGTCAGGTTGAACGGACCACTGTGCCGGTTCGTCTTTCTCGTCCGCCCTGGCGATTGCCGCAGTCGGCTGGACCTTGTCGGGAGCGTGGTGGGCGGGTGCATAGACTGTATAGACTTGCATCGGTGTCGAACCAGTATTTGTGATGTTGTGCCAGGTTCCCGCGGGGACGAGGACGCACCACCCATCCGAAACCTCCTTCTCGAACGTCAGATGTTCCTTGGTGGGTCCCATCTGCACATGGCCGCAGCCGGCTTCGAGGCGAATAAACTGGTCCGTCTCCGGATGCGCTTCGAGCCCAATGTCACTCCCAGCTGGGATCGACATCAGCGTTACTTGAAGATAGCGCCCGCTCCAGGCAACCGAACGATAGTCGGTGTTCTGCGTCGTCTCCCGCTCAATGTCGAAAGACTGCGGCTCAGGCCCGATATCGGCGACCCTTTCAGCGGGGTTGGCCATGGTCAGTCTCCTCAAGATCGCGGGCGGCCGATGGCCGCAAGCTGATATCTGCAACAGTGTCTTCAACTCGTGATCACGCTATCGCGCAAGCAATTGCGACTGAAGACTCGGAAAATACTCAGTCAGCGTTGGTGAGTTGACGTCGTGGCGTAGACATAGCCCGCGGGCGCCGCTGCCCGGTTGTTCGCGTCACACAGTCGGCCATCAGGGACGTCGAGCAGGACAGCTTCGTCTTGTGAGTATATTCCGATGGTTCGGTACATCGCACATCGGTGATACCAAATTGTCGCGTCGGCGATGTTGCTGCGAGGCGAGGCTCGCTCCGATGAACCTTCATTTCTCCCTACTCTGGCCTTGCGTACGGCGCGGCTGAAACCAGGAATGATATATGACTGATGCTACGCCGATTCTGGCGCTGAGAGGACCGGCCCCGCCGACATCGGCTTCCGCCACAAGCCTGTCGGTCTTGGCAGTGGCAAGCCTGTGCCTGGTGATCGCCGGGTGCGCAAAGCCGGCAGGGAAATCCACGAGCGAGAGCCCGACCACTGGCAATTCCACAATGTCGGCAACAAATGATCCGCTGTTGCTCCAGGCACGCACGATCTTCCAACCACTTCCGATCAGTCCACCAGTCCTGCTCGGCAATCCCGCCACCGCGGACAAGATCGCACTTGGCACGATGCTTTTTTTCGACCCGCGGCTTTCAGCGACGCATTCGATCAGCTGTGCGTCTTGCCACAACCTTGGCCTCGGTGGAGCGGACAATAGTCCGACATCGGCTGGATTCCACGGAGAGCGCGGCGGGCGCAATTCACCGACTGTCTTGAACGCAGTATTCAATTTCGCACAGTTTTGGGACGGAAGAGCGAAGGACCTGGAAGACCAAGCTGGTGGTCCCATGGTCAACCCGGTGGAGATGGCGTCACCAAGGCAGCATGTGGCGCAACAACTTGCTGCTTTGCCCGCATATCACGGCGCCTTCGCGCGCGCTTTTCCAACCGATCCCAAGCCGATATCGATCGGTAACGCGCAACGCGCCATCGCTGTCTTCGAGGCGACACTGATCACGCCTGACGCTCCGTTCGATCGTTATCTACGCGGAGACACGGCAGCGCTTGACGGCTCACAGAAAGCCGGCCTTGCAATTTTCATCAATAAAGGCTGCGTAGCCTGCCACGCTGGCACAAATGTCGGTGGAGGCATCTACGCCAAGTTCGGGGTGGTCGAAACGCCGGACGCCAAATCTCGGCCTGTCGGCGACAAAGGCCGCAGCGGGATTACTCGCCAGTCATCCGACGACTATGTCTTTAAAGTTCCGACGCTCCGAAATGTTGCGCTGACAGCTCCATATTTTCATACCGGCTCGGAGCAGGATATCGCAAAGGTCGTCGGCGTGATGGCCAAGGTGCAGCTTGGGCAGACACTGACCCAGATCGAAACCTTTCACCTGGTCGCGTTCCTCGGCGCCCTGACGGGCGATCAGCCCAAAATCATGGTGCCGCAGTTGCCCCCGAGTGACCCGAACTCACCATTGCCCGATAAATAACGCTGTCGATGGAGGGACTGAAGACGTCTCACACGGGCTGAGGTGCG
>JBBSOT010000296.1:0-6581 GCA_038259455.1 Hyphomicrobiales bacterium | reverse complement strand
CCCCCCCCCCCACCCACGCGGGGCTTTTTGCGCCCGGCCCCCCCGGCCGCGGTTGCCCCAGGTCGGGGGGTGGGCCCCCTCGGTCCCTGCGCCCCCCGGGGCCCGGGGCCTTCCCAGTACCGGACCCGTCCATGCAATACAGATCCCTGTTGCTCAAACTGCTCTCCGCCGTCATCGTTTTCGGGGCGTGGGAGATCGCCGGACGTGTGCCTGTATCCTATGCCTTCCCGACGTTTCTGGAATCGATGGAAGCTCTCGTCCGGCTCGCCATGGACGGGACCCTTTTCACCGCCTACGCCGAAACGCTCAAGCCACTCGTCCTCGGCGTCGCCATCTCGGCCGTCCTGGGGATCGCGCTGGGTCTCTGGATCGGCCTCAGCGCGCGCTTCGAATGGCTGTTCTCGCCGGTCTTCATCGTCATGCAGGCAGCACCCCTGGCCGCGTTGATCCCGCTACTGGTGATGGCCTATGGCATTGGCCTTACCTCGAAGGTATTCGTCGTCTGCATCATGGCGATGCCTGTCATCGTGCTGAATACGGCCGGTGCTGTGCGCAACACGCCGATCTCGCTCAAGGAGATGGGGCGGTCGTTCCTGGCTGGCGACCGCGACGTTCTCCTGAAGATCGTCATTCCGGCCGCATCGCCGGTGATCTTCTCCGGCCTGCGGCTCGGCATCTCGGCCGGCTTCATCGGCGCCATCCTGGCCGAGCTCAAGATCACGCCGACCGGCGTCGGCGACATTATCAGCTACAGCCGCTCCATTGCCGACTATCCGAGCATGTATGCCGCCATCTTCTCGATCATCCTGCTCGCGGTGCTGTTCCTGAATCTTCTGGAACGACTCGAGAATGTCCTCTTCGAAGGGAATAACCGTGGCTATGCTTCAGACTGACGACGTCCGGACGGCGAACAAGGCGCCGACGATCGAGAGTGCCGTGTCGGTGCGCAACGTGTCAAAGAACTACGGCGCGGTGGAAGCTCTGAAGAACTTGTCGCTGGAGTTTCCGCGCGGCGAACTGACCTCGCTGCTGGGGCCGTCTGGCTGCGGCAAGACCACGCTCCTCAAGATCATCGGCGGCCTGCTCGAGCCGAGCGCCGGCGAGATCGAGGTTAACGGGAAGAAGGTGAGCAGGCCTGGGCCCGACCGGGCCTTTGTGTTCCAGGATTTCGCCCTGCTGCCTTGGGCGAATGTCATCCGCAACGTCTCCTTCGGTCTCGAACTGCGCGGTGTGGCGCGAGCGGAGCGCGAGGCGATCGCCGAAAAATACATTGGCAACGTCGGACTGGCCGGCTTCGAAAAGAGCTATCCGCATCAACTGTCTGGCGGCATGCGCCAGCGCGTTGGGCTGGCGCGCGCGCTATCGGTCGATTCCCAGGTGCTCCTGCTCGACGAGCCGTTCTCGGCCGTTGACGAGCAGAACCGGCGCAAGTTCCAGGAGGACCTGCTGGAACTGGTGCGCAACGAGAACAAGACCTTCATTTTCGTCACCCATTCGATCGAGGAGGCAGTCTATGTCTCGGACCAGATCGCCATCCTCCTGCCGCGCCCGAGCCGTGTGTCGGAAGTCATCCGGCCATCCGGCTTTCGCGAGAAGGATGTCGAGAACATCCGTCGCGACCCGGAATATCTCGACATTGTCGACCAGATCTGGGCCTCGCTGCGCACCTACGCCGAGTAGGAGGGGAACATGACCGCTTTCGGATACAGACTTCCGGCAATGTCGTCGTTGCTGATCTGGGCGCTGCTGTGGGAGATCATCGGCCAGTTGCATCTGACCTTCTTCGTGCCGCCGCTGTCGGAAGTGCTGGTGACCCTGGTCAGGATCCTGCCGACACCAGCCTTTCTCAACGCGCTGGCCGAGACGGCCTATGGCTTTCTCGGCGGTGTTTCGGCCGCCATCCTCATCGGCATTCCGGTCGGCATCATGATGGGCAAGAGCCGGCTGCTCGACGAATTGCTGCTGCCCTGGGTCAACATCTTCCTGTCGGCGCCGCTGACGGCGCTGGTGCCGGTCCTGATGGTGCTGTTCGGCTTCGGGATGACGTCGATCATCATCACAACGACGCTGTTCGCCATCTGGATCATCATCCTCAATGCACGCGCCGGCGTGATGCAGATCAACCGTTCGCTGATTGACATGGCGCGAAGCTTCGGCGCCTCGCCACTGGAGGCTTTCTTCAAGATCTATTTCTGGGCCGCACTACCCGAGATTCTCGGGGGTGTCAGGATCGGCGTCATCCGTGCGGTAAAGGGCGTCATCATCGGCCAGCTGTTGATCTCCATCGTTGGCTTCGGGGCGTTGTTCGAGCTCTATTCGAGCAACTTCCTGATGGGACATTTCTGGGCGGTGCTGGTCGTGCTGTTCGGGCTGGCCTTCACCATCTCGGAATTCCTCGCGGCGCTTGAACGCCGCGTCGCCTACTACGCCGCGAAACGCTGAACGGATCGCCGTTGGTGCGGACGGCGGGGGTCGAACCCGCAAGGCCATAGGCCGAGGGATTTTAAGTCCCTTGCGTCTACCAGTTTCGCCACGTCCGCGTGGCCAACCTTTTCGAGCCTGCGGAACGGATCGTCAAGCCATGGTGGTGCGACGGGCGAGCGATCGGCAAGGAGGGACGCGAAACGCCCGGCGGGCATACCCCTGAACCCAACGCCGCACGCCGGGCTATCTGTCCCGCGTCCCCTAAAGGGTTGTGTCGAAGTTTGCCCTGATCCGCCAATGGAACGCTTTGTTAACCCTAAGCGCTAGGGATAACGACGCGACCGCGGGCATGGCGACGGGGGGTGTTTGGCGCTCAAGGCGCCCTGGCGACGGCTGGTCAAAGCCGTTCAGGCTTGGCAATGTCCGTCCAACAGGAGTCGGGCAATGTCGGACAGGACGAAATTCCAGAAACCTCGGCCGTGGGCCGACATGGCGACCAAATTGGTAGATGTGGCGACAGGCCGCAAACCGGCCGACCTTGTGGTTCGCAACGGGCGTTGGGTCAATGTGCATTCCGGAGAGATCATCGCAAACTCCGACATTGCGATATCGGGCGGGCGATTTGCCTATTGCGGGCCGGACGCCAGCCACGCGATCGGCGCGGACACCAGAGTTGTCGATGCTGGCGGACGCTATCTGGTACCCGGACTATGCGACGCGCACATGCATGTCGAAAGCGGCATGGTGACAGTGACCGAATTCTGCCGCGCCGTGATCCCGCACGGCACGACGTCGATGTTCATCGATCCACACGAAATCGCCAATGTGCTCGGGCTTGCCGGCGTCAGGCTGATGCATGACGAGGCGCTGGCGATGCCGGTCGACGTCCATGTGCAGATGCCATCCTGCGTCCCCTCGGCGCCCGGGCTGGAGAATGCCGGCGCCTCGCTCGGTGTCGCCGACGTCGCAGAGGCCATGGGCTGGGAAAACATCATCGGGCTCGGCGAAGTGATGAATTTTCCGGGCGTCATCGCCAACGATCCGGTCATGGCGGGCGAGATCGCCGAGACCATGAAGGCGGGCAAGACGGTCGGCGGGCACTATGCGTCGCCCGATCTCGGCCTGCCGTTCCACGGCTATGCCGCCGGCGGACCGGCCGACGACCATGAGGGCACGCGCGCCGACGACGCCATTGCGCGGGTGCGCCAGGGCATGAAGGCGATGCTGAGGCTTGGCTCGGCCTGGTATGACGTCGCCGAGCAGATCAAGGCGGTGACCGAGGGAGGCATCGACCCGCGCAATTTCATCCTGTGTACCGACGACAGCCATTCGGGCACGCTGGTCAGGGAAGGGCACATGGACCGGGTGGTGCGGCACGCCATCCAGCAGGGGCTGAAGCCCGTGACGGCGATCCAGATGGCGACACTGAACACGGCGCAGCACTTCGGAATCGAGCGTGAAACCGGATCGATCACACCGGGCCGGCAGGCCGATTTCCTGATCGTCCAGGATCTCGCCGCCATGACGATCGACGAGGTCTATGCGCGCGGCGTGCTCGTTGCGAAGGAAGGCAAGCTCGTGATCGACATTCCCGCCTACGACTATCCGGACAGTGCCAGAAACACGGTACATCTCGGTCGCCAAGTCATGCCGGAGGATTTCGACATTGCCGCACCGGCCGGCGCCAACGAGGTGCGGGCGCGGGTCATTGGCGTGATCGAGAACCAGGCGCCGACGCGCGCGCTGGAAGCCGACCTCATGGTGGAGGACGGGCTTGTGGCCATGGACCGCAAGAACGACGTCTGCCAGATCGCGGTCGTCGAGCGTCATCGCGGCACCGGCGAGGTCAGCAACGCCTTCGTCTCGGGCTTTGGCTACAAGAAGGACTGCGCCATGGCCTCGACGGTGGCGCATGACAGCCACCACATTATCGTCGTCGGCACCAATAAGCGCGACATGGCGCTGGCCGCCAACCGGCTGGCCGAGGTCGGCGGCGGCTTCGTGCTGTTTTCGGAGGGCAGGGAACTGGCGCTGGTCGAAATGCCGATTGCCGGACTGATGTCGGACGAGCGTGCCGAGATTGTCGCCGCAAAGGCCGACAAGCTGACCGAGGCTATGCGCCTTGTCGGCTGCGATCTCAACAATGCCAACATGCAGCATTCGCTGCTGGCGCTGGTGGTGATACCGGAACTGCGCATTTCCGATGTCGGGCTGATCGACGTCAGAACTTTCGAAAAGGTCGACCTTTTCGTCTGAGGCGGGTTGCAGCAGGCTGCCGGGGTTGCCGAAGGCGTGACGCAATAAACCCAGGGCAGGCGTACTGAGCGCCCAGGCGGCGCGAGACGTCTTAAATATCGAGCACTTCGGCTTCCGCGAATTCGGCACGGTCCTGAATGAAGCGGAAACGCAGTTCCGGCTTGGTGCCCATCAGCGCGTCGACCGAGGCCTTGGTGCCTTCGGGATCGATCTGGTCCGCCTCGACGCGCAGCAGTGTGCGCTTCCTGGGGTCCATGGTCGTTTCCTTCAACTGCGCAGCCATCATCTCGCCGAGCCCCTTGAAGCGACCGATCTCGATCTTGCCCCGGCCGGTGAACTCGGTCCTGATCAACTCATCCTTGTGCTCGTCGGTGCGCGCATAAAGCACCTTGCCGCCCTGACTGATGCGGTAGAGGGGCGGGACGGCCATGTAGAGGTGGCCGCCGCGGATCAGTTCGGGCATCTCCTGATAGAAGAAGGTGATCAGCAGAGACGCAATATGGGCGCCATCCACGTCGGCATCCGTCATGATGATCACGCGGTCGTAGCGCAAATCTTCCTCGCGGTAGCGCGAACGCGTTCCGCAGCCGAGAGCCTGGATGAGGTCGGAAATCTGCTGGTTGGCCGTCAGCTTGTCCTGGCCGGCGCTGGCGACGTTGAGGATCTTGCCGCGCAGCGGCAGGATCGCCTGGCTGGCGCGGTCGCGCGCCTGCTTGGCCGAACCGCCGGCCGAATCGCCCTCGACGATGAATAGCTCTGCACCTGCTGCGGCGTTTTGCGTACAGTCGGCCAGCTTTCCTGGCAGCCTGAGCTTGCGAACCGCCGTCTTGCGTGAAACTTCGCGCTCCTGGCGACGGCGCACGCGTTCGTCGGCGCGCGCGATCACCCATTCGAGGAGCTTTGAGGCTTCCTGTGGATTGTCGGCCAGCCAGTGATCGAACGGGTCGCGTATCGCCTGCTCGACGATGCGCATGGCTTCGACTGTTGCCAGCCTGTCCTTGGTCTGGCCGACGAATTCCGGTTCGCGGATGAAAACGGACAGCATGCCGGCGGCCGAGATCATCACGTCGTCCGAGGTAACGATTGAGGCTCGCTTGTTTCCAACCAGATCGGCATAGGCGCGAAGGCCGCGCGTCAGTACATTGCGGAAGCCGCCCTCATGCGTGCCGCCATCGCCGGTCGGGATCGTGTTGCAATAGGAGCGAACAAAACCGTCGCCGCCATACCAGGTGACGGCCCATTCCAGTGAGCCGTGCCCGCCCTGCTTTTCGCTTTTGCCGGCGAAGATTTCGCGCGTCACCTGGAAGTCGCCGCCGAGCGATGCCGCGAGATAGTCCTTCAAGCCGCCGGGGAAGTGGAAGACGGCTTTTACCGGCGTCTCATCCTTTTCCTTGATCAGTTCGGGCGCGCAGGTCCAGCGAATCTCGACGCCGCCGAACAGATAGGCCTTTGACCTCGCCATGCGGCACAGGCGCGCCGGCTCGAAGGCTGCGCCCTTGCCGAAGATTTCGGCATCCGGGTGAAAGCGGATCTTGGTGCCGCGCCGGTTGTGGACCTCGCCTAGGGGCTCGATCGGGCCCTGCGGGATGCCGCGCGAGAAGCGCTGGCGGTAGAGTTGGCGCCCGCGCGCTACCTCGACCTCGAGCACGTCCGACAGTGCGTTGACCACCGACACGCCAACGCCATGCAGGCCGCCGGACGTCTCATAGACCTTGGAATCGAACTTTCCACCGGCATGCAGCGTGCACATGATGACTTCGAGCGCCGACTTGGTCGGAAATTTCGGGTGTGGATCGACGGGAATGCCGCGCCCATTGTCGGTGACGGTTATGAATCCATCGGCCGACAGTTCGACGTCGATGAAGGTCGCATGGCCGGCGACAGCCTCGTCCATCGAGTTG
>JBBSOT010000295.1:0-6595 GCA_038259455.1 Hyphomicrobiales bacterium | reverse complement strand
TTGGCCAATGGCTATGCTTTGAAATTTTTCTCTTGACCACAACCGCCCTGTTACGGAAGCGGCGTTACCACGCAAAAAGCCATAAATTCAATGCATAAAATGTCTAACACGTGTGATGACAAGCGCCACCGAATTCGGCACGCCCTCTCGCACTGACTCTTTGAAAAGTAGTAACCTGAAGTCCGCAAGCTGCTCAAATCAGCCTCCGAACTGTCGAAGTTGGGTGTACAGGGTCCGCAGTGAGTTCAACACATTGCATAGCGAGCGGCGCTACAACCACTCACACGAAATATTTCATTTGGAAACCCGCATCACCAGAATTTTTTAAGAATGGAGTCTAGCATGCTGTAATTAAATCATAAAAGTGAACTCTACTCTGTTTTCCTACGTTTGGATAACTTCAAAAATAGTTGTATTAATGCGCCATTAGTAGTGCTAATGTAGCGTGAGGGCGAGTTAAGCAGCCTCAGCGTAACGAGTGTTTCTTTGTGAGTGTAACGAGTGTTCTTTTCCAAGCGTAACGAGTTTTTCTATCTAATAAATTTCATCAATTAATTATTTTTCATTTCCAGCTTAGTGCCGCGGCCAAAATTGGATCGGTGTTTTATTTCCTTGTACGAAGCACCATTCATACCGAATTCTGAGTGGGGCATGGTTGAATGTGCCCTCCCGATAGTAGTCAAGAGTAGCATAAATAGGAATAATGAGTTGCAAAAATTTGCGAAAGCACATCGGTCGCGCGGATTAAGGTATGTTGCTCAACATGCAGAATTGAAGCAGGGCAAAAAATCAGTCCTAATCGCTGGTGGATCGGGATTTCTTGGATCCCGAATCTGCGCGGTTTATCTCCAAAAAGGCTTTGCGGTTACCTGCATCGATAATCTTTCGACCGGGCGCGTGGAGAATATCAAATCGTTTCTTGAACACCCCGATTTTACATTCGCGGTGCATGACATCTGCGATCCACTGACGCTGACCAGGAAGTTCGATTACATTTACAATATGGCCTGCCCGGCCTCGCCACCGAAGTATCAGGCTGACCCAATACAGACCCTGAAGACCAACTTTTACGGCGCGTTCAACCTACTGGACCTTGCAAGGCAGTCGAAGGCCCGGATCCTGCAATCTTCAACGTCGGAAGTATACGGTGATCCAAGCATCACGCCGCAGCCCGAGAGCTACTGGGGCAACGTGAACTCCGTCGGCCCGCGGTCCTGCTACGACGAAGGAAAACGCGCGGCAGAGACTATTTTCATGGAATACGCGCAGGTCCATCTTGTCGACGTGCGGATCGCCCGGATCTTCAACGCCTATGGGCCGAACATGGACCCCACGGATGGCCGGGTCGTCTCGAACTTCATCACGCAAGCCTTGGAAGGACGGCCGATCACGATCTACGGCGACGGTAGCCAGACTCGCTCTTTCTGCTATCGGGATGACATGGTCGACGGGTTGATGGCGTTGATGCACGCGGACACCGTCGATCATGCGCCTGTCAACGTCGGCAATCCTACGGAACTCACGATGAAAGAGCTGGCAGAGCTGGTCCTGAGCAAGATCGACACGCGATCTGTCATTATGTATGAGCCGCTGCCGCGGGATGATCCCAAGCAACGCTGTCCTGACATCACACGGGCCCGGACGCTGCTGGGCTGGTTGCCCAAGGTCGCTCTGAAAGACGGTCTCGATAACACCATCAGCTACTTCGCGGCAGAGCTCGCTGGCACAGGCTCGCGGGTCGTGGCGGCCTAGTGATGGCGCGGCGGACCGTCATCGTGACCGGGGGGGCCGGGTTCATCGGCAGTCACGCCTGCCTGCAGCTATCGGCTGCCGGGTATCGCCCTGTGACCGTCGATAACCTGCGAACCGGCCATGCGGACGCCGTGAAATGGGGCCCGCTGGAGGAGGTGGATGTCTGCGATACCGATGCGCTTGTATCGGTCATTGAACGCCACCAGGCCGAAGCGGTGATGCATTTCGCTGCCGCCGCCTATGTCGGCGAGAGCGTCGAAAAGCCGGGCTTTTACTATGCGCAGAATGTGGGCGGCATGATCTCTGTCCTTGCCGCGATGGAACGGACCGGAATGAAAAAGCTCGTGTTCTCGTCCAGCTGCGCCACTTACGGAGAGCCGGGGACCTCGCCGATCCGCGAAGACACGCCGCAACGCCCGATCAATCCTTATGGCCGGACCAAGCTGATCTGTGAGCAGATGATTCAGGACAATGCGAAGGCATGGGGCGTGAACTACGTGATGTTACGCTATTTCAATGCCTCCGGCGCTGATCCCGCGGGCCAGCTTTCCGAACGGCACGATCCTGAAACCCATCTGCTACCGCTGGCGCTGCAGGCCACGGCAGGAACACGGGCCGCCCTCAAGGTGTTCGGAACCGATTACGACACGCCCGACGGCACCTGTATCCGGGATTATGTCCATGTCTCGGACCTTGCTCGGGCGCATCAGCTGGCCATGCGCCATCTGGACGACGGGAAAGAGAGTTTGGCGCTGAACCTTGGCACCGGGCGCGGACATTCGATCCTCGAGATCATAGCCGCGATCGAAGCGGTCACAGGGCAGCACACCCCATGGGAGGCTGCCGATCGCAGGCCGGGCGATCCGCCGCGACTGGTGGCCGATACGGAGGCGGCAAGCCGTCTTCTGGGCTTCAAGGCACGCTACATGGACCTCACTGATATCCTGTGCCATGCGGCCCCTACATTCGGATTGAAGGTGCAGTATGTCCGCTGCGCTTGATCTGACGAACAGGGCAGGGCGGGCTGGCCCTTATCTTGCGCCGCTCTTCACCGGGTGGACCGCGCGTCGCTATAACTTGCTCATCGCCCTCTGGGCTGTGACCGCGGTCTGGTTCTGGGCTTGGTGGTTCCTACCTGAACACATGACGACCGGCCCGCAATACTGGATTGCGTCGTTCGCCTTGGGATGGCTGGCATATCTTCAGGTCTTCTTCATCGTCATCTTCCGGCAGGCCAAGATCCCGGCGGGAGAGACGCCACATCCGGATTCGGTCCGCGTGGCGATGATCGTGACGAAAACACCGTCCGAACCGTTCTCGATCCTGAGCGTTACGTTGGAGGCGATGCTGGCCCAGACCTATCCCTGTGACGTCTGGCTTGCGGATGAAGACCCACGGCCTACCACGGTCGCGTGGTGCGAGGCCCGTGGCGTGCGCATCTCGACCCGGCACGGCTGCGCGGCCTATCATCAGCCTGTGTGGCCGCGGCGGACCCGCTGCAAGGAGGGAAACCTCGCCTATTTCTACGACCACTTTGGTTATGACGACTACGATTTTGTGTCACAGCTCGATTCCGACCATGTGCCGGAGCCTGCCTATCTGGCCCATATCATGCGCGGCTTTGCGGATCCGAAGGTCGGCTACGTCAGCGCACCCAGCATTTGCTCCAGCAACGCCCAGCAGAGTTGGGCCGCCCGGACACGTCTACATACGGAAGCGGCTTTTCACGGCATTTTTCAGGCGGGATATACTTCTGCGCTGGCTCCGATGTGCATTGGATCCCATTATGCCGTGCGGACGAAGGCGCTGAGGGAGGTTGGCGGGCTGGGGCCGGAACTGGCCGAAGACCACTCGACCACGATGATCATGAATGCCGGCGGCTGGCGCGGAGTGCATGCCCTTGATGCGATTGCCGTGGGCGACGGACCCGCGAATGTGTCGGACCTTTGCATTCAGGAATTCCAGTGGTCCCGCAGCCTTTTCACCTTGCTGCTTCAATACACCCCCAGGTATTATCGCGATATGCCTGCGCGCCTGAAATTCCAGTTTTTGTTCTGCCAGATGCTTTATCCGCTCATGGCGTTTTTCATGCTACTGCTCTATGCTCTGCCGATTGCAGCGATTGTGTTCGATGTACGTTATGCCGAAGTGACCTATGCCGGTTTCGTCCTTCACGCCGCGCCGCAAATTATCGTTCTGACGCTGATTGCCTGGTTCATTCGCCGCGACGGTCATTTCCGCCCTTCCGATAGCAAGATCATCAGCTGGGAAAAGATCCTCTTCGTCGGCATTCAATGGCCCTGGGTGGCCTGGGGCTGTGTGATGGCCCTGCGGGATCGCATCACGGGTCAGTTTGTCGATTTTCGCATCACGCCTAAAGGTGAAGTGGCCGAAGCCAGACTGCCGATGCGGCTTGTCCTTGTTTACGCGGCGCTGGCGCTGGGATGTTTTCTTCCGGTCCTGATCGTAAATCAAGTCGAGAACGCGCAGGGTTTCTATCTTTTGTCTGCGATCAATGGTATCTTCTATACAATGATCGTCGCCGTCATCGTGGCGCAGCATTTCCGAGGCACCGGATTATTTCGGTCAGGACTTTCCGTAACAGATGTCGTGAAGGCTTCCGTGCCGCTGATCCTCGTGGCGGTCGGAATGACGTCGGTCTCTGCGCGCGGTCTTGAGAGTATTGCAGCACTTTCCGATGGGCTTCAGCCGTACCGCGTCGTCCGCGAAGTCTATTCAGTTTCAGGCGCGGGCATGTGGGGAGCAGACAATGTCGTATTTATCTTCGATCCGGGGTGGATTGCGGCCGAACCCAGAAACCCGAAGGATTAGAACCATGACACAGCAAGAAAATAAATTCAGCACACTCGTCAAAGCCTGCGTGACGGCGGTGCCGCTGCTGGGCGCATCGGCTGCCTTCGCAGCACCGCCGGGTGATCTGCCGTTCGGTGTCTACGATCCCGAAGGTCGCTTTTCCGCAGACAAGGACGTGCAGATCGAACATTTGTTCCTGCCGTGGGAAGACCTCTTTCTGAAAAGCCTGCTGGAGGCGGATGATTATGCGGTCGACCGCGGACGTTCGGTGCTTGTCACGATTGAACCCTGGACATGGACGCGCGACGAACGGAATTCACCGGAAACCCTGATCGCCGACATTGCAAGCGGCCGTTACGATGAAAACATGACCGCGATCTGCAACTCGCTGAGCCAGTTCAAAAGTCCGGTCACCATCCGCTGGGCCCAGGAAATGGAAGATTCCTCTGGCCAGTTCATCTGGGCGAATTGGGAGCCTAAAACCTATATAGATGCCTACAAGCATGTCGTGGATGTCTGTCGTGCGGTCACCGACGAGGTCGATGGCGTCGACTTCGATTACATGTGGTCGCCGCTTGGCTATGAAGACATGGGAGAGTATTTCCCGGGCGAAGACTATGTCGATGTCGTCGGCCTCTCCGTGTTCGGTTTGCAGGCTTGGGAACAAGATATCCTTGGGGAGGAGCAGTCGTTTAGCAGCATCCTGACCCCACGCTACGAAAGGGCTCTGAAGTATGACCTGCCCATCGTCGTGGCCGAGCTGGGCTATGTCGGTGACGCGGCCTACGTGGAAAAATGGGATAACGACGTGCGTCAGGACCTTGAGGGGTTCCCTGAATTGAAGGCGGTGATCTACTTCAACCAGAAAGAGGTCTACCCGTGGCCGGATGGTTACGGCCGCCCCGATTGGCGCATTCCGGAGAACATCCTCCCGACCCAATCCGCACAGGCGAATTGACGTCAAGGATCAGTGGGTTTTCGCCGACGGTCGTGCGGTCCGATGCGCCGATCGATCTGACAGATCTATACTGAAAAATATCAATATGTTAACGGGCCGCGATCCCCATCGCAGCCCGCTTTTTTATTGTTCGAACGCGTCCAATACCCGCTAAATGGGCCACATCTCTGCCCAGATCACGCTCACGTTATCTAAAGCTTTTGCGATGATCCTCTGTTTTTGCTAGTTCCGAAAGCACGAGCCGAGCTTTGAACCCATCCGATTGGGGCGGTAAGGCGGAACACAGAGGCAAGGTTTGATATGAACCGTTCGACAGCAACTGTGCATCTGCGCGGTACAGCTTCCATATATGTATTTGTCATCTTGTTTGCGGCCTCAGCCTGTGCGGCCGACACGCTGCCCTTAGTGCAGCAAGATGATCAGCGATCTGCCAACACAAACCAGGCCACACAGGTCGCGGTCAATAACCTGAACCTGCTGCGCGCCCCGACACCGCGCGCCGCAACGGCCCGACCGGTGCAGTCGCGGATCGGATCCGGCAGCTATACGTGCAGCCCGGCCGGCTTCGGGAGGCTGTCGCGCTGCTATTCAAACTAGGTGCAGTGCGGTGAGACCGCGAAGTTTGTCACGCAGTTCGTAAGAGATACGGGGGATTTCATCAAACCAGCTGGCCACAGATCCACCGAGTAGCACCACCACTATGCCAATCAATCCGGCGAAGCCAAAAAGCAATACCGCTGCTAACAGTGGTGGCGAGGGGACCCCCCGGGATCGTCAAGTTGCGGGGCAACTCACTTGGCGGTAGGTATCCTCATGACCAAACCCAAGCAATCCGGCGCTTTCAAAGGCCATCGTTTCCCTCCTGAAATCATCGCCTACGCCGTCTAGGCCCATCACAGATTTCCAATGAGCTTGCGCGATGTCGAGGACCTTCTGTCGCGCCAACTCTGGCATCTTCGGCCGAAGCGATCGCCGCTACCGAGTCGACGTTGAACAACAGTTACGCGGCGATTTGCACTGCTATTGATCGGACGGTGCAGGCGTTGATCGCGCGCCGCGCCCATGACAGGC
>JBBSOT010000294.1:0-6595 GCA_038259455.1 Hyphomicrobiales bacterium | reverse complement strand
TGGTTTTACAGCGTACGCAAATGCGGTGAATCAGTTTGGCAGCTTGTCCACCCAACTACCTGCATTGATTCAACATTATCGGTCACCGCCCCGGCCGGAAACTAGTATTTCCCGGTGATCTTCGTCTTGCTGCGCGCAAAAACCGCGTCCGGCACGAAGAAATCGGCGGCCAGGGGGCCCTTGGCGCCTGGCGAATAGACGGAAAGATCGGTCACACCGGCGCCAAGCAGCACTTCCTCGTCAATATAGAAATTGCCGGTCGTTTCGCGCGACGGGCTGGTCAGCACGACATGAGCAGCGTCTGCCATGATTGCGGCGGAGCGGCTCATCGAAGCTACTGTCTCGCCGCCGAGCAGATTACGCACCGCAGCCGTGTCGATGGTGGTCAATGGCCACAGGGAATTGACCGCGATGCCTGACTTGGCAAACTCGGCGCTCATGCCCAGCGTACACATCGACATGCCGAATTTCGCCATCGTGTAGGCAACATGGTTCTTGAACCACTTTGCCGCCATGTCGAGAGGTGGCGACAGATTGAGTATGTGCGGGTTGGTCGCGTTCATCAGATGCGGAATGCAGTTCTTGGAGACAAGAAACGTACCCCGCGCATTAATCTGGTGCATGAGGTCGTAGCGTTTCATCTCGGTTTCGAGCGTACCGCTCAGATTGATTGCACTGGCATTGTTGACGCAGATATCGATGCCGCCAAACCTGTCGACGGTCTTAGCCACCGCTTCCAGCACCTGTGCCTCTTCCCGAATATCGCACAGCACCGCCAGTGCCTTGCCGCCCGCTGCCTCGATCTCGGCCGCTGCGGTGTGGATTGTACCCGGAAGCTTCGGATGCGGGGTTTCCGTCTTGGCGGCAATCGTCACATTGGCGCCGTCGCGCGCGGCGCGCAATGCGATGGCAAGCCCTATCCCGCGCGAGCCGCCCGAGATGAAAAGCGTCTTTCCCTTGAGCGACATCGGTTCCTCCGTCAACTGGCGCATGCGGCTCTGTCATGCGCGAGCCAGGCACAAGATGCAATGTCAGGCCCTGAAGATCAGCGCCGCACCGCCGGCAATCAGGGTGAAGCCAGCCACATGGTTCCAGGTGATCGCTTCCTTCAGGTAAAAAATCGAAAACAGCGCGAATACACCGAGCGTGATCACTTCCTGCATCGTTTTCAGTTCGGCCGTCGAGTAGACGGCGTGCCCGATCCGGTTGGCCGGCACCGCCAGCCAATATTCGAAAAACGCGATACCCCAGGACACCATGACCACCAAATAGATAGGCGAACCTGTGAATTTGAGATGGCCGTACCAGGCGAACGTCATGAAGATGTTGGAGGCCACAAGCAGCAGGATCGGCAGAACTGCGGGCGACAGAAGCATTTGCATCTCTAGTACCATTTTAGGGAGGACAGGAGCATTGGCTACAAAGTTTCAATGCCGTCAATCGCCTTGTCCACAATGCCCCACAGCGATCAAGACTCGACGCGGGTCTGCCAAAACACAGGAAGGTGCGGCAAGCGGTATACACCCGCCGGCTTGTTCGGCATGTCCCTTAAGACATGATTTGTGAACGCAGCTTCTTCTGACCTTGGCAACCGTGGCCGCCGGCTGACGTTACCTTGTCATGGCTGACCGGTTCCCGTTGCAGAGCGCCCGATACATCATGCTGTCCGCGGCGCTCTTTGTCTTGCTTCCTTTCCCGTCCTTGCAGGCGGCGGGACTGCCCGAGCGGGCGCCCATACCGCAGTTGAAAGAAAACCTTGCAGGTCTTGGCGAGCCGCTTCCACCGCGAGGTGCGCCTGTGCCTCAACCGCGCCCTGACCAACCCCCGGTCTCCGGCGACCTGCCGCAAAATCCGGATTCGGTTCCTTTGCCGGAGACCAAGCCAGAGGCACCAAGATCGCATGATGACCAGGAACCAGACTTCCTTCCCGATTCCAGATCCTCAAGGCAACCCAATCCGTCGGGCGTCATGCCAAAAAAGGAACTGGCCTGCCGACAGCGCTTGACCGCACTTGGGGTAGATTATGAGCAACACCCTGCCGAGACGGATCCGGCGGGGTGCTCCATTCCCTATCCGCTTATCGTAAAATCACTGGGGTCTGAGATAAGCCTTCGCCCAGATGCACGGATGAATTGCGCAATGGCCGAGGCGGCTGCCAGATTTGCCAAAGATGTCGTGTCACCCGCTGCGAGCAAGGAATATGGTGCGCAGCTCAAATCGGTGTCGCACGCTTCCGCCTATGTCTGTCGCCCGCGCAATGGAACCCGCAGGCTGTCGGAACACGCATTCGGCAACGCGCTCGACATAGCCTCATTCACTTTGACAAACGATAGCACCGTCGCCGTCGAACCCGCACCCGATGCGAACGATGCCAGATTTCTCGACAATGTTCGCGCGGCCGCATGCGGACCGTTCAAGACGGTACTCGGTCCGGGCAGCGATGCCGACCATGCGCTGCACTTCCATTTCGACTTGAGGCAGCGCCGCGGTGGCAGCACATTCTGCCAGTGACAATTCCATGTCGCGCAGCCCGCCGCATTTTAGCCGCAGCAATGAATTGTGGAATGATTTTTCCTTTACTCTTCGCCGCTAAGCTCAGTCTTCTCGTGAAGCTCGGAGCCGCCGGATGGCGAAACTTGCCGTTAAAGACCCAGAAATCGCCAGGCCGGGGAGAATCTCACGCACTATGCTTGGCGGCTTCCTCGTGCTGCTCGCAGCCTCCGTGGCAGCCTGTACCACCGGCAGCGTGCTGACCCTGCAACCAGCCGTGGACGTGGGGGCCCAGACTTCTGCCATTGCGATGGCGCCTGTAATAACGGCTGGTCCCGCTTCGCCGGCTCAGATGACGCTGCAGCCGCAAGCCACAACCGTCGCCTATCCACGTATGAGCGAGCCTGAACCGCAGCACGACTACATGCCCCAGGACGAGGCTTCCTGCCGGAGCAAGCTGAAGAAGTTGCGGGTCGAATTCCGTGACCTGGACCCGATCCGCCAAGGTTCCTGCGGCATAGAGCACCCAGTCCAGGTGTCGTCGATCGGCAGCGTCAAGATGAAACCGGCAGCCACGGTGACGTGCGAGATGGCGCTCGCCTTTGCGCAGTGGACCAGAAATGAACTAATCCCGTCGGCCAGACGCCGCTACCTGTCAGGTGTCAGCACGATCCACCAGGGATCAAGCTACTCATGCCGCAAGATCGCTGACGGACGCGGCGTGTTGTCGGAGCACGGCAAGGGCAACGCACTCGACATCATGCGTATCGAACTCAACAATGGAAGGGACATTGACGTCCGCAAACCCGGCCTTTTCTCGTTCCGACAGCGCGGTTTCCTTAACAATGTCAGAGCCGATGGCTGCCAGTATTTCAACACCGTGCTCGGCCCGGGCTATAACGCAGATCACGCCAACCATTTCCATTTCGACATCAAGCAGCGCCGAAACAATCACGTCGCCTGCCGATAATTTGCAACCCCGTCCGCTAATCGCGAATTCGGCGTCTCGGCTGATTTCCCTCGTGGAGCGGGGATGCTATTGAACCCTCATGGTCTACTTTGAAATTGCAATCGTCGTTGTTCTCATCTGCTTGAACGGCCTTCTGGCCATGTCCGAACTGGCGATCGTCTCGGCACGGCCTGCAAGACTGAAAGCCATGATCGATCGTAATGTCTCCGGCGCCGGCATGGCGTTGACGCTTGGCGCCAACCCTGGCCGCTTTCTGTCGACCGTTCAGATCGGCATAACACTGGTCGGCGTGGCGTCGGGTGCGTTCTCAGGCGCGACACTTGGATTGCGTCTGACAGGCTTGTTGTTTTCACTTGGCGTGCCGCAGGGAGCGGCCAGCGCGCTCGGTGTTGGACTGGTCGTCGCCGTCATTACATACGGCTCGCTGATCGTCGGAGAACTGGTTCCCAAGCAGATCGCCTTGCGCGACCCGGAGGGCATCGCCGTCATGGTCGCCCCGGCGATGACAATTCTTTCCAGAATATCCCTGCCGCTTGTGTTCCTCCTCGACCTTTCCGGTCGTGCGGTTCTGTGGATGCTCGGCCAGCATGGCGAAGGCGACGAAAAGGTCACCGATGAGGAGATCAAGATGCTGGTCGCCGAAGCCGAGCATCATGGAACGATCGAATCCGACGAACGGCGCATGATTGCTGGCGTCATGCGTCTGGGAGATCGCGCGGTTCGCGCCGTGATGACGCCTCGCACCGAGATAGACTGGTTCAACCTCGATCTGGACGAGGCCGCAGCCCGCAAATTGCTGATGGAGACCCAGCATTCACGTCTTCCGGTTGGCGAAGGAGGGGTCGATGCGATGATCGGTGTCATCCAGACACGCGACATACTTGCTTCCCTTCTCGCCGGAAAAGCCTTCGATCTGCGCAAGCATGTGCGCCAGGCGCCGATTGTGCACGATCAGGCCGACGCGCTTGACGTTCTCACCACATTGCGGGAATCGCAGGTGCCGATGGCACTTGTCCATGACGAGTACGGGCATTTTGAAGGCATTGTTACGCCCGCCGACATACTGGAAGCGATCACCGGCGTATTCCGTGCCGATGCGGACGAAGAAGAGCCGCCCGCCGTGCGACGCGAAGACGGGTCATGGCTGCTTGCCGGATACATGCAGGCCGACGAGATGGCAGATTATCTGTCCATCGAATTGCCGGAGAATCGCGACTACGAAACGGTCGCTGGCTATGTTCTGGCACATCTCCACCATCTGCCATCGACAGGCGAGATCGTTCAGGCTCAGGGCTGGCGGTTCGAAGTCGTGGATCTCGATGGCCGCCGCATCGACAAGATTATCGCCTCGCGTCTTCCCATTCCGAGGCGCAAGGCCGGAAACTGAGTTCTGCGGCTCTGGTGGCATGAAAAGAGGCGGTCTGTGCCGCCTCTTTCCTTCGTGGAACCGAAATTTGTCTAGGCCGCCTGGGCGATCTTGGCGTCGTTTTCGCGTGCTGCCTTCAATACCTTCGCCCACCAGGCAAGCTCGTCGAGCATGGTGATTGCTGCCTGCTTCAGGTGCTCGAATTCCTCGAGCTTCTTGCCCTGCTGCATGATCTGGATGAAATCACCCCAACTGACATGCACTGCGTTGCGCGTCGGCGCCATCTGCAACTCGACTGCGTGCAGCCGAAGCTGCTCGACCGCCCGTGCGCCGCCAACGCCGCCATAGCCCACGAAAGAAGCCGGCTTGCGGTTCCATTCGGTATAGGCGTAGTCGAGTGCATTCTTCAGAACCGCTGTCGGACCGCGATTATACTCGGCCGCCGTAAAGATGAAGCCATCGAATTCCGACACCTTTTTTTGCCAGCGCTGAGCCTCGTCGTTCTGGGACGGAACGTAAAGCGAGGAACCGACTTCATCGAAGAAGGGGAGCGGATGGTCGCGAAGATCGACGATTTCGACGTCGAGCGCGCCGTGTTCCTTTGCTATCGCCGCGATCCACTCGGCCGGCTTGTCACCGAAACGGTTCTGGCGTGTCGATCCGATGACGACGGCGATTTTGGGTTTGGACATTAGAGTCTCCTGTGCAAAAATTTTGGTATCCTTTCGATACCTACACTACATTGGTGACTGCTAGTTCGATGCACAAGGAGGCACTTTTTTGAAACCTAGTCACCTCCACCTCAGCGAGGACTGCCGCGCTGTCAGCGGTATCCTGCAACGCGTCGGCGACAAATGGACGGTTCTTGTCATCGGCAAACTCGGTGACGGCCCCATGCGCTTCAACGAGTTGCGAAGCGCAGTCGGCGGCATCTCGCAGAAGATGCTGACCACTACCTTGAGGGGCCTGGAGCGCGACGGCTTCGTCACGCGCACTGTCTTCCCGACGATCCCGCCGCGTGTCGACTACGAACTGACCGATCTCGGCTTTGAATTGCTCGAACCGGTCACTGCGCTGGGCGAATGGGCTCGCCTGAACACGGCGCGGGTAAACGCGGCGCGCGCCCGCTTTGATGCCGCAGCTAACCGGTAGCCCCTGTCATCGGACCGAAGACATCTCGTCGGCTTCGGGTACCGGTTTCGGTTTTCCGTCGGCATCGAGCGCCACCATCACGAAGTCTGCATTGGTCACCTGTTCCATGAGATGCGACAAATAACGCTGCGCCCAGACCTCGACCTTGAGGGTCATTGACGTGCGTCCAACCCGGGTCACGTGCGTATAGACGCAAAGCGTGTCGCCTATTTTCATCGGGCTCGCGAAAGACATTTCCTTGACCGCCGCAGTTACCACTCTGCCGCCTGCCCGCTCGGCAGCGCGAATGCCACAGGCCAGATCCATTTGCGCCATCACCCAGCCACCGAAAATGTCTCCGGCGGCATTGGCGTCAGATGGCATTGCAAGTGTGCGCAGAGTCAACTCGCCTGTCGGTCTTGGTGCTGCCTGCGTCATGCTCGCTCCTTCATGCCAATCCAGCCATGCCCCAGAACGCCGCCGAATCCAAGGCTGTCAAAAACCAAACTTGGTTCGCGAACACCCGGTCGCTTTTTTTTTAAAAGAATGCGGGGGGTGAGGCGCCCCCCCACACCGCGCCGGCGAGGGTGGAGAGCGCCGCGAGTTTGTACCCCCCCCCCGGCCCAAGGAGACGAATG
>JBBSOT010000293.1:0-6597 GCA_038259455.1 Hyphomicrobiales bacterium | reverse complement strand
TATTCGGGCAGATCGTCAGCAAAGGTGCTGGAGCTGCGCTGACGCTGTAATGTTGATTTGCATTGGCCAATTCAGTTCTCCGCTAGCGCGCAGAGAGCGGATTCAGCAAACTGGCACGCCTCACCGGCCGCTGTGAAGGCAACCCAGTCGATCTCCATCCGTTTCTCCCGGTCCGGGGGAACAAATGGGCCCATCCAATCATTCAGGGTCTCGGTTCCCCAGAAGCTGAGATAAATCTTCTGCGGTAGTTCCGGAAGATCGGGGCCTTCGACCGACCGGATCAATTCGCCGTCGACGAACCAGCGCAGGTGGCCTGGTTCCCATATGAAGGAATAGACGATGAACGCAACGTCTGCTGACTTGGACAGGCGATACGTCGCGCCGTGATGCGGTTGGCCGTCAACAAAGGTGTTCACTGTCACCTCGTCGACATTTGCCGTGAGAATTTCGAAATCAATCTCATCGTGCCGCTCACCATGGGTCGGTCCGATATAGCTGAAGAAGGCAGCGTTGAGACCGCTGCCGTCGTCGGTCCTGATACGCGCTTCATAGGTGCCATAGCCAAAGCGCTCCTTTGTCTGGATCTCGCCGCAGCGATAACTGTGCGTCTCGGTCTGGTCATAGGCGAAGCTCAGTACTATCCGCCCGGGCACATGCGATGCAGAAGAGGATGACCACAGGCAGTTCTGATGGTCACCGTTGCTCCAGCCGTCCGAAACATACCAACGTTCGAGGTCGAAACGAGCGAAGTCGTCCTTGAACGTCTTCCCAAGCGGTTCTGTCTGTGCAGCACCATCATTCGCATGCGTCAAGAGCAGACCGAATACGGCGGCCAGCCCGGTCGATATCAACGCTCGCCCGACTGCGCTCGCGCCGGAGTCAGGACTCTGGTCGGGCATAAGCATGGTAAAGCTCTTCTAATGCTTCCGTCCGGCTGTACTTTGCCAGAGCGTTCATATCTGTCTTGTTTAGCGCAATCCCGATTAATTTATCATAGAGCCCGGGGTTCGCAGACATGACATAATGCAACAGTTCTTGCGACACCTTTCCCCACTCCAGTACCAGAACCAGGCCGTCCAGCGCCGGTAGGAGCGCCCGGGCATCCGACACCGGTCCAAGTGGGGCCAAATCGATGATGGTTAAGTCGTAGCGCCGCCGGGCCTCGTCGATCAGGGTGCGAAATTCTGGCGCACCGACCAGATCACGGTTCTCGGAGGAGCTTGTCGCAGAAGTGCAGGGCAGGAAATGCACGCCGGTGTTGGCCTCGCGGCGCAAAGCATCATCCCATTCCGCGCGATTCTTAAGCACTTCGCGCAACCCCGCGCCCATGGTCTGACGCCAGCCATGGCTCAATGCCGCGGTTCGGACATCCGCATCCACCAGCAGCACCGATCGACCGGCGACCGCCGCCAGTGCCGCCAGGTTCTTTGCCGACGTAGTCTTGCCCTCACCGGGCCGGATAGACACGATGCCAAGCGCATAGCCTGTTTGATCGCCGGCCGATGCATCCACAGCTACGCGGATGGTGCGCAGCGCTTCGGTGAATTGGGATCGGGGGTTTTTCACGACAGCGAAATCGTATCTGAATCCTTTGCGTGGCTTGTTACTGCCGCGTTTGGCCCTTCTTGCAGGCTCTGCCGTGGTCGCCCCCTCGATTTCGTCGGAAGTTACCAGCGGCAAATAGCCAAGAAACGGCAGTCCGCTTGCCTCCTCCATCTCCTCTCGCGTGCGGATGAAACGCTCTTGGCGCTCTCGCCAGAGCGCCAGCCCGACACCTGCCAGCATGCCCACAAATAGCATAAACCCCATGATCATCGATTTGCGGGGCGCAACCGGATCTCGCGGTACATCCGCTACCGACAGCAAGCGAACATTGGTAACCGGGAACGTCTGGGTCTGTTCAAGGTCCTTCAGCCCCAGCAGATAGGTCTCGTTCAGGGTCTCGTAGATTTCAGCTTGCCTCTCCAGAGCACGCAGTTCCACGCGCGACGTGGCAAGCCCAAGATTTTCGTCGGAAATTTGTTCAATGCTCTTTCGCAGTATGGTGATTTCTGCTTCCCGCGCGCGTAGCGCGTTCAGGGTCGTCTCATAGAGGCGCTGCATCTCGCGCTGCAGCGACCGGCCTTCCATCGCTATCCGCTCACGCAACTGGATGACCTCGGCATGGTCGGGTCCATACCGCCGCTCGGTCTCGTCCAGCCGCTGTTGCAGAGAAAGTAACTGATCCTGTCCGGCCGAGAAATCCGCATCCGGGACGCGGGCGCCGGCTGCGCCAGACTCGACGAAGCGCGCCGGGTCGAGTTGCTGCAATTCATCATATATGCCGCTCAGCGCGCGCAGCCGCGCGACATCAACGGTCGCGGTGGCAAGGTCTTCCTTGAGTTTGGCGATCATCTGAACCATGAGCGGTTCTCCCGCGATCGTCTCCAGCCCGCTGCGTGCACGGTATTCCTCGGCTTTGAGTGCGGCCTGGGTCGAGTTGTCTTGGATTACGAAAAGACGCTCTTGCAGCCAATCGAGAACCCTGGCCGATGCTTCGACATTGCCGATCAGCTGATCCGACACGAAAGCTTCGCCAAAGGCGTTGACGATCGATGCAACAAGTTCGCGGTCTGTCGAAGTATAGCGCAGCAGGAAGACTGAGCTGCGCCCCTCGCGCCGCACATCGATTTTCTTGCGCAGGATCTCTACTGCCGCCATACGCTGCCGCATCTCCTTCACCTCCGGGTCGGTGGCAGCTTCCATTGCTGAACCGCCCGGCAGGACCGAAGAAATCGCACTGCGCAACCCCTGAACCGCACGTCGAGGCAGCGATGTTTTCGGCGACATGAACGCCTCGCTTTTGTGCAGCTCCAATTTTGTTACGACCGCTAAAGCCAGGGTCTGCGACTGTAGTACACGCAGCGCGCTTTCCAGCGTCAGTTCGTTCTGGGCCATGCTCGCTGGACGATTCAATCCATTTGAAACGCCTGCGATATCATCGCCGATCATCACTTCAGTCGAGGCCATGAAGGTCGGGGGAGCCGTCAACACGTGCAGCATTCCCAGCGCAAGCGCGATAACCACGGCACCGATAACCCACCACCTCTGCCGCACAACGGCCGCGCGAAGAGCACTGAGGTCGATCATCGTCCCCTTTGGACCCGCCTCATGTCCGGCGCCCGTCCCGGGAGTTTGGTCGATACCTGGGTCGCTGTCGTTTAATCGGACAAGCATTCGTTGCACTGTCATTCCTCTGCCTGAGCCAACGGCGCTTGCCATGCAGATGGCTTACGATCCGGTGATCGCAGGACGTAGCGTATTCCCTGGCTCCAGAATCCAAACGACCACGCCAATTGCATCACTGCCCCAGGCAGTCCGCATAGCACAATTTCCCGTGTGCGCATGCGAAGTGCGGTCAGCACCCCGGCCGAGAGGCAGGCAAGGAGCCAGATGGTCACCGGCAAGGCGAACAGTGGCACGACCGGCGACAGTAAGCCCAGCATCGCTACAGGCGCCAGGGAAATCAGGATGAGATGCCGTGTCCGCAGACTTCTGGGGTGTTTCCAGGCATTTGCCATACGGCCAGCACCGAAACGATAGTACTGCTTCGCCAGCGCGGCCAGATTCTCTCGAGGATAGTAGTTCATCCTTGTCGCACCCGTCAGCCAGATCCGATAGCCTGCCGTAACGAACCGCTGATCGAGCTCGACGTCCTCCGCATGACTGAAGGCTTCATCATAGCCGCCGACCGCGCTAAACGCCTGCACCCGCATTAGCGCATGGTGGCCATGATCGGTAAAGCGACCTTCGCCATCGCCTCGATGAGCCGAGCCGCCATTGCCGAAACTGGCGTTCTGAGCCGCGGCGATCTCGGTCTGCATGAAAGCGCGTCCCGTTGCTGTCGCCTTCATTCTGACAACGACGCTGTCAGCCAAGGTCCGTCGTGCCTCGGCAAGAAGCACATCACAATAGTCGTCCGGATAGCTGGCATGGGCATCAACTCGAATAATCCAGTCGAGGTGATCCCCGAAGCGCGCCACCACCAGATTGACGGCGGCAGCTTGAAGACGTTTGGGGTTGTGCAGTAGCACCAGGCGCTTGTCCCGAAGTGCCGCCGCCGCCACCTGGTCCGGCGTGCTATCGGTCGAACCGCCATCAACAACAATGATCTGTGCCCCCAGACGCTCGGCGCTGCCGGCCAAAGCGCTGATCACGCCAAGGATGTGCTGCGCCTCATTGAGCGTGGGTATGACAATGGCAATCCTGCCGTGCAGAGGGCTTTCTACGAAATTCCCCTTGTTTGCAGCAACAACCTTCATGCCGCAACTTCCGCGTCGTTGGCGGCCAGACCGGCAGCCTCGCTGGAAGCAGCTGTTCGTCCGGCAAGCTCTTGGACCAGAAGGACACACTCATGCCTCGTCGTCCGCCAGTGCGCCGTGCCAAGCGCGGCGATTCTTTCGCGCAAGGCCGCCAGAATGGTTTCGTCCAGACCAGCTACAAGCGCGTCAACGACGTCGGGTCGCAAGTCAGCCAGAACCAGACCCAAGCCGCTCCTCGCTAGATAAGCGCCGGCTTCGGTCCCGGCCAAGGCAAGCGGTACCACACCGTGGCCGCAGCTTTCATACAAGCGGTTCGGCAGGAGCCAGTCTGAGTTGGCCCCGGCGTCGAACCTGTCCACCAGCCACGCGATATCGATGTCGGCATAGTTTTCCGGCAGGTCGTCGGGATAGCGGTAGGGGCCGTGAAACTCGATGTGCGGATTCTCCGACACGATCTGGTGAAAGTCCGGCAGCGTTGCAAGCTCTGGGCGCCCGCGCAGCACCAGCCGTACCTGCCCATCGGCCCGGCGGCATAGCGCGTCCAGAGAGTGTAGAGACCGGGCGCAACGCAGTATACCGAACCAGCCAATCACCAGTGGACCCCCATCCGGACGCAAAGCCCGGGCCAATGGCGGTGCAGGGTCGGCTGCCTTGGGGTGCCAGATCTTGTTCTCAACCAGAAGCGCAGGGGACTTCAACTGACCGTAGCGACGAAAATATTCTGTGTCGAAACGCATTGACGAGACCACGACCCCGTCTACGCCGCGACACAAGCGACGTTCGACCAGCCGCAGCAGCGACGACACGATGCCGGGTCCAACTAGCAACCGATGGATATCGAGGACCTCATAGATCAGCCGGGGCGGGGCCTTCCTTGCTGCCCGGCGCCGCCTTTGGCGGGCCAGGGGCAGCATTTCAAGGTTTCGGGCCAAAATTACGTCGGGGGCCTCATCCCCCGGCACCGTCAAATCCATGGTCAGAAGCCGCAGGGCGCTGAAGGCCCTGCGCAGGAACTTGGCGTTATGGGTCTGCCCCAGTACCGTCGCCTTGCGTTCGAGCGGTGTGGTCAGACGGCGAAACCCGGCAACCTCGACGAGCGCTCCGCCTGCCTCCAGCATGTCCACACGTCGCCAGGTGGCCGCGTCGTCAAGGTCATGCGACAGATAGAGAACCCGCGTCATTCTCGCACCATTGACGGTTCTTGATCAAAGACGATCGGCCACCGGCGCGTCGTGTTGGTATCAGCGCCTTTGGCACCCGGGTGCAGGTAACTGACCTTGGCTGAGACATATCGAGGCACAAGACCAAGTGCATATTCCCCGGCGCTGTCGACGGCGAGCACGTCCAGGTCATGTTCGCAGGCCAAGCCGGCCAGCTTGGCCCAGATATCTGCCGACGAGGGTGACCAGGCTGCCTCTGTGAACTCGGGAAGCTCGAATCTGGTAAAACCGGGGATCTTTGCACCTGTCTCTTTCCCGCGCTGACACAGCACCACGCCCATCCGGCTCCTTGCAGGGTGTCGGCCTAGACTTCGGCGGCGGCCGCGTTCACGCAGGCTTTGCAGCAAGAGAATGAGGCTCCGCGGGCTTCGCAGCAATTGCGCCGCTGCGACCAACCAGTTCCGGGCCTTAATTGCGTCCAGCATCTGGACATATTGCAACTCCAAGGCATGACACTTCAGGCGCCGAGCGACTGCGCTGGCCAGAGCGTGCTGGTCCGGCGGCAGGTCATGCATGAACGTGGCCTGCGAACGCACCATGCGATCAAGGCTGATAGCGGCGATGCGGTGCGAGGTCGAATGGGAATGACGCCGGTAAAGATACATCGCATCGGGAATCACGACGAACCTTGCGCCCGAGTACACCAGCCGTAGGTACAGATCATAATCCTCGTCGAGAAGAAGCTCTTCGTTGTAGCGGATCTTGTCGAGGACCGAACGGCTAATTAGCGGTTTGAGATAGCCCAGGGACAACTCGCCAACTCCGCAAAGCGTCCCCGACGCCAGCGCTAGCGCGTCGATAACCTGTGGGGCTTGCAAGGTAAGTGCCTGCAGCAGCGTCTTGTGCCGCTCCAAGGGGTCTTCGCCGAAATAGATCAGATCGTCGGCAACCAGATCTGCCTCAAGCGCCCGGGCGGCCCGCAAGAGCCGCGACAGCCGTTCAGGGTGAAAGATGTCATCTGCATCGCAGATGGCTATCCAGTCTCCTGCGGCCGCAGCTATAGCTCGATTACGCGCCGCGCCCGGTCCGGTTGGTTTGGCGGCTTCGATCAGTTTGACGCGCTGATCATTCGACAT
>JBBSOT010000292.1:0-6607 GCA_038259455.1 Hyphomicrobiales bacterium | reverse complement strand
GCGCGCCGCGCCTCGGCCAGCGTGCCGCAGAACGGCTTCTGGCAGATGATCGCCGTGGCGTCCGTCTGCAGCGCCAGTTTGATCAGCGCGAGGTGTGCTGGAGGCGGCGCTGCGATGTCGATGATGTCGGGTTCGATGCTGCTGAACATTTCGGCGGCGTCGGAAAATACGCGGGTGGATGCAGCGGTGCCATTGTCCGGACGGGCCAGCTCCGACGCCTTCTCAACGTCGAGATCGGCTATGCCTGTCAGCTCCGCATCAGGGTTGCGTCGCCAGCCATCGGCGTGGAACGCGCTGAAATAGCCAGCGCCGACCAGCGCGACGCGAAGCGGCACTATCTGTTCTGCGGCAACAATCATGATCATGGACCGATGAGGCAGCGCTGGAGGACGGCAGCACAGACATCCTCGGTGGAACTTGTGCCGCCAAGGTCTGGCGTCAGGCAGCGCCCATCGCGCAGCACGTCGAACACTGAACGGCGCATTGTCTGGGCCGCCTTGGAGACGCCATCGTCGCCCTTGTCGGCCAGCCATTCCAGCATCATTGCTGCCGACAGGATCATCGCCATCGGGTTGGCGACGCTCTTACCGGCAATGTCAGGCGCACTGCCGTGGCAGGGCTGGAAGACGGCATGCCTGTCACCGATATCGGCCGAGGGGGCCAGTCCAAGACTGCCCATCAGGCCCGCTCCGAGATCGGAGAGAATGTCACCGAACATGTTTTCCGTTACCAGCACATCGAACATTTCAGGCCGCTGTACCATCCACAGGGCTGCTGCATCCACATAGGCCGACTGCGCCGATATGTCCGGGAACCGCTCGGCCCGCTCCAGGAAGATCTTGCGGAAGAACGCGAAGGCCTGGAACACGTTGGCCTTGTCGACGCAGTGAACGATGCCTGGTCCGAGGCCGGCGGCCTTGCGCTGACGAGCAAGGCGGAATGCGAAGTCGAAGAGTTTCTCGGAAACAGCCCTCGTGATGACCATGGTCTCGCTGGCTTCGACGTCGCTGTCGGCGCGCTTCTTGCCGTGCGAAGCAAACAGACCTTCAGTGGACTCGCGGATGATGACGAAATCGATGTCGCGCTGTTCGGCGACCTTGAGCGGCGAGTTCTGCCCGGCCCGGATGATGACGGGCCTGACGCCGGCATATAACCCGAGTTCCATGCGCAACTCGATTTGTGGTGCGATTTCAGTGCCGTTAGCATAGCGGATCGATGGCAGGCCCATGGCAGACAACAGGATCGCATCTGCGGCACGCGCCTTTTCAAGCGAAGCCTTTGGCAGAGACTCACCATGATCGCGATAGTGAGCAGCTCCGGCAGGCACAATGTCGAAATCAATCCTGAAGGCGCCGGATACGGCCGCGACCTCGCTGAGAATGCGCATGGTGGGAGCCATTATTTCAGGGCCGATCCCGTCGCCCTCAAAGACCGCAACCTTGAAGGACTGGATGTCCGATCCCTGTCCCGCTTGCTTCTCGGCTGTTGCTGCTTGGTTCATCCGGGTGCCCCTTATGCTTGAGCGACAGATACCCACAAACAATGTCGTTGACAATGCATAAATTAATGCATACGCAAAAAGCACGTCTTGGCGACGCCCGTCGCGCAAGTCGGAGGATCTTGGGAGGAAATCAGATGAATCGACTGATCGCTACGCTTGGAATGGCCGTCGCAGGCGCAACGCTGCTGGCAGCGCCTTTGGCCGCGCAGGAATACCCTTATCGCGACATCACCAACGCCGTCGTGTGGGGCGCTGGCGGCGGCACCGACTCGATCAACCGCATGATCATGGCGGAAATGGAGAAGCAGCTCCCTGTCTCGATCACCGTCAACAATGTGACCGGTGGTGTCGCCGGTTCAAATGGCATGATCTATGTGCTCAACCAGCCTGCAGACGGCTATACACTGGCCGGCATTTCGGAATCGAACGTCACGGCGGCCGTACAGGGTGGCTGGGACAAGAAATTCGATGTCTGGTACCCGTTCATCGTCGGCGGTTCGCCGGACCTGATCTCAGTCAACGCCAACTCAAAGTACAAGACGCTGGAGGAACTGATCGACGCGGCCAAGACCAATCCGGGCACCATCCCGGCCGCCGCCTCCGGTTCGGGTTCGATCCACCATCTGAACCTGCTTGCGCTCGAGGAAGGCACCGGCGCGAAATTCAAGTTCGTGCCCTATAGCGGTTCGGGGCCTGCCCAGGAGGCTGCGGTTTCGGGAGAGGTCGAGGTGATCGTCACGTCGCTGGCCGAACAGCAGGGCCTTATCAAGGGGAGCCAGATCAGGCCGCTGGCCATGCTGGTGCCTGAGAAGGGCGACCTCGAGGGCATGGAAATACCATCCGCCTTTGATAATTACGGCGATCTTTCAAAGTACCTGCCGCTGAAGCAGGCAATCGGCTTTGCCGTTCTGGCCTCTGCGCCTGACGACGCCAAGAAGGTGCTGAGCGATGCATTTGCAAAGGCAATGCAGTCTGACACCGTGAAAGAGTGGGCGGCGAAGAACTACTATGACTTGTCTGGCCTATCGGGTGCCGAAGCGAGTGCGGCCTTCGCCAAGCTCGAGAGCAATTTTGCTTGGACGCTCAACGAACTCGGAGCGACGACTGTCGATCCGGCGTCGCTTGGAATTTCCAAGCCCTGATCGCGAGATAAGATGCACTGTCGTCGGCCCGGTGTGATTCCCGGGCCGACTTTCTCGGGAGATGACGTTGTCCGACAAAGCCCACCTCCGGCGACAGGATTTCTGGACCGCGATTGTGCTGATTGCGGCCAGCATCCTCTTTCTTGCCAAGACCGCACAGATACCTTTCTTCAAGGCGGATGCTGCCGGAGTAGAGGCCGGGAAGTGGTATAATTCGGCGGCTCTGGTGCCGTATGGCATTTTCGTCGGCATTCTGTTGCTGGCAATTGGCCTGCTGGTCACGGCGATCCGGCAGGGCGGCTTGCCGCAAAGAGAACTGACAGGCAACGTTGCGGCATGGGCCACCAGCATGGCCGGCACACGCATGATGGCGGCGGCTGCAATCATGCTGGCCTATATTTTCGCGCTCGTTCCGAGGGTGGATTTCATCATTGCGAGCGCGCTGGTGATCTGCGCCTCGATCTACGGCTTCCACCAGAGACGCGGCCGGGCCACCGCGATTGCGCTTGCCTGCGTGCTCGTGCCAGCCACCTATGCGCTGGTCTCCAATTTTCCTCAGTCGAGCTGGAGCGTCGCGCACGATGATGACTGGGTGACGCTCATCTCGTTTTTCCTGCTCTCGATCGGAATGATGTTCGAGGTGCGCTCGTCACAGGGCCGGATTGACGGCTATCTCAAGGCCGCTCCCATCATCGCGGTTTTCGTTCCTCTGCTACTGGTGCTCGCGATGGCGTTTGGCTTTCGCCAGAATGTTCCCAATCGCACCGGCCTGATCTTCAAGCAGATCGAGTACCACTATTACGTCAATGTGAAGCCCTGGCTGGCTGGCGGGGGCGCGAAGTAATGTTCGAGTTTGCCGTCACGCAGTTTGCCAGTTTCGGGCTCGTTCTGTTCGAGCTGGCGAGCGACCCGATCACCTATGTCTATCTGTTCGGTTCGGTTGCACTGGGCATCGTCTTCGGCGCCTTGCCGGGACTGACAGCAACACTCGCCGTCACCATTCTTACCGGCTTCTTTGGTAACAAGTTTCCGGTTGAGCAGTCGCTCATCGCGCTCATCGGTGCCTATGTCGGGGCGATATATGGAGGTTCATACCCCTCGATTCTGCTCAATATTCCGGGCACAGCCGCATCGGCGGCAACCGCCATGGACGGCTACCCGCTGGCACAGAAGGGACGGGGCGGCGAAGCACTGGGCCTGACCACCACCGCATCCTTTATAGGCACGCTCATCGGCACTTTCTGTCTGCTGATCTTCGTCTGGGTGCTGATGGCGATGGCAAAGCAGATTGCGTCGCCCGAGAAGGCCTTGTTGGCACTGTTCGGCATCCTTGTCTCAGGTACGCTGATGAGTTCTGATCTCGTAATCAAGGGCTGGATAGCGGGGCTGATCGGGCTAGCCATGGCGATGGTGGGCTTAGATCCGATCCTTTCGGAACAGCGCTATATATTTGGCTGGTCCTATTTGATGAGCGGCTTCCAGGTGGTCCCTGTCCTGATGGGCTGCTTTGCTATACCTCAGATACTTCTCGGACTGCAGACAGGACCGTTGACTGGGAATCCGACACTGGTGGGGCGCATCCTGCCAAACTGGCGCACAATCGGCCGAAACATGCCGACCATCGCCCGATCCGGCGCTATCGGCGTCGGCATCGGTGCCCTGCCGGGTGTCGGCGAGGACGTGGCGGGCTGGGTATCTTATGGCGTCGGCAAAAGCGTCTCAAAGGAACCGGGTCTCTTTGGAAAGGGTTCTATCGAAGGCCTTTTGTCCAGCGAGACGGCCAACAATGCCTGCATCGGCGGTGCGCTGATTCCGCTGCTGGTACTGGGTATTCCTGGTTCACCGCCGGCGGCCGCGCTGCTTGGCGCGCTGATGATTAACAACGTCACGCCGGGACCCACAATCGATCCCATGTTGATCATTCGCATCGTCGCCATTCTTCTGATGGCATCCTTGACCATGTTGGTGCTCGGTCTGTTCATGGCGCGCATCTTCATTACGGTGCTGAAGTTGCCGCAGACGATATTCCTGCCAGTCGTCCTTGTTCTCACGACCATTGGCTCCTTCTCCGTTGGCGGCGGCACCAATGACCTGTTCCTGATGGTGGTCGTCGGCATTGTCTCTTATGCGCTGATCCGTATGGAGTATCCAATCGCACCGTTAGTCATTGGCGTTATTTTAGGAGGCCTGTTCGATGAAACCTTCAGGCGTTCGCTGCTGGTTTCGGACGGCGATCTTTCGACATTCGTGACTCGCCCCGGCGCCGCCATCCTGGTCGGACTGAACCTGCTTCTCATATTGTCGCAAATACCGCCGGTGCAGCGGATGTTTCGAGGGCTGACCTCGAGAGCCGCAACCACGGCCGCCGCACCACCCTCCCAATCCAGCAGCGAGACCTGATGATGTATTGCGTGACCGTGATATTTGAAGTGAGAGCTGGCGATTTCGAGGGCTTCGCGACGCGCACCCGCCAACAGGCCGACGATTCCCTGAGTGCGGAGCCTGGGTGCCTTACCTTTGACGTCTGGACTTCGGCATCTAGGCTCGGAATCGTCTATCTCTACGAGATCTATACCGACCGGCAGGCATTCGACAACCATCTGCGGTCCACACATTTTGCTGCATTCGACAAGGAAGTTGCGCCTCGTGTTTTGTCCAAGACGGTGGAAACCTGGGAGCGCAAGATATGAGTGCTCTGCGGCAAGCAGAATTGTTTGCGTCCGGGCCACCAGTTTCGCGACTATGCCTTGGCACGATGATGTTTGGCGACCAGACCGACGAAACGGAGGCAGCGCGAATCGTCGACGCTTTCACCGAGGCCGGCGGCAACTTCATCGACACGGCCGATTCCTACGCGGGCTCGCGTTCGGAGGCGATGCTGGGCAGGCTGCTTGGGGAGAACCGGGACCGCTTTGTCCTGGCAACGAAGGTTGGAAACCCGGTCGCCGGCGTCGATGGCTCAGGCGGCCTGTCTAGCGCGTGGATCGCGCGCGCGGCGGCGATGTCGCTCGACCGTTTGAAGACGGACCGCATCGACGTGTACTACCTGCATCTCGATGACAGTCGCACGCCGCTCGCCGAAACCATCTCAGCTCTTAGCGAGCTGATTGCTTCGGGCGTGATCGGGCAATGGGGTTTCTCGAACTTTCGCCCCTGGAAGATCGCCGAGATGATCCGGGTGGCAGACGAACTCGGTATACCGCGGCCCGTGGTCGCGCAACCTTACTATCACATGCTCAACCGTACGGCAGAGGCGGACACCATTCCGGCGTGCCGCCATTTCGGCATTGGCGTCGTCCCCTATTCTCCGCTCGGGCGCGGTGTTTTGACCGGCAAGTATCGTGCGGGCACTCCAGAAGGCTCACGCGCGAATCGCGGCGACAAGCGCATTCTCGAGACCGAATTCCATGCCGATACCCTGGCACTGGCAGCGAAGTCCGCGAATTTCGCCGAGCAGCGCGGCCGCTCGCCATCCGGACTTGCACTGCAATGGGTGCTGGCAAACGACGCCGTGCCGAGCGTGCTCATCGGGCCCAAGAATGTCGAGCAACTGCATTGCTATGTCAGTGCCGCAAATGAACATTATGATGCCGATGATGAGGCGTTCCTGTCTGGTCTTTGCACGCCGGGAACGACGCCGGTACCCGGTCACCAGGATCCGCGTTATCCGGTCGACGGACGACGCGTGAGCATATAGGCGAGTTAGCGATGGAAGAAGTCTACGAAGTATACGCGCTCAGATATGCCGACCGAAATGCGCGCACCCGCGCTGATTCCTACCTGTTTGACGACGATCATGCCTCGCCTCACGCGATGGATTATTTCGTCTGGGTGATCCGCAACGACAACCGGACCGTCATCGTCGATACGGGCTATGACGAGCACGAGGGAAGGCGGCGCGCCCGACCGATCCTGCGCGATCCGATCGCCTGCCTGGCCGATTTCGGTATCGATGCCGAAACAG
>JBBSOT010000291.1:0-6629 GCA_038259455.1 Hyphomicrobiales bacterium | reverse complement strand
TACGTTTGCACGATCGGCCGGACCCCCAGAATTTTCCGGAGTTCACCAGAACGGGCAGCACGGGCGTCCCCAGCTTTGCATACAGCAGCTCCACCCCCCGCTTGAACCTGAGTGGGTCCAGCTCCTTCATACGTGTCCCCTCTGGGAAAATGAGAACCGAGCGGCCGCCGGCGAGCGCCTCACGACTCTGGTTCAGCATAATCTTCAGTGCCTTGGATCCGGTCTCCCGATCAATGATGATCATCGGTGATTTTCGCAGGTACCAACCGATGATCGGAATCCGCAGCAGTTCCTGCTTCGCGACAATCGCAACGTCAGGGAAGAGAATCAGAAACGCGAGCGTTTCCCAGGTGGATTGATGATTGCAGACGATGAGACAGGGTTCTGCCGGAATCAGGTCGCGACCCGTCTCGACATAATCCAGCCCTACGACATGCTTCAGCCCGAACAGCACCCCCCGCACCCACAGACGGGTTGCAGCCCTAATTGCCTTTCGCGGCGACCCAATTAGCCAGAAGACCAGCACCCCCAAGGTGAACCAAGCGGTCCAGCCAGCAAAGAACGCGTCGAACAGGTGCGATTTCAGTTTGATCTGATGCATAGGCGACGTCGTCTCACGCTGTAAGAAGCGGCTGATTGAAGCAGGCTGGCTCGGGCGTTTTCCGGCCGAGCCGGGAATGCGAGTGTCGCCCATTATAAATGCCGATTCACCTATGCTGAAGCTAATGCGAATGCTGCCGCACCCGCTAATTTCGCGATCATGCGCCGGGCGACCGGATGGAAGACGCGGCCGCTCGACTTCCGCGACACGACGCGGGCGTCCAACACGAGCGTTCAGGCGCGCTCGTAGATCACTTGGCGGACGTCGATCAACCCCTGCCGGAAGCCGGCTTCGCAATAGTGGAGATAGAATTCCCACATGCGGCGGAAGCGCTCGTCGAAGCCGAGGGGCGCGATTTCCGGCCAGGCGTCGAGAAACCGTTCGCGCCATATCCGCAGGGTGCAGCCGTAGTCGCGCCCGAAAGCGGTCTCCCCGGCAATCGACAGACCGTGTTCGGCCGTTTTCTCGCGCATGATCTTCACCGTCGGCAGCATGCCGCCGGGAAAGATGTAGCGCTGGATGAAATCCGGATTGGCCCGGTATTCGGGAAAGGCGCGCTCGGAGATGGTGATGACCTGAAGGCCGGCGCGTCCGCCCGGTTTCATGACGTCGCGCAGCTTGGAGAAGAAGGCCGGCCAGTATTCCTCGCCGACGGCCTCGAACATCTCGATCGAGACGACCTTGTCGTAGGTCTCGGTCTCGTCGCGGTAGTCGCGGAATTCCAGGTTGACCCTGTCGGACAGACCGGCGCGCCGGATGCGTTCGCGGGCGAAGTCCAGTTGCTCCCGGCTGATCGTCAAGCCGGTGACGCGGCAACCGATCTCGCGGGCCGCGAATTCGGCGAATCCGCCCCAGCCGCAGCCGATTTCGAGGACGTGGTCGCCGGGGCCGATGCCCGCCGCATCGGCAAGCGCCTGGTATTTCGCCGCCTGCGCCAATTCCAGGTTATTGGCCCCGTCCCGGAACAGGGCGGAAGAATACGTCATCGAGGGATCGAGCCAGCGGGCGTAGAAGTCGTTGCCGAGGTCGTAGTGGGCCGAGATGTTCTTTCTGGCGCGAGTCGGCGTGTTGCGGTTCAGCCAGTGCACGAAACCGTTGAAGGCGGAAAACAGGCGGCTCTCGCGCGCGAACTGATGGTCCAGTTCCTCGTTGGCGATGAAAAGCTCGAGGAAGGTGGTGACGTCCGGGCTTTCCCAATCGCCGTCCATGTAACTCTCGGCGACACCGATGGTCGACGCCGTCAGCGCTTTGCGCGGCAGTTTCCAGTTGTGCAGCACGGCAACGGCTTCCGGTCCCGGCGCGTTGCCGCCAACGCGCAGGATACGTCCGTCCGGCAGGCGCACGGCCAGTGATCCGCACGGAAGTTTCATCGCGGCGCGGAGCGCGAGGCGGGCCTTTATCGGCAGGCCGCGCAGTTGCGAGCGCAGATTGGAGGCCGTTAGGTCGACAGCGTTCGACATCAAGTCGTCGGCGAGCCGATCATTGTCACCATAGGCGGCGGCCGGGGTCGGTCTGGCAATCATCATCCGGGATTCCCCATTGTCTTCGCTTCGATAAGCTTACCGCTGCGAGAGCGTTGATCAAGCCAACGCGAGCTCGAGTTGCCCGACTCGTACCTCGTTTCGATGGAAACGTGCGCCCGAACGGTTTGTATCCGGCCGTCCATCAAGAAATTGCCGGTTGCGGGCACACGTCTTCCGCCGCCGGGTTCTGCTTTGCGGTTCGGGGATCGCCGCCGATCATGCGGACACCGCCGCAGCAGGCGGCCCCTGACCTGCCACTGGATGAACGTTCAGCGGCAGGTCACGTTCAGCGCCCGCCGCAGCGTGGCGACGTTGACGCCGAGAACCAAAGGGGAACTGAGCCTGTCGACTCCGACTGTCCCGGCATGATAAGCTGCCGCGTAAGTTGGGGAACGGGATATCGGTGCTTCCGGTCGGATTAAAAGATTTAGTGGATACGGTACGCGAGGGTTTGCTTGTCCTCGGTGCTGATTTGACCGTGCGCTTTTCCAACCGGGCATTTTATCAGACGTTTTCGGTTTCTGAAGCGGAGACGATTGGCCGGAAAGTCTACGATCTGGGTGACGGTCAATGGGACATCCCGGCACTGCGCACTTTGCTTGAAACCATCATACCCACAGAGGCCTCGGTAGAAGATTTTGAGGTCGATCATACGTTCCCGGTTATCGGCCGCCGCGTCATGCGGGTTAATGCCCGGAAGGTCCATCGTCCGGGCAACAACAGCCAGCAAATTCTGCTGGCGATCGACGATGTGACGGAACGCCGGCAAACTGAAGCCGAGCGCGCGGCGGCATTTGAGCGCGCCGAAACGTTGTTGCAGGAACTCAATCACCGCGTGATGAACAGCCTGTCGATCATCTCGTCGGTCATCAGCATGGAAGGGCGCCAGTTTTCCGATGACGCCGCGCAGGCCGCCTTCGCGAGGATCGCCGCCCGCGTCATGGCTGTAGCGGAACTCTATAAAACGCTCTCCAACTCGAAATCCGTTGAAGCTGTAGAAGCGCCTTCATTTCTCGGCGCTATCTGCCATGACGCGGTGAATGCGCTTCAGGATGAGCGTGCGCCGATACGGCTTGAAACCGCAATCGACACGTTCTCTCTGTCAAGCAAGAAAGCCATAGCCGTCGGGCTTGTGCTCAATGAGCTCCTGACCAATGCGGTCAAATACGCATTTGGCGAGAGGGACGACGGCGAGATCAAAGTGACCGTCCGCCATGCTGATGGTGAGGTGCGGCTTTCCGTTTCGGACAATGGCGCAGGTATCGATGAAAATGCCAGGGTCGATTCAGGTGTCGGGGGAAAGCTGATCGATATGTTCTCCCGGCAGCTTGACGGTGAGATCACACGCCGCAGCGACAGCAGCGGCACGAACGCGCAGCTTGTTTTTCCGCTCATCTAATTATTGTTGCAAATGAACGGTTCCCGCGTCGGTGCAAGAGGTGGATGCCCGGTTCGCCTATTGCCGCGCGAAATGGAACCGTTTCGAGACGGGCTCTAAGCTCGACTTTGGCCATTTTGAGCGGGTTTTCGCTCAAGCGTGGATCCAGAAATTTGGCTCGGCGGCGATATAGTCGAGAGCCTTGTCGAGCGGCATCGTGGCGATGCCGAACGGGCCGGACGCGCCCCAGCGCTGGTCGTTCCACCACAGGACCTGGACTTTGTCCTCTTCACCGATGGGCTTGAGCCGCGCGACCGGCTGGCCAGTGCGAGCGCTTCGCAGCGAATAGCCGCTTCCGGCGCACGTGACCGCGATACCGCCGCGCGGCCATTGAAACGCCTCGATGCGAGCCCGCATGACATCGGCCGCAGGCATCGTGAATCCTTTCGCCCGCAGCCGGATTCCCCATGGGACTTACCATCGGGAGCCGATACCATGCCAACCTCCGCTCATCCAGCCATCCTGGCGCAGTGGATGGCGCCGTTTTCCGCCTTCTTCACCCGGCCGACCTTCCAGCACGTGCTCACGCTCGTCGCCGGCGCCATTCTCTCGCCCGGTCGGCGTACTGTCGCCGCGGCACTCAGCATCATGGGCATGCGGGAAACGGCGAGCTTCACCAACTTCCATCGCGTCCTCAACCGCAATCGCTGGCTATCCCGCGCCCTGGCGCAGCGCTTGCTCACTCTGCTGGTTGCCGCGTTCGTGCCTGACGGGCCCGTCGTGATCGGGATCGACGAGACCATCGAGCGCCGCTGGGGGCCTCGGATCAAGGCCCGCGGCATCTATCGTGATCCGGTCCGCTCCAGCCATGGCCATTTCGTCAAGGCCAGCGGCCTGCGCTGGATCAGCGTCATGTTGCTTGCCCCAATCCCCTTTGCCGGAAGGGTCTGGGCCCTGCCGTTCCTGACCGCGCTGGCGCCGTCCGAGCGCTATGCCCGCGAGCGCGGCCGCCGGCACAAGCCATTGACGGATTGGGCGCGCCAACTTCTCACCCTCGTCGCCCGCTGGCTGCCGGAGCGAAGGGTCATCGCCGTCGCCGACACAAGCTATGCCGCCATCGATCTGCTCCAGGCCGTACGCCACCACCTGACCATGATCACCCGATTGCGGCTCGATGCGCGGCTCTTCGATCCGCCGCCGCCACGCCAACCGGGTCAGATGGGTCGACCGCGAGTGGCCGGCGCCCGCCAGCCGAATTTGGCCGAGCGCCTGAAAAGCCCTGCCACCGCATGGCGACGGGTCATGATCACCGGATGGTATGGCGGCGGTGACCGCCTCGTCGACATCGCCTCCGGCACGGCGCTTTGGTATCACCCCGGAAAGTCGGTGCCGATCCGCTGGGTTCTGGTGCGCGATGCCGCGGGAGAGTTCGAGCCGCAAGCCTTCCTGTGCACCGATCTCGATGTCGATCCGCACGCCGTGCTGGGCTGGTTCGTGCGGCGCTGGTCACTTGAGGTGACCTTTGCCGAGGTGCGCCGTCACCTCGGTGTGGAAAGCCAGCGCCAGTGGTCTGACAAGGCCATTGCCCGAACCACGCCGGCTCTGCTCGGATTGTTCTCACTCGTCACGCTGTGGGCCGGTGAAGCGCTCGGCAACGATCCCATGCCACGGCAGGCCGCCTGGTATCGCAAGCGGCAGATCACGTTCAGCGACGCGCTCGCCACCGTGCGTCGCCAGTTGTGGGTCTCAGAGACTTTTGAAACGTCCCGGGATCACCGGGACCCCCTCGAAATTCCTCGCAGCTTCTTTGAACGCATCACTGCCGCCGCGTGCTACCCGGCGTGAATGGCCAAAGTCGAGCTTAGAGCCTGATTCAAAAGTTCAGCAATAGATCCAATATCTTGCGATGCGCCTCGTGAGCATTCGGATGCTGGCGATGAGCGTCCAGGCCGTTGCGCTTTCGATTGATCGCTCCCAATCCTTGGCCAGCCTGCGGCATCGCCCCAGCCATGCGAACGTCCGTTCGACCACCCAGCGTCTCGGCAGAACCTCAAAACCCTTGGCTGTGTCGGATCGCTTGACGATCGCGGTCGCAAGTCCGGGCATGGCTTTCTTCTGCCCCTTGTCCATGGCTTTCTTCTGCCCCTTGTCGAAGATCGGTCCCTGATAGCCGCCGTCGGCAAACAGTTTCTTCAAGAACGGATAGCGCCCGAACAGCGTCCGCAGGACCAGCACGCCGCCGTCGCGGTCCTGGATGTCGGCCGGATGAACCCGCGCGTGCAGCACAAGACCTACCGTATCGACGAGGATATGGCATTTCTTGCCTTTGACCTTCTTGCCCGCATCATACCCGCTCGGGTCAATCCGACGCCCCCTTTTCAGCGCCTTTGACGCTCTGGCTGTCGATGATGGCCGCCGTCGGGCTGGCTTCGCGCTCTTCCAGTTCGCGAGCGCCGATCACCAGAAGGCTGTTGATCGTTGAAAGAAGCGCGCTGTCGCGCCAGTCGTAGAAATAGCCGCGAACCGTGGAGGCTGGTGGAAAATCCGTGGGCAACATGCGCCACTGGCAACCACTCGACGCGATGTAGAGGATAGCGTTCATCACCTCCCGCAGACAGGTCGTCCGCGGCCTGCGGCCGCCGCGCTTGGCAGGGGGGATCAAAGGCTCGACCAGCGCCCATTCCCGATCCGTCAAATCGCTTGGATAGCGAACGCATCTGCGGCTATGCTCAAGCCGAGCGGTATCATCCCAGGCCATCTCGATTCCCCATCGTCTCGACAACGTAGGGGAATCACAACCTGCTGATATCGCTCAACTCCTTTTCGCTCAGGCTCTAAGCAAGGCTGATGTGCAAGCGATGTCACAGACGGCGCTGCAATTTCTTCCGGCATGAGGGGATTAGGCTGCGGCGATCATAGTGCTATGGCGAAAATGTAGTGCTCATCTTCATCGGTCGTGGCCCGCCAGGTTCTTTTCTTATCTATTTGTTTTTATGATATTTTATATGTGTTTGGCAAATCGTCCCCACCGATGAATTAAGGAGCCAGCATGACCGGCCACATAAAACAGAGGCCTAAGGGGCGGGGATAGGCCCCTCAACTTCGAAGGTATTTGACGAGCGCGGCC
>JBBSOT010000290.1:0-6635 GCA_038259455.1 Hyphomicrobiales bacterium | reverse complement strand
TTTGCTTCCATCTTGCGGAAGACCGACCAGGGCTTCTTCTGGCGGCTTTTAACCGAGGCCGTGATGCCGTTCTTTTCAAAAAGGCTGGAGAGGGACTGCTCGATCTCGACCACCACGCCGCGATTCTTCTCGAAAATCGCGGCCAACCTTTCGGTGACCGTCCGGTAGGCTTCCGGATTGATCTGCCGGAACGCCAGTTCCTCCAACTCTTCGCGCATGCCTTGCATGCCCATGCGCCCGGCCAGTGGCGCGTAGATCTCCATGGTTTCCTCGGCAATGCGCAAGCGCTTGGCCTCGGGCACGTGATCGAGGGTGCGCATGTTGTGGAGGCGATCTGCCAACTTGACCACCAGGACGCGGACGTCCTCTGCGATTGCCAGCAGGAGCTTTCTCAGATTCTCCGCCTGCTCGGCCTTCTTGGAGACGAGATCGAGTTTCTTCAGCTTGGTGAGACCCTCGACCAGCTTGCCCATATCGGGGCCAAAAAGCTCGTCGATTTCGGCCCGAGTTGCCGTCGTGTCTTCAATCGTATCATGCAGGAGCGCGACCGCGATGGTCGCCTCATCCATATGCATGTCAGTCAGGATCGCAGCGACTTCGAGCGGATGGGAAAAATAAGGATCGCCTGACGCGCGCTTCTGATGACCATGCTTCTGCATGGCATAGACGTAGGCCCTGTTGAGCAAAGCTTCGTTGACGTCGGGCTTGTAGCGCTGGACGCGCTCTACAAGCTCATATTGACGCATCATGGGCTGAGTCCCGGCCAAAAATAGAATATGCGCCGCAATGATTTGCGGCGCATATGATAGATAGCTACGAAACGATCGGCGCGAAAGAGCGCGGCCGGTTCCTTCAGATCAATAGTCGTCGCTCTTTTCGGGCGGAACCAGGCCCTCAATGCCGGCCAGAAGCTCTTCTTCCGACATGCGGTCGAATGTGACCGGTTCTTCAGTCTGCTCCGAATCGGACGCTGAAACGGCTTCGCCCGACTGATCGATAAGGTCCTGGCCGTCGGCTTCCGGCTCGTCGACCTCGACGTGCTTCTGCAGTGAGTGGATCAAATCTTCCTTCAGATCGCCTGGCGACAGTGTTTCGTCGGCAATTTCTCGCAACGCGACGACGGGGTTCTTGTCGTTGTCGCGCGCAATGGTGATCTGTGCGCCCTGGCTGATTTGCCTGGCCCGATGGCCGGCAAGAAGAACCAGTTCGAAACGATTGTCGACCTTGTCGATGCAGTCTTCAACGGTTACGCGGGCCATTCAGATGCCCCTTTCATGTCATAGGATGTATTGGAAAACAGGCGCGGTGCATAACCCGAAAGCCTGGCGAACACAAGCGCGAAGGCGGGCTGTTGCATCGATGGTGACGACCGTTCCGCTTGAACTTGCAATAAGCTTGCCTGGATCACATTTTTTTGTAGGCCCTGCAGCCCTTGGAATGGGCGGATTGTGCCAATAATTCTGTTTCGAAGGTCAGGTTGGCAAATTTGTTGCGAAACCAGACACATATCAAACGCGTATTTAAGCGAAAGATTATTCGTAACCAGGATATTTTAGGATGTTTGACGCTCGCGAAAAAATTGCACTCTTCATCGACGGAGCGAACCTTTACGCGACCTCGCGCTCCCTGGGTTTCGATATCGACTACCGCAAGCTGCTGGCAAGTTTTCAGAAGCGCGGGTATCTGGTGCGCGCCTACTACTATACTGCGCTTATCGAGGATCAGGAATATTCCTCGATAAGACCCTTGATCGACTGGCTCGATTACAACGGGTTCAAAGTCGTCACCAAACCGGCCAAAGAGTACACCGACGCAAGCGGCCGTCGTAAGATCAAGGGCAATATGGATATCGAGCTGACGGTCGATGCGCTGGACCTTGTCGAGCATATTGACCACTATGTCATTTTCTCCGGCGATGGCGATTTCCGCACCCTCGTAGAGGCTTTGCAGCGCCGCGGTCGCAAAGTCAGCGTTGTTTCAACCATGGCATCACAGCCTCCGATGATCTCGGATGACCTTCGCCGCCAGGCAGATCATTTCATTGACCTGATGTCGTTAAAGAGCGAACTGGGCCGTGACCCGTCAGAAAGGCCGATTCGTCGGTCCGATCCGATCGATGAAGAGGACGATGACATCTGACTTCCACCATCCACGCTTCTCTGATCGAGCCGTCGCACGACTGCCCCCTATGCCCTCGCCTGCATGACTTTATCGCCGGATGGCGGACAAAAGAGCCGACATGGTTCAATGGCCCGGTTCCGACCTTCATGCCGCCGGAAGGTGCACAGTCGGTTAGGCTGCTCATCGTTGGACTGGCCCCCGGACTTCGCGGCGCCAATCGCACAGGCCGGCCCTTCACTGGCGACTACGCCGGCGATCTTCTTTACGCCACGATGAAGCGGTTCGAGTTGGCACGAGGCCAGTTCGACGCCCGGCCCGACGACGGCCTGGAACTGGTGGGCTCTGCAATCACAAACGCGGTGCGATGCGTACCGCCGGAGAACAAGCCTGTTGGCGGCGAAATTGCTACATGCCGCCGATTTCTGGGCTCGACAATCGCCGGACTTCCAAACCTGCGGGCAATCCTGACGCTTGGAGTCATATCGCATCAATCGACGGTGCGGGCGCTTGGACACAAGGTTTCGGCTCTGCCCTTCAGTCACGGTGCCAAGCAGGAGGCGGGTGGGCTAACCCTGTTTTCGAGTTACCATTGCTCGCGCTACAACACCAATACAGGACGGCTGACCGAACAGATGTTCGTCGACGTCTTCGCCGAGATCATTCAGTTTCTGGACAGTTAGCGCTATTGTCGTGGCCGTGCTAATCCGTGCGCCGGCTCAGGGTGATCGCGCGCTACTCTGGCCGCGGAACAAAGATTGGCTCGCCATTAGCACCGGTCCGACAGCGTCAACGACGAGAACTTTTATTTGTCGATCCTTTCCAGAAATAGCCAGTCAGATGGGTCTAGCGTTGCCGACTGGTTGCGCGCGAAAGCCACGGCGGTGAAGCACTTCTCGCGAGGCCGTCGACTGACGCGTGCCAAAAGCAGGCGTCTTGCCAGCCAGGCAAAATTCATTGGCGTCACCGGAAGTTCGGCGAAATCAACCACGACGGCCCTTCTTGCGCATATCCTTGCTGCCAAGGGAACGGTCGCCGTTCACATGGATTCCAACAATCTGAACGGCCTTGTAAAGCTACTGCGCGACAAGTCGCGTACCCATCAGTTCCTGCTTTCCGAACTCGGGGTCGGGCAACAGGGCCACATGGCGCCCATGGCGGAGGCGCTTCGTCCCGATGTGGCGATTGTGACGCTTGTCGCCCTGGAACATCGTTCAGCGTTTAAGTCGATCGACGCTGTTACCCTAGAGAAAGGCACCCTCGTCGAATTCGTTCGCCCTGGCGGCATGGCCATCCTCAACGCCGACGACCCTGAGGTCATGAGAATGGCTGCACGCACCGGGGAACGTGTCGTCACCTTCGGACGGAAAGAGGCTTCGAACTACCGGGCCGAAAATGTCGATGCCGGCTTTCCCAGGCCGCTCAGCCTGACTTTGACCTGGGCCCAAGGGTCACTTGCGCTGCACTCTCAGTTTGTAGCAGAGCATTTTTGGCTGTCGGTCGCGGCCGCCTCGGCAGCGGCTATCGAACTCGGTGTGCCCCCCGATCAGGTTGCAGAACGCGTAGCCAGTTTCGTGCCGATACGTCACCGTTGCGGAACAATTGACGTACCCAACGGCCCGCATTTCGTCGTCGATACCGTCAAGGCGCCATGGCATTCACTGCCGCTGGCATTCGACATCGTGGCGAGAGCACGCGCCCCCAGGAAAAGAATCGTGCTCGGCCATATGTCCGACTTCGCAGGCTCGGATGCAAAATACCGCGATGCCTATCGGGCGGCGCGTCCCATTGCCGACCAGACCCTTTTCGTAGGCGAACATTCGCATCGTTCCAAGGCGAGCACCGAAGATATCGAAAACGGTCGCTTCATGGAGTTGGGTTCGCCGCTGGCGGTTGCAGAACACCTCAAGGCGACAGCCATGCCCGGAGAGCTGATCCTGCTGAAGGGATCAAGCAATTTGCACCTCGAACGGATCGCAATGTCGTTTATCGACGACGTGCAGTGCTGGGTACCTGATTGCGGCAAGGCTCAAGGCTGCGATGTGTGCGGTCTGTACTCATTGTCATACGACATCCACAAGGGCAGGAAAAACTGGCGCCGCCACGCCCTGAAAAAGCGTGTGTTCAGACCGTTGAAGAGCATGCTGGCGATGTTCAGGCTGGGCTAGCCGCGCTCCTTCATCAAACGGCCTTTTTCACGCGCCCAATCGCGATTCTTCTCGGTCTCGCGCTTGTCGTGAAGTTTCTTGCCCTTGGCAACGGCAAGAAGCAGTTTGGCCCTGCCCTGATCGTTGAAGTAAATCTTCAACGGCACCATGGTCATGCCTTCGCGATCGACACTCTGGCCGAGTTTGGCCATCTCGCGCTTGTTGAGCAGCAGCTTCCGGCGCCGCCTCGGCTCGTGATTGAACCGGTTGGCCTGCAGATATTCAGGCAAATAGGAGTTGATCAACCAGATCTCGCCGCCTTCCATCGAAGCATAGGATTCCTGAATGTTGGCGTGTCCCTCACGCAACGATTTCACCTCTGTTCCAGTCAGCACAAGGCCGGCCTCGACCGTATCGAGTACCTCATAGGAGTAACGCGCCTTGCGATTTTCGGCGACGGTCTTGTTGTTCGGATCGGCTTTTCTGACCTGGTTCATGAGACTGAAGTGGCGCGCGCCTGCTAGTTAATCAAGCCCGCGTGCTGCATGGCCGCTTCGATCTTTTGCCCGGTCTCGGGTTCCACGGTCACGAGCGGAGAGCGCACAACATTCTCGACCTTACCGAGCCTCGACAGCGCATATTTCGTTCCCGAAACGCCGGGCTCGATGAACAATGCCTTGTGCAACGGCATGAGTTGGTCCTGCAATTCAATGGCCCTCGATCTATCGCCAGCAAGGGTTGCTTCCTGAAACTCCGCGCAAAGACGGGGTGCGACATTGGAGGTCACCGAGATGGCGCCAACGCCGCCATGTGCGTTGAACCCGAGGGCGGAGGCGTCTTCACCGGAAAGCTGGATGAACTCCTTGCCGCAGGTGATGCGCTGTTCAGACACCCGCTCGATCTTTCCCGTGGCGTCCTTGACGCCAACGATGTTGGAGAAGTCCCTTGCCAATTGTCCCATCGTCTCAGGCGACATGTCGATTATGGACCGCGGCGGGATATTGTAGATGATGACCGGCAGTTTGGTTGCCTTGGCGACTGCCGCGAAATGCGCGTAAAGGCCGCGTTGCGTCGGCTTGTTGTAGTAGGGAGTGACGACCAGCACGGCATCGGCGCCGACCTGTTCGGCAAACCGCACCAGCCCGACAGCCTCTTCCGTATTGTTGGAGCCGGCGCCGGCAATGACGGGAACGCGCCCTTTCGACACATCGACGCAGGCTGTTACGACCTGGCGGTGCTCTTCGTGCGACAAGGTTGGCGATTCACCAGTCGTGCCGACGGGTACCAACCCCTTCGTGCCCTCCCGGATCTGCCACTCCACGAATGCGCGAAAGGCTTTCTCGTCGAACCCGCCACCGTTTGAAAATGGTGTCACAAGCGCGGTGATCGAGCCTCTCAACATGGTCGTAAACTCCCGGAATTTAACGTTCTTTTGTTAGCTTCTTTGACCAGCAGCGAGGCTCCTGCCCCGTCTGCATAGCGGCTTTTATCCGAAAGAGGCGCGGCGCACCATAGTCCCGTCCAAGAGATAGGACAGGAGCATATCGGCATGGCGCGGGCAACGCTAACCGGCAGGGTTTCCCGATGGCATCGAAGTTGGTATCCTAAACGTTGAAAAATGATCGAATCCATGAGCACCAGATCCAAGAGTTCTCTTTCCCTTCGTTTCGCCCTGCTGGCGCTTGGCCCTGCAGTTGCGATGGGAACATTGACCGATGGACTCACCTCCTCGGCGGCTGCCAGGCCGCCCGAGGTGATGCTGCCATCGAAGAAGGTCGACCTGCTCAAGCTCGGCCTCGACGCCTTGTCCGCCAAAGACGTCAAAGAAGCGCGAGTCATCTACGAACGCATTGAGCAATCCAGCCTCGATCGACACATCATGTCGTGGGCGATCGCCATGCATGGCGGTCCGAACGTTTCGAGCACGGAAATTGCAAAAGCAGCAGTCACCCTTCCTGGATGGCCCGGAATGGACACGCTGCGCCGAAACAGCGAGCGTGCGCTTTACCGAGAAAGACCCGTCTCCCAGGCTGTTATCTATGCATTCAGCGGGACCACGCCACAGACATTGCAAGGCGTCGTCCTGTTGACGCGCGCTCATGCCGCCCTTGGTCAGATGGCGGAGGCGCATGCCGTTCTCAAGCCGTTCTGGCGGACCGAAAAGCTCGAAGCGCAAGATGAAATGCGCATCATCAAAGAGTTCGGCGCCATCTTGACGACAGAAGACCACCGAGCCCGCATGGAGCGGATGCTCTACGCCGAGCGCGTGAATTCGGCCAACCGGGTCGCCGAACTTGCCGGCGCAAAGGAACTTGCCGAAGCCTGGGCAGCAGCGATACGCAACGACAAAAAGGCGTCCAAGCTTCTGGC
>JBBSOT010000289.1:0-6669 GCA_038259455.1 Hyphomicrobiales bacterium | reverse complement strand
TGACGCCGCTTGAACTCACGGCGGCCTATGTGCCCTTTGCCAATGGCGGCTATCGCCCGAATGTTCATTTCATCCGGCGCGTTACCACGGCAGATGGCGAAGTGCTTTATGAAAACGCAGGCGGAAACAATCCGCGTGTCGTCAGCGCGAGTGTCGTGGGCATGATGAACTCCATGATGACGGGCGCGGTCGAGACAGGCACCGCAAAGAAGGCCGCCTTCGCCTGGCCGGCCGCCGGAAAGACGGGAACCAGCCAGAATTCGCGCGACGCCTGGTTCATCGGCTACACCGCCAACCTGACGACCGGCGTGTGGTTCGGAAACGACGACGGTACGCCCATGAAGAAGGTGACCGGCGGCGCGCTACCGGCACAGGCCTGGCATGAGTTCATGGTTTCAGCGCATGAAGGCGTGCCGATCGCAGCCTTGCCTGGAGCCTGGCATTCGCAAATGCCCGGCGGCGCGACTGCCGAACCGTCGATGCCTGTCGCCAATATTCCGTCGAATTCACAGCGGTCGTCCGGCCAGACGAGCCCGGCGATCATAATCCGCAATGCGGATGAACTGCCAACGGCATCGATCCGTCGACCTGTGCCGCAAGCCGATGTGGGCGGCCCCGTGCGAAATCGCAGCACCTCCATTCTGGATATTCTGACCGGCGGCTGACATCGAGCGCTGATTGCCCCTCGCAATGTCCGGTTCCGGCCCTAAATAGGGGCGTGGAGAACCCCGACATGGCCGAGCCCGATACCCGCAAGACAATTGTCCTGACAGGCGCAAGCCGGGGCATCGGTCACGCCACCGTCAAGCGATTCTCGCGCGAGGGTTGGCGCGTCATCACCTGCTCGCGCCAGGCATTTGCCGACGATTGCCCGTGGCCAGCTGGCCCGGAGGATCACATCAAGGTCGATCTTGCCGATCAGGAGGATGTCGGCATAGCCGTTTCCGAGATACGCCACCGGCTTGAATCGAATGGTGGCAAACTTCATGCGCTCATCAACAACGCCGGCATCTCACCCAAGATGGCGGATGGCGGTCGGATGAACTCCATCGATACGCCGATGCACACCTGGCGTGACGTATTCCAGGTCAATTTCTTCGCGCCGATCATGCTGGCGCGCGGTCTTTTCAAGGAGCTGGAGGCAAGCGGCGGCTCAATCGTGAATGTGACCTCCATAGCCGGCACCCGGGTTCACCCTTTCGCCGGTACGTCCTATGCGACATCGAAGGCTGCGCTAGGCTCCCTGACGCGCGAGATGGCGGCCGATTTCGGTCCGCATGGCATCCGCGTCAACGCGATTGCGCCAGGCGAGATCGATACGGCGATCCTGTCGCCAGGAACCGACAGAATCGTCGAAACGATCCCCTTGCGCCGCCTCGGCTCAACCTCTGAAGTTGCCGATATCATCTTCTTCCTCTGCTCCAGCCAGGCGTCATACGTCAGCGGTTCCGAAATCCATATCAATGGTGGCCAGCACGTCTGAAGCGGGCGGTTCCATCGGATTGTTGGCGATAAAGCCGGCCTGGGACGTTTTTTCTGTCGCAGCGTACCCCGACGGAAAAGCAATTGCCTCACGGTAAGGGTCGAGCCACGCCATTTCTTCAGCGGGGTGACTGACGAGCGTAAAACTTCCGACTGACAATTCGGAAGTTGCTTGCCATGCCAAAGGACATCACCCGCCTCAACGCCTTCCCCGTTTTCATGCGGGTTGAAGGCAAGACTGTGGTCATCGTTGGTGGCGGCGAGGAAGCGCTTGCCAAGGCAAGGCTGCTCGGCCAGTCGAGTGCCGAGATACGCATCGTCGCTGAAGCGCCTGAGCCGGATCTCCTCGAATGGATTGCTGAAAATGACGCCGTGCTTGTTTCACAGGCGTTCCGGTCCGACCATCTTGAAGGCGCGGTCCTTGTCTTCGCAGCGACCGGCGATGCAGCATTTGACCGCGCTGTTACGAAAGAGGCGCGTCGCAGCAATATTCCGGTCAACGCCGTTGACCGCCCCGAACTATGCGACTTCTTCACCCCGGCTCTCGTCAACCGCGCGCCGTTGGCCATTGCCATAGGCACAGAGGGCGCCGGACCCGTGCTTGCACAGATCGTGCGGGCCCGGATCGACCGCCTTTTGTCGCCGTCGCTCGGTTCCCTGGCCGGTCTGGCAAGCACGTTGCGGGATGCTGTCGAGAAAATTGTCCCCAAGGGTGGCGAACGCCGCCGCTTCTGGAGCGAATTCTTTAGCGGCGCGCCGGCCCGAGCCATGGAGGTCGGCCACATATCAGAAGCCCGTCTTGCTGCGACAGAATTAATGGCGCGGCACTCCGGCACCGCCAAGGGCCATGTCGCGCTGGTCGGCGCCGGGCCTGGCGCCGAAGATCTGCTGACACTGCGCGCCCAGCGCCTGTTGATGGACGCCGACGTGATTGTCCATGACGCACTGGTGCCGATGGCAGTGGTGGCCATGGGTCGGCGCGATGCCGAGCGGATGCCGGTTGGCAAGCGCAAGGGCTGCCATTCGAAGTCACAGGCCGAGATCAACGAATTGCTGGTGACCCTGGGACGCTCGGGCAAGCGCGTCGTCCGCCTGAAATCGGGTGATCCGCTGGTGTTCGGGCGCGCCGGTGAAGAAATGCAGGCGCTGCGCGAGGCGAACATATCCTACGAGGTCGTACCGGGCGTTACGGCTGCATTTGCGGCCGCTGCCGATTTCGAGTTGCCGCTGACGCTGCGCGGCGTTTCGTCGTCGATGGTTTTCACCACCGGCCATGATCTCAAGGGCGGCGCACTGCCGGACTGGGGCAAGCTCGCCATCGCGGGCGCGACCGTTGCCATCTATATGGGCCGCTCGGTGGCGGCTGATGTTGCATCGCGCCTGATCGAAGCCGGCCTGTCGCCTGACACTGCCGTCGCCGTGGTCGAGAATGCCAGCCTTGCCAGCCGTCGCCGCTTCCATGGAACGTTGACCGACCTGCCGTCGCTGGCAGGTCGCGCTGACCTGACCGGCCCTGTCATGACGATCATCGGCGATGCCGTTGCCGGCGCCAATTTTGATCGTTCCGAGCCGCTGGCGGCGCAAAACCGGAACTCGACTTTCGCGGCTGCCGGTGAAGAGGCAATCGCATGAAGGTGCTGACCGCCAACCGTCTAACCGATGGCGAAGCCGTGTGGCTGGCGGCTGACGAAAGCTGGTCAGCATCCATAGACGATGCCGTGATCGCCAGTGACAAGGAAACTGAAGGCTGGCTGAGCGCAGCGGGCGACGCCGCCTGCGCCGACAATCTGGTGGTTGATGTGAACCTGATCGACATTGAGCAGGTGGACGGCCAGACCGTGCCGATCCGGCTTCGAGAGCGGATTCGTGCCGCCGGACCGACGAACAGAAGCGACCTGGGCAAACAGGCCAAGCATCACGCTGGCCGATCAGATTAACCAAACAGGAGGGCGGACGCGCCCCGAGAGACGAAGAAAATGTACCGTTACGATCAGTTCGACCACGATTTCGTAAAGGCCCGGGTGGCAGAGTTCACCGATCAGGTCGACCGTCGTCTGACCGGCGAGATAACCGAGGATCAGTTCAAGCCGCTGCGGCTGATGAACGGCGTCTATCTGCAACTGCACGCCTATATGCTGCGGGTTGCTATTCCCTATGGTACTTTGAATTCCAGGCAGTTGCGGATGCTCGGCCACATCGCCCGTAAATATGACAAGGGCTATGGCCACTTCACGACGCGTCAGAACATTCAGTACAACTGGCCTTCCCTGTCCGACATTCCCGCAATACTGGGTGACCTGGCGAGCGTCGAAATGCACGCCATTCAGACCAGCGGCAACTGCATACGCAATGTGACTGCCGATCATTTCGCCGGCGCTGCCGCCGACGAGGTTGCCGATCCACGGCCCTACGCCGAGATTTTGCGCCAGTGGTCGTCGGTGCATCCGGAGTTTTCCTACCTTCCTCGTAAATTCAAGATTGCCGTGACTGGTGCCGAGCGCGACAGGGCGGCGATCCAGGTTCACGACATCGGACTTCATGTGAAGAAGAACGCCGAGGGTGAACTGGGCTTTGCCGTCTATGTCGGAGGCGGGCAGGGGCGAACCCCGATGATCGCCAAGAAGATATGCGATTTCCTGCCCGAGAAGGACCTGCTTACCTACAGCACGGCAATTCTCAGGGTCTACAATCTGCACGGTCGCCGTGACAACAAGTACAAGGCACGTATCAAAATTCTGGTACACGAAACCGGCGCAGAGGAATTCGCGCGCCAGGTCGAAGCTGAGTTCACAGCCTTGAAGGACGGCGACCTCAAGCTGCCCGAAGAGGATATCCGGGCCATTGAGCGATATTTTGCGCCGCCGTCCTTGACTGCGCGGCCGGAAGGCGACGAGGCCTTGCGCCTGGCGCGGCTTGATTCGCGGGGCTTCTCGGAATGGCTCGACCAGAACGTCATCACTCACCGGCATGCCGACTATGCTGCGGTAACGATCTCGTTGAAGGGCATAGGTGAGGCACCAGGTGACGCAAGCGACAGCCAGATGGAGGCGATTGCCGACCTAGCCGAAAGATATGGCTTCGACGAAATCCGTGTCAGCCACGAACAGAACCTTATCCTGCCGCATGTCGCCCGCGCCGACCTGAAGGCGGTCTACGACGCCCTGGTCGGGATACAGCTGGCGACCGCCAACTCAAATCTGATCACCGACATCATTGCGTGCCCGGGCCTGGACTACTGCGCGCTCGCCAATGCCCGGTCGATAATCGTCGCCCAGAACATCTCGAAGCGGTTTGCCTCGATGGAGCGTCAGCGTGAGATCGGCGAACTGAAGCTGAAGATATCGGGCTGTATCAATGCCTGCGGCCACCATCACGTCGGCCATATCGGCATACTGGGGGTCGAGAAGAAGGGTGCTGAACTCTACCAGGTAACGCTTGGCGGCTCGGGCGATGAGAACACATCGGTGGGCGAGATCATCGGCCGCGGATTCGGCCCCGACGAGATAACCGATGCGATCGAAACCGTCGTGGACACCTATCTGCGTGTCAGGTCCGATGGCTCCGAGACCTTCCTCGATGCCTACAGGCGGGTCGGCCAGGCCCCATTCAAGGAGGCGCTCTATGCTGGCGAAGCCAAGGCCGCCTGAGGCCGAAGTCGAGGCGCTGGCGGAAGCGGCGCGCCTCGATGCCCTTTATGTGCAGATGGCGCCCGAGAAGATTATCGAGCGGGCCATCCGAGACCATTTCCAGGGAGAGATCGCTGCCGTTTCCTCATTCGGGGCGGATTCTGCTGTGTTGCTCAATATGCTGGCAGCCATTGACCGCACATTGCCTGTGATCTTTCTCGACACGGGCAAGCATTTTGAGGAAACGCTCTCCTACCGCAACGCGCTGGTTGCCGACTTTGGCCTGACCAATCTGCGGGTCATCGGCCCCGACGATGCAGCACTCGAGCGCTTGGATCCGGATGGCAATCTGCATAAGTCGAGCACTGATGCCTGTTGCGATATTCGCAAGGTCGAGCCGCTCGCCAGGGGCATCGAGCCGTTCCGGGCCTGGTTCACGGGCAGGAAGCGCTTTCAGGCAGAAACGCGGTCCGCACTGCCGGCCTTCGAGGCAGTCGGCTCGCGCATCCGCATCAACCCGTTGGCCCGCTGGACCACCTCGGACCAGGCCGACTACATGCGCAGACATGCCCTGCGCGTGAACCCGCTGGTCGCCTATGGTTATCTGTCGATCGGATGCTTTCCATGCACCCAGCCGGTTCAGCCTGGCGAGGACGCCCGTAGCGGGCGCTGGGCTGGACAGGTGAAAGTCGAATGCGGCATACATCTGTCCGGGCTCGACCGCTCGCTGACAGACGCGTCATTGTAGGATTCCTGGATGGCTAACCCGACATCGGGGACCGCGCCGCGGCTCTGGACACCAAGCGGTTTCCGCGAAGACGAGTGGACTCATGCCGAAAGTTCCGCCGCTCTGGCTGGTAACGGTCGCTTCATCCTGCCGCTGATGGAAATTCTCGAACTCGACGCGCAGAAGCGCCTGTCGGCGAAGGAACGGCTTGGCGTCTTGCTCCAACCAGGCGATGAACTCGACAAGATCGCGGGCCTCCTCGACGAACTGTCACTGGTGGCGCTTGCGTTTCCGGTCTTTTCCGACGGTCGATCCTTCTCGAAGGCGGAACTGTTGCGCAGCCGCCTTCATTTTGAGGGAGCGGTGAGGGCTACCGGACAGGTTCTGGTCGACCAGTTGCCACACATGTTGCGCGTTGGCTTCGATGAGTTTGAAGTGGCAGATCCGGTGCTGATCCGACGGCTCGAGACGGGTGACACTGGCGGCATAGCGCTGCACTACCAGCCTGCTGCGAAGCCGGCCGCCCGAGCCGAGAAATATGCATGGCGGCGCACCCGCGCCGATTGAGCGTACCGGTCTGATCGCTGGACTAGGCTATTGCAAATCTGGTCGGACCAATTGCATTTGAGTCGTCCTCCGCCTAGAGTGCCGCCGACTGTTCTGTCGCGCAAATTCGATCGATATCCAGGGAGGATGATTAATGTCGGGCAAGAAAATACTGATGCTTGTGGGGGAATACAGCGAGGAGTACGAAATTTTCGTCTTCGAGCAGTGCATGCATGCTGTTGGGCATACTGTGCACGTGGTCTGCCCCGACAAGAAGGCAGGCGAAGT
>JBBSOT010000288.1:0-6721 GCA_038259455.1 Hyphomicrobiales bacterium | reverse complement strand
GAGCTGCCAGCCACTGCACCTGGCCTTCGTATGCATAGTTGCGCACATCGAACTTCAGCGTCTGCAGCGGCAACTGGCTGGAGATGACGCGTTCTCCCGGTGCAACGATCGCCTGGGCCACATAGTCGCCCGCCAGGATCTCCTGCCAGACCCGGCGGGTGAGCTTGTCACCGCGATAGGCGGCACGGCTGCCGAAACCTGTGGCCGGCTTGAAGAACAGCCCGCGCCGCTGGGCCCATAACCGTTCGGCGTGGGCCGGATCGACGCGCTCGGTGGCCGGAATTCCGGCCAGCAGGATGTCGCGGCTGGGCGTTGGTACGCCCAGTGCCTGCAGTTGCCGGTCGTCACTCAGCAGCGCCAGATTACGTTTGTCGGCGTATAGCGCATGCGCCTGGGGATGCGGCGTCAATACCATGGCGTGCTGCAGGTAGGCTTCGCGCAGGACGGCATTGGCGGGCTCAAGTAGTGAGAAATCCGTCAACCGGTTGTAGACCAGATCCACATTCGTGCGATCGTGCCGGAGTACGCCGTCACTCAGCGACAACTCCGAGGGATCGGCGATGATGGCCTCGAACCCGTGGCGGCGGAAAAGATCCTGGAACAGCAGAAAGTCTGGATACAGATATTGCTGCTGCGGTGCCTCGTCGACGATGGCGATGCAGCGCAGGGGTCGGCTGTGCCTGCTTAAATGCCACTCCCTCCGAAACATGTCGACGATGGCCTCTTCCATCGCCGCCGCCGCGGGGATCATGTCTTGCAGCGGGGCGCAACAGGCACGCTGCGCACGCGCCAGCGCCACACTGAGCATCGCACCGCCGGCATTGGTATTGATCTCGATCAGGCCGAGTCCGCCCTCGGCGACGTGAAAATCGTAACCAAAGAAAACACCGATGGCCCCACCGGGATCACGACGGGCGATGTCGGGTGCCGAGGCCAATACGGCTTCCCGATACGCCGGTAGTGCCACGACTGCAGTGACCGTGCGAACGATTTCCGCCATGCGTTCGCGATGGACCGGGGAAATGAACACCGGATTGGCGGAAAACAGGTGCGGACAGCGTGCCTCAATCAGATCGTACAGGTCTGGTAGCTGCAATTGGGATTGCAGCGCGCGGCGCAGTGCTGCTGTGTCGAGCGTAATACAGAAGCAGTCGCTGTTAAGTGACTCGATTGCGCAGTCAGCTAGAGAATTCGAACGGCAGGAGGGAGAGACTGGAGACATATTTGAAAGGAGTCCGGCCATTTCTGGCCCTTGAGTTGAGTGCAGAGTCAGGTCTTTGTTAGTCAGGTGATCGAGTAGTCGCGCAGGCGAGTTTCAATGGTGATGTGCCAGAGGCCGCTGATATGCCCCATCAAGTTGCGGTAGGCCTGCGCCGGCTGCGGCCAGTCGGACACGACCTCCACGATCACCCCATGATGCCCCGGACCAAGCCGCCACAGGTGCAGGTCATAGACACTATTGTCATTCTGCTCTATGGCTTCACGGATCCGCGAAGCCATTGTGGGATCGCCGCTGCGGTCGAGCAGGACCGCCGCGGCGTCGCGCATTAGTTTCCACGCCCAGTGGGCAATCAGCGCGGCACCTCCAAGCCCACCAAGGCATTGGGTCGCGCCCAACCGAACCGCCACCCAAGGGACAGTGCCACGATCGCGCCCACGGAGACAATCGCACCCAGGTTCGCCGCTCGTGCGAACCGTGCTGCTCGCCCAGGAACGCTTGGGGATGGTCGATGATTGGGAAATTGTGCGTGGCGCATGAACTAGCTCCCTTGATCCATTGCAATGGATCTTATGCTGATGATCCATTTTGGCGCGCGGTCTCTACTGTGCTGGCACTGGCGTCAAGTCAGGCGCATCCGTAGGCACCGGGTTGGCCTCCAAGTCGGCAATCAGCTGCTTCATCTCGCGGATCTCGCGCACCTGCGCCTCGATGATGCCATCGGCTAGCCTGCGAACCCGCGGATCGCGGATGTTGGCGCGCTCGCTGGTCAGGATGGCGATGGAGTGATGGGGGATCATTGCCCGCATGTAGGAAACATCCTCTACCGTCTCCTGGCTCCTGACGAGCCAAAGCGCGAGAGCGAACACCGCAACGCTGCCCACAATGATCGCCATGTTGGTTGTCTTGCTTTCATACATCTTGAGCATGAAAAGCAGCATGACTATCGCCATCGACGCGCCCATCACGAACGCCATGTAAAATCGTGTCTCACTGAAGAAAATATGATCGCTGGCGTAGGTGTTCAGATACATCAGGACAAACATCACCGCGGTTGAGGTGGCGATCATTGCGCCAAACTTCATATATTTTGACATTGTCGTTTTCTCCTTCATCAGGATTAAGGGTTGGCGCCGGCCTTGACCGGTCGTGATGACCAATGGATGTGCACGATCTCCCACTTCCCAGCGTCGCGTCGAAGCACCATGGTTTCGGTGCTGCGCAGGGTCAGCGGTTTGCCATCGATGCTGGCATGCAGTTCGCTTTCGGTGCCGACCCATGCCATGTTGCCGACGGATCGTGCGATGCGTTGCTTGATGTCGATGTGAGCGCCCTTGAGAAATGCGGCGTCATCCCTGGCATGACCGCCCAGATACTCCGCGCGGGAGTGCTCCGCACCGCCGCTTTCCAGGATCAGGACGTCATCGGCCAGCTGGGATCCGGCGCGCTGCAAATCGCCTGTCCGTAACGCTGCCGAAAATCGATCGACCACGGCCACCGCGGGCTGGGCCGCCTCGTCGATCTGCGTTGCGAGCGGGACAGCGGCCTTGGGCTCATGTGCGCCAGCAAGCAATGGCGACATCATCAGGCCCATAGACAGGCAGGTCGCCAAAACCTGGGGCACCTTGCCGCGCGGAAGATGATGTGGTCGATCAATGCTCATGACCGTCCTCTTTGTGCGAGTCGGCCGGTGTCGACGTCGGATGCCTCTCGCGCGTGCCGTCGGCATGCGTGTGCATCTCGCCTTGCCCGGCGGTCGGTTCATCGTGCGAGGCCTCTGACCCTCCGTGATCCTCTGCGCCTGCGTGATGATCTTCCATGCCCGCGTGCATGTGATCCTCATCCTCTGCCGGTGGCTTTCCGCCCAGCTGCGCGTATTGCGCAGGCGTCATGCCGGGCAGCTTGTGCAGGAAGGCCACCATGTTCCAGATCTGTTCATCGGTGTGGGTCTTGCCCCAGGCCGGCATCGCCGTCAGCTTGATGCCGTGCTTGATGACCCAGAACGTGCGCCTGGGGTCGCCCAAGTCTTCCTTGGTCAGGTTCGGGGGCATCGGATACAGACCCGGCCTTATCTCGGTGTCATCGACGCCCGGCGACAAATGGCAACCGGTACACATCGCACTGTAATTCACCGCGCCAAGCTGGATGCGTTTGGGGTCTTCGAGGTTCGGTGCCTGGATGCCGTCCAACCGGGTTTGGATCGATCGCTCGCGCAGGGCATCGATCATCGCGTGCGTGGCGCTCCAGTGCGGATTGTCAGCACCGATGTTGTAGGCGCCCGACCAGACGAATGCAGCAGCCGTGCCGATGACCAGAACGACAAGAACGACGGTCGTGGTCAGGATGTGTCGTGTATGCGGTTTCATGGTGGTCTCCTTAAAACCAGATGCGGAAGCCAGCAACGAGCTGGGTGTCTTGAGCGTCCTCACCCGCGACGCGGGCGTAATCGGCGGTATTTCCGAACTTGCGCGACCAGGCGACGCCGACGTACGGGGCGAATTTGCGCGTGATCTCGTAGCGCAGGCGCAGGCCCACATCAAGATCCGACAGGCCTGAGCCGATGCCACGGGCGGGATCGTCCATTCCGTAGAAGTTGACCTCGACATCGGGCTGCAGGATCAGTCGCTGCGTGAACAGGAGCTCGTATTCTGCTTCCACACGCAGCGCGGTGCGCCCCGACTGACCGACATACGCCGTCGCCTCAAGATCGAACCAGTAGGGTGCCAGCCCTTGCACGCCGATTGCTGTCCAGTTACGGGTTGGCCCGTCGCCCAAATCGTGGCGTAGCCCGACCTGGGCCCCCCAGTAAGTTGAAATCGCGTGGTTCCACAGTACCTCCGTTCTTGTGGCGCCCAGGCGACCATCGCTGCGCTCGCCATCGAGTTTGAGCCACAGCTTGTTGCGATCACCTCCATACCAGGCCTGTGCATCAATGGCCTGCGCATTGCCATCGCTGTTGTACCGATATTCCAGGTTGTCGAACAGCACATACAAGTGCTTGGCATCGTCGTCCATGTCCATGCCACGCATCGATCCATAGTCGACACCATCGGAATAATCAGGATCGCGCGCGTCCGGCGGCGGACCGCCGCCTTGCATGTTCATCGCCCCCATGTCCATTTGGGAGTGATCCATCCCTTCCACCTTGGAATGGTCCATGTCCTTCATGGTTGAGTGATCCATGCCCTCCATGGTGGCGTGATCGATGTCTTCCGTCCGGGAATGATGCATGTCCTTCATGTTCGAGTGATCCATATCTCCCATGCTGGAGTGATCCATCTGCTCGACAGGAGCGGCGTGCTTCTCCTTCGCATCATCTTTCTGTTGCTGCGTGCACCGCGATGTGGCTGTCTTGCCGGTCCTTGGGTCTTTACGAACCGATTCCGGGCATGCGGGCTTTCGCGCGGTTGGTGCCGTCTCTGCTCTCTTTTTTGCTGGTGGCGTCTTTTCCGCGGGGGGCATGGGCATCTGCATGCCGGACATCGACTGCATGTGCTTCTCATGGTCAGTGGACTGCGCGCTGGCCAACACGGGCGCGGCGAGCAAACAGAACGTTGCCAGCCTGCGGATGGGGTGCGATGCCGACCGTGTGCATGATGAAACCCTCATGACACCACCACTTCGCGGAACATGCCCGCTTCCATGTGGTAGAGCAGGTGGCAGTGGTAGGCCCAGCGTCCCAGTGCGTCGGCATTGACCAGGTAGCTGATGCGCTGTGCCGGCTGAACCATGATGGTGTGCTTGCGCACCTGGAACTCACCGGACGGGCTTTCCATCTCGCTCCACATGCCGTGGAGGTGGATCGGATGCGGCATCATCGTGTCGTTGGACAGGGTCACGCGTACCCGCTCACCGTGACGGAAGTGGATGGGCCTGGCGCCGGAGAATTTCTGCCCGTCGAACGACCACATGTAGCGTTCCATGTTGCCGGTCAAGTGCAGTTCGATCTCGCGCCCGGGCTCGCGCTGGTCCAAGGGCCCACCGACCGTGTGCAAGTCTGCGTAAGTCAGCACCCGGCGTCCGTTGTCGCGCAGACCGATGCCGGGGTCGTCCAGATTGATCCGGGGCATGTCCACACGCATGTCCACGCCCGGTCCATATTCGGTGCGGGCGTGACGCGCCCTGGCCATTCCCGGTTTTCCGGGCTGTGCACCGGGCAGGGCGCGATCCTCGTCCTTTCGCATGCCACCGTGCATGGCGTGTTCCGCATCCAGCTTGTCAATCGCCGCCATATCCATGCCGGCCATGGTCATCGTCATCGCACCCATCATGTCGGTCATCGTCAGCCATTGCGGCGTGTCCACGGCCGGGACCCCGGCCTGTAGACCTGGGCGCGGCGACAGCGTGCCGCGGGCAAACCCTTGGCGGTCAATGGATTGCGCGAACAGCGTGTAGGGTCGATCGCCCGCCGGCTCCACGATCACGTCATAGGTCTCGGCGGTCGCGATCCGGAACTCATCGACGCTGACCGGTTCGACATCCTGGCCGTCAGCCGCGACCACAGTCATCTTCAGTCCCGGGATGCGTACATCGAAGATGCTCATCGCCGAGCCATTGATGAAGCGCAGACGGACCCTTTCGCCGGGCGAGAACAGTCCGGTCCAGTTGCCGTCCGGCGTGGCGCCATTGATCAGGTAGGTATAGGCATGCCCGGTAACATCGGCCAGGTCGGTTGGGCTCATCCGCATCTGGTTCCACATCCGGCGCTTGGCCAGTGCCTGCTGGATACCCATGCGCGACGCGTCGCGGGCGAAGTCCGCCGCGGTGGGTTCGTTGATGTTGTAGAAGTCGCCCATCTTCTTGAGGTTTGCAAAGATGGTTTCCGGATCCTCGTCCGACCAGTCCGACAGCATCACCACGTAGTCGCGCTGAGCCGGGAAACGCTCGCCGCCACGTGGTTCGATCACGATCGGGCCATACAGCCCCGACTGCTCCTGGAACCGGGTGTGGCTGTGATACCAGTAAGTGCCGCTTTGTTTGAGTTCAAATCGATAGACGAAGGTTTCACCGGGTGCGATGCCGTCGTAGCTCAGGCCCGGCACCCCGTCCATGCCGGCCGGCAGCAAGATGCCATGCCAATGGATAGAGGTGCTGGTAGACAGCTTGTTGCGCACCCGCAGGGTGACGGAATCGCCCTCGCGCATGCGCAAGAGCGGCGCTGGCAGGCTGCCGTTGACGGTGAACGCCGAGCGGGCGCGGCCGGTGAAATTGACCGGCGACCGGTCGATCGACAGGTCGAACTGCGTGCCGGACAGTGTCGGCAGATCGCTGGACGAAGGATCAAAAGCCGATCCCGCCCAGGCATACCGGGACGACAGCCCCAGGGCGCCCAGGGCGCCGCCGACGGCCACACCTTGCACGAACTTGCGCCTCGAAGGCATGAGAACACCGTCGCCGCGCTCGCGAATTGAATGGAATGACATCAGGAACTCCGAAGAATGTCCGGGAAACCATCGGCGACATCGCCGGGGGCCGTTCGGCGTGCATGCAACGAGCTGCATG
>JBBSOT010000287.1:0-6731 GCA_038259455.1 Hyphomicrobiales bacterium | reverse complement strand
GTGGCCGCCAAACGAACCCCGCCCATCAACTCCGCCCCAACCTGTGAACCCGCGATGAGACAGGCGCTTCGGACCCATGCGCCCTGCCTGCGGCTACACGACGCCTGCGCTGACCCATCGGCTGAGAAACGCTGCCGGTGACTAGATCAGGCTAGAGACGCATCTAGAGCAGCTCGTGAACGATTAGGCTCCATTGCCCGATAGCGCTCATACTCCGTCGGGCCCGATGGGAAAGCGCCGCGCCAGTCTTCGCCTTTTACGATCAGTATCGCTACTTCGACGGCTTTGGCAGCAATCGCCGACACAGGTATATAGCCTTCCGAGCACCGAGTTGAGCCCACAATGCCGCAATGACCACCCCCATCGATATCTATGCGAAGCAGCGCGCCCCGATCGGATATTGGCCCAATCTTCGCGGCAGTGACGATATCGAAATCAAGGCGATAACGTTGGCTGGGGGAATTGCCCGCGCACACGACGATCAAGTCCAGTTCCCTCACATCGGCAATGTCAGGGCAACGTTGAAAAACAGTCGAACGCTTACTGGCACCTGCGGGCTGGTTGTGTGCCTGCAAACTGGGTAAAGACGCGGCGGCAGTATTAGGTGGGGCGCCAAGAACCGGCCTCCCAATTAGCAATGCGCCCTCAGGCGCGATCGAGGCTGCTTCCGTCGGCTTCGGCGTTCCGGTGTCGGATGCTGCCGTCTGCGCAGAAGTAGAAACAGCGCCAAGCGCACCCACACAGGCGAGCGCCGATCCAAGAAGGCCTAGCTTTGTCGAAGCGACCATGCTTTGCAGATATCCCAGACACAGCTCGGGAACAAGAACCGGGTCGCGAGCGGTGGCGCGAGGTCGAGGTGCCAAGCCTAACCCGACTTCGCGCCGCGACGCACGAATGCCGCTGACCGCTCTGTCCGCAAGGTGATGCCCAGCGCGGAGTGGCGCATCGCAGTGCAAGCGGTTCGCCCGACCTCACCTGTCGCATTCAGAACGAGTAAACCAGCGTCAGCCTGCTAGTAGTGTCGGCTGTCCGGCGGCCGGCAGGCGGATTGGATTCTGTATTAAGCTGGAACGAGGCCCGGGCTGACAACGCACCGTTGAGTTTTGCCGTTGTCGCCGCCAGCGACTGAAGAGATGTGTTAAATGTGTCGTGGTAAACACTCGCGTTCTGGGTGAAAGCCAGTTTCGGCGTCGCGTCCCAGCGGAGGTTGGCGGCGCTACGAAAGGCAAAGCCAACATCGTCGAGCCCGTTGGTAAAGCGGGTCTGACGCAGCGCCGGACCTCCCTCAAGAGCCATTTTCAGCGTTGGCCGCTCGATCAATTTATAGCCGACACCGACAGACTGGGCGAAGCGATGATCGAAGCCCGAGAAGCGGTCACGCTCATAGCTGCTTGTAAGCAGCCCATATCCTCGAGCAGAGACGCTGTAGTTCCCTTCATAACCGGCGAAATACCGTTCCTTGGAGGTGCGGCCATTCTCCCGCTGGTAGTCGACGGCGCTACGCGCACCGTGCTTCCAGTTGACGCCCTGTTTGACCAATCTGCCGGCGAGCGCCATGCCACTGTTCCGGGTATTGCCCGAGGAGGTAAACGCTCCGAGTTCGCCCGTCCCGCTCCATCCTTCAAAGGCACGCTGGCTTGCCAGTTTGCGCGTTCGTGCAGCAGCGTCGTCAGCTCTCATGGCTGCGACTATCTCGTCAATCTCGGCAGTGGATGCCGGATAGGTACGTTTTGCAACCTCCGCCATCTTCTGAAGCTGGTCGGGATCACTTCGGACGGCATCGAGCATAGCCGCAACGGGCGCCGGCAGCGGCGCGGCAGCTGCGGGCGTGACGGTGGCAGTAAGGATCATAGAGAGCAATTGCATAAGTCGGCGCAAAATCTAGTTTCGAAGAGACATCCGGGGCAGAAGATCTCGTTGGCCACCACCAGGAATATCCGCCTGGGCGCAACTCTCGTCCTCAAGCGTACCAGTTTCGAATAGCCGCAAAAACAAGGACGGAAAGCCCGGCCACAGCAAGAACAAGCAGAGCATCCGTGGGGAGGCTCAGCTTTCCGATACCTGTCGGAAGGTCGTCCTGTCGGTTGTCGTCGGATTTGACGAGGTCGTCACCCGACGCTGGAAAATACTCACGATTTTGATGCATGTCGTGAGCAGTGACCTTCGTGGACACAGCTGGCTCGTGCGGCAAGCTTCTCGCATCCCGTGGCGATATCCATGCAGCTTGATCTCGACTGCCGTCCCGTTCCTCAGGCACCGACAACGACCGTCACCGCACGGCGGTTCTGCTGCCAGGCCTCCTCATCGGACCGTTCGACCGCCGGTCGTTCCTTGCCATATGACACAACGCGTAGCCGACGAACGTCAATGCCCTGAGCTACCAGGAAGTTCTTCGCCGACAAGGCGCGCCGCTCGCCCAAAGCCAGATTATACTCGCGGGTTCCACGTTCGTCACAGTGACCCTCGATCACTACGGACACGTCGGGGTGGCTCGACATCCATTGAGCATGCGCCGTCAGGGTTGTCTTCGCTTCCTGATCGAGTTCGAAGGCGTCGGTTCCGAACAGCACATGATCCGACCCGGCCTGGGCGACAAGGTCAGCTTGGCTCCCGGCAATCGCCACGTTACCGACGCCCGTACCGTCGGACCCTTGCATGGCGGCAGCCTCTGAAGAGTTTAAACCCGATTGCGGCGGTGCGGGCGGCAGGTCGGCGAGCTTCTTCTTCGATCCGCAGGCCGTGAGGAGTGCAAGCAGCGAGACAACGGCAGCGGCGCGAAGCGTGTTGGTTATCATGTCATTTCGCCAGAGAGTTGATCCTTGACGGCGATATCGGACGCCCGGCGGGGGCGTTACTATAGTATTTATATGTATTGCCGCTGACGCTAGACTGCGTTCAACGTCGGATCATACGCAGCCCGCGAGCAGTCCCTCGCTCGGGTGCGCGACCGGTACCATCCTGCTGGTTGCGCAGCGTTAACGTCGCGGCGGGGTAGCATGGTTTAGAGAGGTTATGCGGGTGGGCCCGGGATCATGTATGCTCCGCCGCGACAACTCCGCATTCCGACCGATCAGGAACGATCCATCGCTGGCTTGACCGTTATCGACCGTATTGGTGTCATGCCCGGCGATGCGCCCCGCGTGGGGATCAGCTATGGCCGCGCATCGCTCTGGCGCGACGTAAGCTTCGCAATCCTTGTGGCCGCGGCGACCGCGGGTGTGGCTATCGCACTCGAGCCGTGGATTGACCACACAGCGTCCGCTCTGGTCATCGTATTGGGCGTGGTTATAGCCGGCGCGATGTATGGTCTTGCAGCTTCGATCACCGCATCGATCGTCGCCTTTCTCCTGTACAACTTCTTTCTGGCCGAGCCCACCATGACCCTCCGTCTTGCCACGGGTCAGGATCTCGCACCGTTGGTTGCCTTCAATCTGACAGCCTTGGTCACCGGCGCATTGGCCGGGCGTCTGAAGGATCGCGAACAGGCGGCGCAACTTGCAAACATCCGTCTTGCCAGCCTGCTGCGTACAAGTCGGGCCCTGCAATCGACGGTGGTTGCCGACAGCGTGGTGGCTGCAATAGCGTCGGCGGGCGCCGCAGGTGCGGAGCTGGTTTTTTGCCCCTGCGACGGCGGAGAAGATCCGGGCGTCGGTCTAGCGGGGTCCTACCCCGTTGTTGTCTCAAACGAGACGGTCGGCTTCCTGCATGCTAATGCGGCGAACACCGCTGTGGTCGATCAGGACTATCTGGCGACGGTCGGCGCTCTGATCGCGCTGGCCCTGGAGCGGGCAGACCTTTCCGCGAAAGTCGCCGATGCCATGGCACTGGCGCGCTCGGAAGAGTTGAAGACGGCGCTGCTTTCTTCCGTCAGCCACGACCTGCGGACGCCCCTGACCACGATCATTGCCTCGGCATCGAGTCTTGCGGACTATGGCGAGGCCTTGCCATCTGACACGCGGCTCAGCCTGCTTCGCACGATCGTGAGCGAAGGCGAACGGCTCGACCGTTTCACAGCGAATCTGCTTGAGCTTTCCCGGCTGCAGTCCGGCGCTCCAATACCGACCAAGGTTCTCGACCCCGCCGATATCGTTGCCTCGGCCGCTGTGCGCAGCAGCATGAGGAACGAGCAGCAGTTGACCGGCCGGGTCCCGGCAGGCGCTTATCTGGTGCGCGCCGACGCCCAGCTTTTCGAGGCCGCCGTGACAAACATTCTCGAGAACGCCGCAGTCCATGGTGGCAAAGGTCCGATCGAGATCACCTCACGTGCCGATGGTGACCAATTCGAGCTTGGCATATCCGATCATGGACCCGGCATTCCCGAAGCCGATCGCGAGCGGGTGTTCGAACGCTTCCAACGGCTCGACTCGATGCGTCCTGGTTCCGGGCTGGGACTGGCCATCGCCAAGGGCTTTGTTGCAGCCTCCGGCGGGAGTATCGTCGCCACAGCACGGCAGGATGGACTTCCCGGTGCACGGATCGTCGTCAGCCTGCCGTTAGCACGTGATGGATTGACGCAAGAAATTGCAGTCCAGCATGCCTGACATCGGCGGTGCCATTCTTGTTGTCGAGGATGAGGCGGCCTTGGCGGCCGTCCTGGCGCCGGTGTTGACCGCGGCCGGCTATGCGGTTGCGATCGCCCAGACGGCGGCTCAGGCGAGAGGGCATCTGGATAGCTACGCTGTGGACCTTGTGCTGCTCGACCTTGGGCTGCCCGACGACGACGGCAAATCGCTGATCGAGCCGGCCGCGGCGGTCGGTGCGGCGGTCATCGTGATTTCGGCACGCCATCAGGAAACCGAAAAGATCGCCAGCCTCGATCGCGGGGCGGATGATTATGTCGACAAGCCCTTCGAGATCGGGGTGTTGATGGCACGTATCCGGGCAGCGCTTCGCCGCCGAGGCAATGGCGCCGGGAAGCTCAACAGCTATACGAATGGGCCTCTGCACGTTGACCTCAAGGACCGCCGTGTGACGCTCGAAGGGCATGGTGTGCGGCTGTCGCCAAAGGAATGGGGCCTGCTGACCGTTCTAGTCGCCTCGGCGGGGCAAGTGGTTACGCACAAGCGCCTGCTCGCCGCCGGATGGGGTGTCGCCTCGACCGATGCGCAGTATCTGAGGGTTTATATGGGACTGCTCCGCCAGAAGCTCGAGGAAGATCCTTCGGCTCCTCGCATATTGCTTACAGAGCCCGGCGTTGGCTACCGTCTCGCTGCACCATCGACGACATGAAGCGTTACCAATTCTTTGCGCTCGATCGCACCGGCCACGTCGATCGTGGGATTGAGGAGCATTGCGTCGACGACAAGGCAGCGACAGCCTTTGCGATGACAATCGAAGGAGCCGCCAAGGTCGAGATCTGGTATGACAAGCAGATCGTCGCTCGAGTGCTCTTCGGCGACGGCAAGCCGCCGTTTGTGATTTAAGGGCGGAGTTGTGCGCGGACAGCTGGACTTACTTTTTGCGGTCCTTGTCCTTCGCCGGCGGCCTGGTTTCCTCGATGCTGTCCATTGCCGGGTCGTTGTCCGCCGCCGAGGGCGGCAGTGTCTCATCTTCGACTATGGTGGGCGTGCCGTCTATGCTTGTCTCCGTGACCGTGGAGTCGGGGGCCGTTGCCGCCACCGTGTCTGCACTCTTGCCGCATCCGGAAAGCGTCGCAAGCAGGGCCATAACCGTCAGCACTGACAAGTTGCTCATATTCTTCTCCCCTTTGTAAAAGCCGCTTCGCGGGCGCTGGCGATCGAAGTTGCGACCTGTGGTCCGGATTGCGGGTCTTCATAGAGAGCTACCGCCCGGGCAACCTCGGCGATCAGCGCCTGCCGTGCTTCGATCGGCGCCCGGCTGTGCGAGATCATCACCGCAACCGCATAGACGCGACCACTCCTCGCTGTGAGCAGTCCAACATCGTTGAACCCGGTAGCCATGCCGCCGAGTTCCTGTCCGGTTCCCGTCTTGTGCGCGAGCAGCCAACCCTTGCCGAGCCCGGCTCGCAGCCGTCGATGACCGGTCCGAGAGGCCGCCATTGTGTCGATAAGCAACCTCGTGGAGGCAGGTGACAGCAAAGAACTGCGCTCCAGCGACGTGAGCGCTCGCACGATCCCCTCAGCGGTCGCGCCGTCCGGCGGGGCTAGAAGATAGGTTTCCAGCGCCTGCCTGCGAGCGTCCATAGGCAAAGCGGCACGCGCACGACGGAAATGACCAGCATCTGCATAAAGCGGGTTCCAGGCCAGCCCGGCGGCCGCAGTCTGCAGTTGGCGTTCGCCTGGCCCGAAATCGATGCCGGCCAGACGTTTGCGCAACAGCATGGATTTGACAGCAGACGATCCTCCAACCCGACGAAGAAGAACGTCGTTTGCGGTATTGTCGCTCTCTACCAGGGCGCGGGTTAGCAGGCCGCCAAGCGTTGTCGTGTACCCGGTCTTGCCGATCAGCCTCCGAATTGGCTGATTGAACAGGGTCAGGTCTGCCTGCCTGACAGTTACAGTTTCATCGAGGCTGATTTCGCCGCGATCGACCGCGTCGAGCAATGTGATCGCAACCCAGAGCTTGCTGACGCTCTGCTGTGGGAACGGTTCGCCGGCGGCGTACCGGGCCGTCCATTTACCCGTGACATCCCTGACTGCAATGCCAACCTTGCCGTCAATGCTGGCACCCAGTCGTGTTATGCTGGTCTGGATCTCCACGGGCGGCGGCTTTTCGATCTGCAAGATCGCTGGCCGTGGTGCCATCGGTAC
>JBBSOT010000286.1:0-6741 GCA_038259455.1 Hyphomicrobiales bacterium | reverse complement strand
TGGTGCGCGACGGAGAGGGCGCTCGCAAACAGGTTGAAATCACAGTGACGGGGGCGAAGTCAGGCCGTTCAGCCAAGCGCATTGCGCTGTCGATTGCCAATTCGCCTTTGGTCAAGACCGCAGTCGCCGGCGAGGACGCCAATTGGGGACGCGTGGTGATGGCGATCGGCAAGGCCGGCGAACCGGCCGACCGCGATCTCCTGTCGATCTGGTTTGGCGACAACCGCCTGGCGCATCTGGGCGAGCGGGATCCCGACTATTCGGAGGAGGCGACGTCGGCCTACATGAAGAACGACGATATCCGCATTGTCGCCGATCTCGGCATTGGACGCGGCAAGGCGACGGTGTGGACCTGCGACCTGACCAAGGAATATGTCGCGATCAACGGCGATTATCGCAGTTGACAAAGGGTGCTTCCTTGACGCCTCGAATTGCCGATCTGCCTACGGTGCGCCAGTACGAGGCTGCCGGTTTCCGTGCCTGGCCGGCCGCGGCAATCCACTACGATGGAGCCTGGGTGATCAGATTGACCGCAGGCCTGCCGGCCAAGCGGCTCAACTCGATCAATCCGCTTGATCCTGGGGATGTCGGCAATCTGGTCAAGCGAATTGCTCGCGCAGCACGTCGGTTCGAGGCCTATGGGCGTCCGGTGACATTTCGCATATCGCCGCTTTCGGGTGCTCCCTTATCCGATCACCTCGACAAGCAAGGCTGGTCGCGGCTTTCTGAGTCGCTGGTCATGGGTTTCGAGATGGATGACAAAGCCGTGCGCGGGGCGATGGACCAGATTCCGATGAAAGACATGGGGCGCTTCGTGGGAGCCGCCATGACAACGCAGCAGCTGGATCCAGCGCTGCGGCCCGGACTTTCGGAGATCATTGGATCGATCCAACCAGAAGCCGGTCTGTTTGTTCTCGAGGTTGACGATGAACCTCTGGCCACTGCGATTTGCGTTCACGAGGGGCAACTGGCCGGTCTTTTCGAGGTCGCCACGCAAGCAAGTCAACGTGGCAAGGGGTTCGGCCGGCGTGTAATTCTGTCGGCGTTGAAATGGGCGAAGCTGCGCGGCGCAAACCATGCCTGGCTTCAGGTGGAGGCAGACAATCTGGCGGCACGAAAGCTCTACGAATCGATTGGGTTCAAGGAAATCTACCGCTATCACTACCGTCGTCCGGCGACGGGCTGAGCCATGACCGCCGCTAAGCCGCTGCTGCTCGTTGCTGCCGTTGCGCTGATCGACCCGGATGGCCGAGTGCTCCTGGCGCAGCGACCGGAGGGAAAGACCTTCGCCGGCCTGTGGGAGTTTCCGGGTGGCAAGATCGAGCCAGGCGAGACGCCCGAGGAAACGATCGTGCGTGAAGTGCGCGAGGAACTCGGCATCGAGACCAGGACGGCCTGCCTTGCGCCGCTCACGTTCGCCAGCCACAGCTACGAAAAATTCCATCTGATGATGCCGCTTTACGTTTGTCGCCGCTTCTGGGGTACGCCACAGCCGAAGGAAGGACAGACCCTCAAATGGGTGCGGCCAAAGATGATGCGTGACTATCCGATGCCGCCAGCTGACCCGCCACTCATTCCGTTTCTGATCGATCTTCTTTGAGCCGTGCTGCCTGGATTTCTATGGCAGCGTTAATGAATCCTTTAGCCGGCCGTGAAAAACTCGACCCGTGCTAGGAATGAAGGACGCTGCATTGCGGTCCTGAACCACACGGGATTGATCGAATGAGACCAGAAGACGATTGGGATCTGATCCGCGCGGCGCGACCGCCACTGTTCGGTATCGGCGCTTCCGGGGTCCTCAGATTGGTTCTTCTGTTCGGCTCGGCCGCCGTGGCGCTGGCGCTCATCCTGACCCCTATTGCCGACTCATTCACGCGCTCAAGCGTCGCCGGCGCGCCGGGCCTGGACTTCATGAGCACTGGCTCGATCGCCAAAGGCAGCAGCTACACGATTCGCAGAAGCGTGATGCAGGCGCCAGGCGCCGTTTGCATCATCCGCAGCAATGGCAGCCGAAGCGGCGACTGCTGACTGCGTTTCACGGCATTCGAACGACCCGTTTCAACTCCGGTTAACGTCGTCCGTCCAGCCACTGTTAAGGCTGCCGCGTTAACCTTTCTTAACGGGTCGATGTTACGTTGGGCTCGACAAAGGATGGACCCCGACATGCGACTATTCCGGTGCCTACTGGCAGACAAGAGCGGCGCGACCGCGATCGAATATGGCCTCATCATCGCGTTGCTTTCGCTCGTCATCGTGGGGGCAGGCGGCAAGCTCGGCGACGCAGTGGGCGACATGTTCGCCAATCAGGACAGGGAACTGCAAAAAGCGTTCAACCGCTGACGCTTTTGCTGCCCAAGTCCGTGGTCACAGCACTTTTGCGAGCGATATCTCGGCCGATCCCGGCTTGAGCGGTTTCTGCTGAGAAGCGTCGGGCGCCCATCCGGACATCCAGACGAACGAGAAGGTCGCCCTGATGCGCCCATCCGGATCCGAAAAGCGCTCCGCGTAGATCTGCGCTGCGCGGGCGAAAAAGCGTCGCGTTGCCGGTGTCCTCGACCGATCCAGAAGCGTGTTGGTGACGCCCATCGCTCGCAGGTCGGCCATCAGACCGAACATGGTGTCGTAGCGCACCGTGACCGTATCGACATCGGTCACCGGCAAGGCAAAGCCGGCCCGCTGCAAGAGCGCGCCGATTTCACGGATGTCGGCAAAGGGTGTGACACGCGGCGTGGCGCCGCCGGTCAATTCCGCCTCTGCTGCGAGCAGGCATTCCCGCAACTCTGCGAGCGTGCCGGAACCGGCCATGACGCCCAGGAACAGGCCATCTGGACGGAGTGCCCGCCGGATCTGGATCAGCATGCCGGGAATGTCGTTCTCGTCCTGCAGCGAAAGCAGCGATACGGCGAGGCCTGCGCTTTCTGGCTCAAGTGCAACATGACCCGGCGCCGCGACGATGCCAAGGTCGGAGCCGACAAAGGCGGCATCTGCCTCTATGCGGAGCGCCTCGTCGACCTTGCCAGACGCCAGCACTGCCGCCTTCGCCGCCGGTGTGAGGCAAAACAGCAAAGCAGCCTTCTCGAAGCGCCGCTCGACCGCGGACAGCCGCTCGGACAGATCCTCTGCCGCGTGCTGCATCAGGAAATCAGCGCCAGGAACCATGCTGGCAAGCGCGCGCCGCTTGCGTTGGATCAAAAGCTCTGTGTCTATAATCGGCTGCAACGTCGCCTGCCTCGTGACTGAGCGGCGGAAGACGACCGCCTGGACGATGCGGTTTTGCTATCGTCTGCCCTGAACCGCAAGGGGTATGGCCATGATGCCGCATATCAAGAGGGTCGCCTCGCACATGTTGGCGGCGCCGGCGCGGCTGCTGTTTCCGCCGGTGTGCGCGGGTTGCCGCGGCATTGTCTCGCAGCCGGGCGTGCTTTGCGGTGCCTGCTGGCCGAAACTGCGATTTCTCGAAAGGCCATGGTGCGCCGTGATGGGAACGCCATTCTCCCACGACATGGGCGAGGGCTTCCTGTCGGCCGAGGCGATCGCCAACCCACCGCCCTTCGAGCGGGCCCGCGCGGCGGTCGCCTATTCGGGCATTGCGCGGCGCATGGTGCAGGGGCTGAAATATTCCGATCGCACCGACCTTGCGCCGTGGATGGCGCGCTGGATGGAGCGCGCCGGGGCGGAACTGATTGCAGACGCGCAGGTCGTGGTGCCGGTGCCGCTGCACTGGCGGCGGTTTGTGGCGCGTCGCTTCAACCAGTCCGCCGAACTGGCGCGGGCAATCGCTGCGCACGCCAGGCTGCCGTTCGAGCCGACCGCCGTAAAGCGCGTGAAGAAGACCCGGCAGCAAGTCGGCTTGGCGCTTGGCGAGCGCCAGGACAATGTGCGCGCCGCCTTTGCCGTGCCACCTGAACACGAGATTACGATCCATGGCAGGCGGGTGCTCGTGGTCGACGACGTCTACACGACCGGCGCGACGGTTGCCTCGTTGACCAGGGCGCTGAAGAAGGGCGGTGCGCAGGCGGTGGATGTGCTGACATTCGCGCGCGTGTTGCCCGGGGACTTCCGGCAGGACGATCAAGACCCTATATAGGGATATGGCAATCTGGCTGACGGAATCCTTCAATGGTTGAAGTGACGATCTACACACGCATGATGTGCGGCTATTGCTCGGCGGCCAAGCGCCTGCTGGAGAGCAAGGGCGTGGCCTATACAGAGCATGATGCGAGTTTCTCGCCAGAACTGCGCCAGGAGATGATTACCCGATCGAAGGGCGGTTCCACCTTTCCGCAGGTTTTCATCGGCGACCGGCATGTCGGCGGCAGCGACCAGTTGCACGCGCTGGAGCGCGAGGGCAAGCTTGACGCGCTGCTTGCTGGCGACGGCCCGGACCAGGTTCAATCACGTTAACGGGTTCTGACCCCAGGAATTCTTGCATGGGCACTTTCACGGCAGCCGCGATCCAGATGCGTTCGACCATGGATCCGGCAGGCAACGCGGCGGATTTCGAAGGATTGGTGCGCGAAGCGGCCAGCCGGGGGGCGACCTATGTGCAGACGCCCGAAATGACCGGTGCGATGGTGCGCGACCCCGAAGCGCGCAAGCGGCTGTTCAGGCGTCAGGAGGACGACTTGATCGCCCTGGCGGCCGCCCGGCTGTCGGCGGAACTCGGCATTCATCTGCATGTCGGCTCCACGGCGATCCTGCGCGGCGACGGCAAGGTCGCAAACCGGGCGCTGCTCTATTCGCCGCAAGGCACGCTGCTCGCCAGTTACGACAAGATTCACATGTTCGACGTCGATCTCGACAATGGCGAAAGCTGGCGCGAATCGGCAGCCTATGAACCGGGCGGCGAGGCTGTTGTGACCGATATCGGCATCGCCAGGCTCGGCTTCGGGATCTGCTACGATGTCCGTTTCCCCCAGCTGTTCCATTCCGAAGCGCTCGCCGGCGCCGATGTGCTGACCGTGCCGGCCGCCTTCACGCGCCAGACCGGCGAAGCGCACTGGCATGTCTTGCTGAGGGCGCGTGCCATCGAAAACGGGGCCTTTCTGATTGCCGCCGCGCAAGGTGGCACGCATGAAGACGGACGCGAGACATACGGCCATTCGCTGATCATCGATCCGTGGGGCAGGGTTCTTGCCGAGGCCGACCATGACAAGCCTGGCGTGATTGTTGCCGAGATCGACACCGATCTGTCGGCACAGGCGCGGCGCAAAATACCGAACCTGAAGAATGCGCGTGACTTTTCCCTCCCTGCGCCTATCGCTCCTTCCGTGCAGATGAAGGGGGCAGCCTCTTGATCCGTTTTTCGCTCTCCTGCGACAAGGATCACGACTTTGAGGCCTGGTTTGGCAGCAATGACGCGTTCGATGCGCAAAAGCGCCGTGGTCTGGTGGAATGCCCGGCCTGCGGCTCGAAGAAGGTCGAAAAGGCGCTGATGGCGCCTGCTGTATCGACCGGACGAAGGCGTGAGAAGATGGCGCTTGCGATGGGCGAAGAACAGAAGAAGGCGATGGCCGAGATCAAGGCGCTGGCCGACAAGATCCGGGAAAATGCTGATTATGTCGGGCCGAAATTCGCCGAGGAAGCGCGCAAGATTCACTTCGGCGAAGCGGATGCACGCGGCATATACGGCGAAGCGACGAAGGAAGAGGCCGAAAGTCTGGCCGAGGACGGTGTCGGCTTCATGCCGATCCCGGTGTTTCCCGACGACCGGAACTGAAATCGGACGTTCGACAGGGATCGACCCTGGCGGTTACATGTCCCGAAAAGCCAAGGCTTGCCGCTGAGCGCCCGATGAATGTTCTCTGGAATTCAGCCATCGGTCTGCTGATCGTCACCGGCGCACTGCTCGGGCTGACGCTGCCGTTTTCCAAGATCGGCACCGCTGCCGGCGTTCCGGCCATCGTCTGGGCGTTCCTGATTTCGTTCGGCGCCGGCATCGTGCTCCTTGCAGCCGTGATCGCCAGAGGCGAGCGACCGAGGCTGACGGCGCACAAAATGCGCTACTTCTTCATCACCGCCGCAGTTTCCTATGCGATCCCCAACCTGTTGATGTTTTCGGCCATTCCGCATCTGGGAGCAGGCTACACAGGCATCATGTTCACCCTGTCACCGGTGATCACGCTGCTGCTGTCGTTGCTGTCGGGCGTGCGGCGCCCCAACCTGCTCGGCATAGCCGGCATTGCCGTCGGTTTCGTCGGAGCGGTGATGGTCGCGTGGACGCGCGGCGAGGCAGGTCAGCCCGCGGCGCTTTTCTGGGTGATGATCGGGCTGCTGGTGCCGGTCAGTCTTGGCCTCGGCAATATCTACCGGACCGCCGACTGGCCGGCGGGAACCGGGCCGATCGAACTTGCCGTTGGAAGTCACCTTGCTGCGGCAGCCATGCTGTTTGCCGCAACCCTTATGATTACAGGTGCGCCCGCGTTCGAAACGCTGGCCAATGTCCCCTGGGTGGCCGCCGCTCAGGTTGTTTCCGCTGCTGCGATGTTTGCCTTCTTCTTCCGGCTGCAAGCGGTCGGAGGGCCTGTCTATCTCAGCCAGATCGGCTATGTGGCAGCGGCCGTCGGACTGATTTCCGGTACGCTCTACATGGGCGAGCGATACCAGGCGCTGACCTGGCTCGGCGCGCTGGTGATTGTCATCGGTGTGGTGATGACGACCAGGGCCCAGGCAAGGAAACCCTGACCGGACGCCTCAGCCTGCCGTCTTTTCCGCGATCACCATATAGTTGACGTCCATGTC
>JBBSOT010000285.1:0-6768 GCA_038259455.1 Hyphomicrobiales bacterium | reverse complement strand
GCTCCTCGGTCTCCGGGCCGAAGGTGCAGAGGATGGATTGCAGCGGCCGCACCCAGCGCAGCGTCTCGCCGCCAAGCCCGTCGATACCCGAATAAGTCAGACCCGAGGGGCCGGAAGCGGCACCCCAGCGCATCTCCTTCGGCCACGGGAAGCTGCGGACAATGCCGGGGATCAGCCCGGCGATGATTTCTTCAGCCGCCCTGCCCGGCTTCGAGACATGAGCGACGTAGAAATCGCCCTTCTTGGGATCGGTGTGGATGTGGGCCTCATCGACCGACGACAGGCCGGCCGAGCGCAAAAAGCCCTGGATCGCCTGTTCGGGCGCCTTGGTGCTCGGACCCTTGCGCTCCTCGTGCACGTCCTTGGAGCGGGCTGTCAGTCCACGCAGGTCGAGCACCAGCCGGCGCGGCGTCCAGTATTCGCGCGCCGCCTCGTAGGTCAGCCCGGCCTCCACCAGGCCGTCGGTGACCATCTTCTTGAGGTCGCCGGCAGCCTTGCGCTGCATGCGTGCGGGTATTTCCTCGCTGCGAAGCTCAAGTAGCAAGTCGGGCATGTTCGGTCTCGCTGAAACAGTTGGCGCGGGCATAGCAAGTCAGCCCCTGGCTGTCACCATCGGCTTTGCCCGAAAGAGGGTCGCCCGCTGCCCGAAAATCGTGGCGGCCGATTTGAACCAAACCCCCAGGTGCCGCGACAGACGGGTATCAGAAACCCGCATCACCGGCGCACGACCATGAAAACGGCATCGACAGCACTTCAGCTTATCGCACTCACCGCACTGCTTGCCATTCATGTCGCAACGCCGGGAACCGAACAGATGCCGGGCATGCGCCGCGCGCTGGAGACGATCGCCGTATCCGGCAAGCAGATTTCAACGCCGATCAACGTTCCGGCTGCTGCCGGACCGGCGGCCTGAAAAGGAGAAACGACGATGCTGAAACTCACCGCCGCCGCCGCGATGCGTCTTGCGCTCGTGGCCGGGCTATGGGCTGCTCAGGACACGTTGGCGACATCCCAGAACCAGCCTGAATTGGCAACGCTCCTGATACAGAAGCAAGCCGCACCGGACCTCAATACGCTGACGCCGATGGTCCGGATCATCAGCATGGCGAAACCCTAGGGTCAGAACCCTAATCGGCAGAAGCCCGATCGCTCAGGCCTGATACCTGACCCCGAGAGAAGCAAGCATCTCCCAATAGGCCGGGAATGTCTTGGCGACACAGTCCGGCTCCAGGATCGTGATGCCCTTCATCTTCAAGCCGGCCAGCGCGAAGCTCATCGCGATGCGATGGTCGCTGAACGTATCGATGCGGGCCGGAAGAAACTGGCCAGCCAGTGCCGGATCGGAGGCAACCAGCAGATCGTCGCCGATCTCGCGCGCAAGGTCCGGACGTATAGCGTTCAGTCCTGTCGACAGCGCACGGATGCGGTCGCATTCCTTGACCCGCAGATTGGCAATGCCGGTGAAGCGGACCGGCGTAGCGTTGAACGCAGCGAGCACGGCAAGGGTCGGCACGGCATCCTGCATCTGTGAGCCGTCGATCACCGCCGGCAAATGCGGAAAAAGGGAAATCAGATCGTAGGATTGCGCGTCGGGCTGCGAGAAGCTGTGGGCCGGCATGCCAATATCGATTTCACCACCGGTCAGAACCTCTGCTGCCCAGAGATAGGTCGATGCCGATGCATCAGGCTCAATGGCAAAGTCGATGGCGCGGTAGCCGGTTGGCTCGACGTGCCAGATTGTCGGGCTGACGCGCTCCACCTCAGCGCCGAATGATTTCATGGCGGCCGTCGTCAGGTCGATATAGCCGAGTGCGCCGATATGCTCGCCGGTGAGTTCGACGTCGACCGGCCGGCGCCCGCATGCCGCCATCATCAAAAGGGCCGAAATGTACTGGCTGGAAAGGCTGCCGTCGATCAGGATGCGGCTGGCGTCGAAACCACCGGTGCCCCTCACCGTCACCGGCGGACATCCCGTCGGGGCGGTTGCATCTATGCCCATCGACACCATCGCGTCGATCAACGGCTTGATCGGGCGCTTGCGCATATGCTGGTCGCCATCGACGATGACGGTGCCATCGATGAGTGCGGCGGCGGCCGTCAGAAATCGCGTTGCGGTGCCCGCATTGCCAAGGAACAGCGGCGCGGCAGGTTCCTGGAGGACACCAGAGCCCTCGATGACGAAGGTGGTGTCGTCCGGCTGCCCGATCAAAACCCCCATCGCGCGAAGCGCGTCGGCCATGTAGCGGGTGTCGTCGCTCATGAGGGCGCCGGTCAGTCGGCTGGTGCCTTTTGACAGGCCGGCCAGCAGAATGGCGCGGTTGGTGATCGACTTCGAGCCGGGCGGGGCCGCGTGCCCGCGCAGCGGGGCGGTTGGGGGAATGATGGTCAGTTCGTCGCCGGCCATGATCAGGCAGCCTGGTTGCTTAACGACGCGCCACCCGCCTCCGTCATCAGGAATGCCTCGCCGCAGGCCTTTGACAGGTTGCGGACGCGCAATATGTAGCTCTGGCGCTCGGTGACAGAGATGACGCCGCGCGCATCGAGCAGGTTGAAGACGTGGGACGCCTTGATGCATTGGTCGTAGGCAGGCAGCACGCATCTGTGCAGACCGCCAGCCGCGGCCGGTTCGCCCGCGGCCAGAACTGCCGCGCATTCCATTTCGGCGTCGATGAAATGCTGATGCAGCAGGGCCGTGTCGGCAAATTCGAAATTGTAGCGGGAATATTCCTGCTCGGCCTGCAGGAAGACCTCGCCGTAGCTGACCTTGTCGTCGCCTTCCAGCCCGTTGAAGTTGAGATCGTAGACGTTGTCGACGCCCTGCACATACATCGCCAGACGTTCGAGCCCGTATGTCAGTTCGCCGGCGACCGGCGAGCATTCGATGCCGCAGACCTGCTGGAAATAGGTGAACTGCGAGACTTCCATGCCATCGCACCAGCATTCCCAACCAAGCCCCCAGGCGCCAAGCGTCGGACTTTCCCAGTCATCCTCGACGAAGCGGATGTCGTGGACCAGAGGATCAATGCCGATCGCTGCAAGCGAGCCCAGATAGAGCTCCTGAAGGTTGGGCGGATTGGGTTTCAGGATGACCTGATACTGGTAATAGTGCTGCAGCCGGTTGGGGTTTTCGCCGTAGCGGCCGTCCTTGGGGCGACGCGACGGCTGGACATAGGCTGCATTCCACCGCTTGGGCCCGAGGGCGCGCAGGGTCGTAGCCGGGTGAAATGTGCCGGCACCGACCTCCATGTCGTAGGGCTGCAGGATGAGACAGCCCTTGTCGGCCCAATAGGCATGGAGTGTCAGGATCAGGGCCTGGAAGGAGCGATCGGGTCGCATATGGGCTGGCTGTTTGTCTGACAAGGGATGCCTCGGACGGTCGGCGAAAGGTGGCCCGTCCTAGAGCCGCATCATGGGACCGTCAAGCCGCACAAGCGCAGCTCGCGCTCCGCCTACCGGACCGCCGGAAGGGTCAGTTCCATTCCCGGCACCAGCCGACCAGGATCTGAGCGCAATTGCGGATTGAGGTCGAGTATCTCGATGTAGCGGTTGCCGCTGCCGAGTTCATCGGCAGCGATCGACCACAGCGACTGGCCCGGCGAAACCTTGTAGGATGCCGGAACGATGGCGTCCGGATTCTGCGGCGTCGACAGTTCGGTGCGTTGATCGTCAGGCGTGGCTTCAGGTTTCTTCTCGGCAGGAATTGCCTGCGCCGGGACCTTCTCGGCCAGAGCCTTGTCTTCAAGCGGTGGCAAGCCGTCCTGCAACTTCGTTTCGACCACCGCCAGCACCTCTGCATCCGGCTTCATGTCGCGCGCATGGCTCCACTGGAACGTAGCTTCCAGACGCCGGCCAGCGCGCCAGTAGGCGTCACCGAGATGATCGTTGAGGACCGGATCATCGGGCTTCAGCGAAACCGCCCGCTCCAGTTCCTTGACCGCATCATCGTACTGACCAAGCCTGTAATACGCCCAGCCAAGCGAATCGACGATGTAGCCGTCGCTCGGACGCAGCTCGACTGCCTTGCGAATCAGCTCAAGCCCTTCCTCAAGGTTGATATTCATGTCGATCCACGAATAGCCGAGATAGTTCATCACCTGCGGCTGGTTGGGGTAGAGTTCCATCGCCTTGCGGAAATTGGGTTCGGCCTTTGGCCACTGCTTGAGCCGCTCATAGGCGATGCCGCGCTGGTAAAAGATGTTCCAGTTGGCGCTGGCCCTTGGATTCTCCGGAAGAATCTGAGGTTCGGCCTCGATGCGGGCGACCGCTTCGTCATAGAGCGCGGCCGAGCTGGCATAGTCCTCCTTCGAGGAATAGACACCGCCAAGGGCGAGATAACCGCGCATATCGTCTGGATTTTCGGCAACCAGCGCCTTGAGCTGAGCAATCGCTTCATCGCGACGGTCCAGATCGGCGAGATTGAGACCGAGTTGAAGCTGTGAAACGCGCTTCAGCGGCGACGCATCCGGAACCCGGCGATAGAGAGCGATAGCGCCCTCGGCATCCTGCTGCTGTTCGGCGACGCCCGCGAGTTGGACGAGCACCACGTCGCTGTCCGGCTTCAGCGCCAGGGCGTATTGCAGATAGAGACGGACGAAGGCCTCGCCGCCGGCACGGTTCAGCGCCGTCGCCAGAACGAAAAGAAGCTCACTGGCGCCCTCCGAAGGTGTCGCGACCAGGGGTTCTATCGTTTCACCGTTGTCGATCTTCTCGCGCAGCTTGAGCAGCGGCAACCGTCCCGCTGCGAATTCGTCGGCCTTGTCGAGAACAGCGAGCGCGGCCTGCTTCTTGCCCGTACGGGCGAGGAATCCGGCGTAGGCTTCCGCAGCGCGCAGCCAGGTCTCAGGAGAACTGCCGCCTGCGGCGAGGTCTCCGATCGCCTGCTCATAGGCGGCTTCCGCCTCTTCGTTCAAACCGGCCGAGTCGGCGATCAGCGCCTTGCTGTATGAGGTGAAGAGACCATACCACTGCGGTTCGGACAACTCGTCGAGCATCGCGACAGCACCGGCACTGTCGCCATCTCCCGATTTCGCCCACGCGGTGAGCACCTTGGAAACCAGAGCGTCGAGGTCAGACTCAAGCGCTAGCTTGAGCCAGGATTCCGCAACCTTGAAGTCTTTCTTGCGGAAGGCATCGACAGCCAGAGCAAGCCGGGAAAACCGTTCGACCTCGGCGACCGTCTTCAGCTTTTCGGCATATGGCAGCGATTCGTCAAAACGGCCCTGCGAGATCAGGGCGAGCATTATGCTCTGCTGAAGCGCCTGATTCTCAGGATCGAAATCCAGTGCCTTCTTGTAGAACGTTATGGCATCGTCGAGATTGTTGTCGACCTCGGCGACGCGCGCCGCCAGATAGGCTCCAGAGAACGAACTTACCTCAACAGGTGCCTCCGACGTCGCCGCTGAAGCAGACGGTCCCGAAAACATCATTCCCGCCGCAGTGGCCAGCCAGATAAGCCAGCGACCAGATCCTTGCCGCATATTCATCCTTCCTGTCGCGCGCCCGCAGCGCGCTGAGCATTACTCGCTTAAAGCGCGTTGTCGCGCCAAAGCATGGCCTTTTTGGGATGTGGGTTCAATGCTGGATCATTCACGATCCGGTCACCGGGCTTATTGGAGCGCTTCAATCAGAACCTGATGCTCTCTAAGCCACGCGGCTGATGCAAAAGTCGATGACCTCCAGCAAGGCTGCCTTTTGCGGCGTTGAGGCGAGAGGCGCCAATGCATCGCGCGCGACACCACCGAAATGGCCAGCACGGCCAATCGTGTCGGCAATAGCTCCGTGCCGCTTCATCAGGCCAACTGCGCGTTCGAGCGCCGCATCGTCGGTGGCGTTCTCCTCGATGGCCTTCTTCCAGAAATTGCGTTCGGCCGGCGTACCGCGCCGGTAGCTCAATATGACCGGCAGTGTGACCTTGCCTTCGCGGAAGTCGTCGCCGACATTCTTGCCCAGATCGCGACTCGACCCGCCATAGTCGAGCGCGTCGTCAATCAGTTGGAACGCCAGGCCGAGATTCATGCCGTATGAGCGAAGTGCCGCGCGATCTGTGCGTGAAGCGCCGGCGATCACCGGTCCAACTTCGGCAGCAGCCGAAAACAATGCCGCAGTCTTGGCCTTGATGACGGCGAAATGCTCGTCCTCGGTGGTTTCGAGGTTCTTTGAGGCTGCAAGCTGCATGACTTCGCCCTCTGCGATGATGGTGGCAGCGGTCGATAAAATGTCGAGTGCCTCGAGCGAGCCAACGTCAACCATCATGCGAAAAGCCTGGCCGAGAAGGTAGTCGCCGACGAGAACGCTGGCCTGATTGCCCCAGATCATCCGCGCGGTCTTGCTGCCGCGCCGCATTCCGCTCTCGTCCACCACATCATCGTGGAGAAGCGTTGCCGTGTGCATGAACTCGACACTTGTCGCCAGCTTGACGTGGCTGTCGCCCTCGTACCCGAAAAGCTGGGCGGCGGCGAGCGTCACCATGGGACGCAACCGCTTGCCACCCGACGAAATCAGATGATTGGCGATCTCGGGGATCATCTCGACGTCGGACCCGGCTTTTGACAGGATGAGTTCGTTGACACGCGCCATGTCGCCTGCCGTCAGTTCGATCAATTGCCCGATCGAAGCGGTATCGCGCTTGCCGTTTTCGAGATTGAGAACTACGCCCACGAAAAACTCCCGTCAAAATTCCGCGCAAGACGGAACAGCCACCTGAAGCTGATTCTAGGTCGACGGTATGGGGTCGGCAAGGGGCGAATTGGCGCGGTGTCGCGAGGCCAT
>JBBSOT010000284.1:0-6814 GCA_038259455.1 Hyphomicrobiales bacterium | reverse complement strand
TAACGGATCTCGACGAGACTGCTTCGCTCGCGGCGACTGCGCAGCCTGCGCATGACGAACAGGCAGGCGATCAGTCCTGCAAAGACCACATAGGTCGCATTGGTCAGCGTATAGGCGGTTTCGAGCGCGCCCGGGATCAGCGACTGGTCGACCGTTTCAGGCAGCGGCTGGCGCTCCAGGAGCGCTACCAGCCGGCCGGCATGGGCGAAGGCCAGCAGTGACACCACCGGCACCAGCACCGCTGCAATCAGGAACCACGGGCTGGCCGTCGGGTACCAGCTGCGGTAGCGCAACCAGAAATGCAGCCCGAGGCATCCATGCGCCCACACCACGACCAGGGCGATTGCCTGCGCCAGGCCGACGCCGGGGCTGGTGATCCAAAGAGCCCGAACGACGAATTCATAGGTGTCGGGCACTTCCGTCAGTTCATGGAAGACGCGGGTGCCGATGACGTGCTGGGCGACAAGCACTGGAATGGCCAGGCCGGCGATGACCTGCACCGCCTCGCGCAGCGGCATGACGAAGCTGCGTCGGCGGTAGAGGCTGCGCAACACCAGGGCGACATGGGTGACAAGCGCCGCATAGAGAACAACGGTGCCGACCGGGTTGCGCCAGATGGCCAGGAACCAGTGTCGACCGGCCTCGGCCGCTTCGAGCGAGATCAGGTTGAGCGACAGATTGCCCAGATGCATCGTCACGAAGGCCATCATCACCAGGCCGGAGGCAAGGCGGGCATTGCGCAGCATGCTTTCCGACACAAGGGGGCCGCGCGCTGGCGGCTGGGCCGGTCCGGTCATTGGGGTCCTGGGGTCCTGTGCTTCGTACCGGCACAGTGGCAGTCCACGGCCCGCGCTTCAATGGCCGGTGCTGCGTCGCACAGTTGACAATGTGGCGACCGCAGGTGCTGCAGCGCAGCATCGAATCCGTCTTGACAGAAATCTCGGAGAGTGAGTAATTGCCCATTCCAAAGGCAAATGCTCAATATCGTCTCATGGGAGGAATTTCTTGATGAAACTGAACACCCTCATTCTGGGTCTGTGCTCCGCGAGTCTGCTCGCCGTCGCCGCACATGCGGAATCGATCACCATCGCCACCGTCAACAATGGCGACATGATCCGCATGCAGAAGCTGACCGACGATTTTACGTCGAAGAACCCGGACATCGAACTCAACTGGGTCACGCTCGAGGAAAACGTGCTGCGCGAGCGCGTCACCACCGACATCGCCACCAAGGGCGGCCAGTACGACGTGATGACCATCGGCACCTATGAAGTTCCGATCTGGGCCAAGCAGAACTGGCTGTTGCCGCTCGACAACCTTGGCGCCGACTACGATGCCGCCGACATCATCCCGGCGATCGCCGGCGGCCTGTCGGTCGACGGCAAGCTCTATGCCGCACCCTTCTACGGCGAAAGCTCCTTCATCATGTACCGCAAGGACCTGATGGAAAAGGCAGGGCTCACCATGCCCGACGCGCCGACCTGGGAATTCGTTGCCGACGCGGCGCGCAAGATGACCGACCGCGACAACGACATCAACGGCATCTGCCTGCGCGGCAAGGCCGGCTGGGGTGAGAACATGGCCTTCCTGACCGCGACGTCGAACTCCTTCGGCGCGCGCTGGTTCGACGAGGAATGGAAGCCGCAGTTCGACCAACCCGAGTGGAAGAATACGCTGCAATTCTACGTCGACCTGATGAACGATGCAGGACCGGCCGGCGCTTCCTCGAACGGCTTCAACGAGAACCTGGCGCTTTTCCAGCAGGGCAAGTGCGGCATGTGGATCGACGCCACCGTGGCGGCTTCCTTTGTCTCCAACCCGACCGATTCCACCGTCGCCGACAAGGTCGGCTATGCGCTGGCGCCCGACACGGGTCTCGGCAAGCGCGGCAACTGGCTATGGGCATGGTCACTCGGCATTCCTGCCGGTTCGCAGAAGGCCGAGGCGGCACAGAAGTTCGTCTCCTGGGCAACCAGCAAGGACTATCTCGCGCTTGTCGCCGAGAAGGAAGGCTGGGCCAACGTGCCGCCCGGCACGCGTACCTCGCTCTATGAGAACCCGAAATACCAGGAGGCTGCGCCCTTCGCCAAAATGACGCTCGACTCCATCAACGCGGCCGACCCCAACAATCCGACCGTCAAGCCGGTGCCTTATGTCGGCGTGCAGTTCGTCGCCATTCCCGAGTTCCAGGGTTTGGGCACAACGGTCGGCCAGCTCTTCTCGGCAGCCCTTGCCGGTCAGATGACAGTCGACGAGGCGCTGAAGCAGGCGCAGGAAGCCGCGACGGCGACGATGACCGAAGGCGGTTACATCCAGTAGGCATCCTCCCGGTGCCTTGGTCGTCCGGCCCCGGCCGGGCGACCGCATCCGCCAGCCAAGTGCAGGACCCGCTCGCCCTTGGGCGTGTGTGCGGCGTGCTGCGCGTCGCCGAAGACACCATTATCTGACTATCCACGCGCATGTTTCGTCCGGCGAGGAGTGATTTCGCAACCGGACCGGGGAGGGATCGATATGGCCACCAGACAGACTCAGACCTTGGCCCGCTTCATGCTGGCACCATCGGTGATCATGCTGCTGGTCTGGATGGTCATTCCCCTCGGAATCACCTTGTGGTTCTCGTTTCAGCAATACAATCCGCTGAATCCGATCCGAGACGGCTTCATCGGCTTCGACAACTACGTCCTTTTCTATTCCAACCCGGCATTCCTTCAGTCGATCCTCAACACGCTGATCCTTGTCGGCAGCGTGCTCGCCATCACGGTCATCGGCGGCATCATGCTGGCGTTGCTGCTCGACCAGCCCATGTGGGGTCAAGGCGTCGTGCGCATCCTCGTCATCTCGCCCTTTTTCGTCATGCCACCGGTAGCCGCACTGGTGTGGAAGAACATGATCATGCACCCGGGATATGGCGTGTTTGCCGATATCTCGCGCTTCTTCGGGCTGCAGCCGGTCGACTGGTTCGCCCAATATCCGCTCTTTTCGATCATCCTGATCGTTGCCTGGCAATGGCTGCCTTTCGCAACGCTGATCCTGCTGACCTCGCTGCAATCGCTCGATGGCGAGCAGAAGGAGGCCGCCGAGATGGACGGCGCCGGCTTCGTCAGCCGCTTCATCTACCTGACCCTGCCGCATCTGGCGCGGGGCATCACCGTGGTCATCCTCATCCAGACGATCTTCCTGCTTGCCGTCTATGCCGAAATCCTGGTCACCACCAATGGCGGCCCGGGCTATGCCTCCACCAACCTGCCCTTCCTGGTTTATCAGAAGGCCTCGCTGGAGTTCAAAATCGGCCAGGCATCAGCGGGCGGCATCATCGCCGTTATCCTCGCCAACATGGTCGCCATCTTCCTGATGCGCGCCGTTGGCAAGAACCTCGACAAGTAGGACGGAGGAAAAGACCATGGCCCGCGCAGTCACCAACCAGCACAAGACCATTGTCACGGTCGCCGCATGGATTGTCGCCTTCCTGATCTTTTTTCCGATCCTCTATACGATCATCACATCGTTCAAATCGGAGACCGAGGCGATTGCCGGCTTCAACCTCATCCCGTCCGGCACGATGGAAAGCTACCAGGAGGTGCAGAGCCAGTACAATTACTTCAAGCCGTTCATGAACTCGGTGATCCTGGCGCTCGGCTCGACACTGCTCGCCCTGCTGATCGCCGTTCCTGCCGCCTGGTCGATGGCGTTTTCGCCGACACGCCGGACCAAGGACATCCTGATGTGGATGCTGTCGACCAAGATGATGCCGGCTGTCGCGGTGCTGTTTCCAATGTACCTGATCTTCCGCGATCTCGGCCTTCTCGACTCGCGGCTCGGCCTGACCGTCATGTTGACCATGATCAACCTGCCGATCGTGGTCTGGATGCTCTACACGTATTTTCGAGAGATTCCGGGTGAGATACTGGAGGCCGCGCGGATGGACGGCGCCTCGCTCTGGAACGAGATCATTTATGTGCTGACGCCGATGGCAGTGCCCGGCATCGCTTCCACCATGCTCCTCAACATCATCCTGGCATGGAACGAGGCGTTCTGGACGATCCGCCTGACGGCCACCGATGCCGCGCCGCTAACCGCCTTCATCAGTTCGTTCTCGAGCCCCCAGGGCCTTTTCTGGGCGAAGCTTTCTGCTGCCTCGACACTGGCCATCGCGCCGATCCTGATCATGGGCTGGTTCAGCCAGAAGCAACTGGTGCGCGGCCTGACCTTCGGTGCCGTGAAGTGAGCGACGGCCCTTTCGACAGACACTCGAATTGCGTCCCCCGGGGGAGGAAATCATGGGAAACATAACGCTCAACAATGTGTCGAAGTCCTTTGGGGCGACGGTCATCATTCCGGGCATCGACCTGACCATCGAGGACGGCGAGTTCGTGGTCTTCGTTGGACCTTCCGGTTGCGGCAAGTCCACCTTGCTGAGGTTGATTGCCGGGCTCGAGGATACATCCGGCGGTTCAATCTCGATCGATGGGCGCGATGTCACCGGCGAGGCGCCGGCCAAGCGAAAGCTTGCCATGGTGTTCCAGTCCTACGCGCTCTATCCGCACATGACGGTAGGCAAGAACATCGCCTTCCCGCTGAAGATGGCGGGCGAAGACCAGGCGACGATCGACAAGAAAGTCGGTGACGCCGCCCGTGTCCTGAACCTCACCAATTATCTCGACCGTCGGCCCGGGCAGCTGTCGGGCGGCCAGCGCCAGCGCGTCGCCATCGGCCGCGCCATCGTGCGCCAACCCTCCGCCTTCCTGTTCGACGAGCCGCTGTCGAACCTCGACGCAGCACTGCGCGGCACGATGCGGCTTGAGATCAGCGAACTGCACAACCAGCTCAAGACAACCATGATCTACGTCACCCACGACCAGGTGGAAGCGATGACCATGGCCGACAAGATCGTCGTGCTGAATGCCGGCAATATCGAGCAGGTTGGTTCGCCGATGGAGCTCTACAAAAGCCCGAAGAACCTTTTTGTAGCCGGCTTCATAGGCTCGCCCAAGATGAATCTGATCGAGGGAGAACCGGCGGCCAAGCACCAGGCGCACACGATCGGCATCCGGCCCGAGCACCTGGCGATCTCGAAGACCGAGGGCGAATGGAAGGCAACCGTCGGCGTTGCCGAGCATCTTGGCTCCGACACGTTCCTGCACGTGCAGTCCGACGTCGGCCCGCTCACTGTGCGCGGCGATGGCGAGATCGCGGCGCGCCATGGCGACACGATCTACCTGACGCCGGACGCCGCAAAGATGCACCGCTTCGGGGCCGACGGACTGGCGATCTGACATGCGTCTTGCAGGCAAATCGGCACTGATCACGGGGGCGGCGCGCGGCATCGGTCGCGCTTTCGCCGAAGCCTATGTCGCCGAGGGTGCGACGGTGGCGATCTGCGACATCAACATGGAGGCCGCAAAGAAGGCGGCTTCCGAAACTGGCGACGGCGCCTACGCTGTGCATCTCGACGTGACCGAACAATCGTCCATCGACTCTGCTGTGGCGTCTGCCGTCGCCAGGGCGGGCAAGCTGGACATACTGATCAACAATGCAGCGCTGTTCGATGCCGCCGAGACAATAGACATCACCCGCAAAAGCTATGACAGGCTCTACGCTGTCAATGTCGCGGGCACGCTGTTCACGATGCAGGCTGGCGCCAGGCAGATGATTGCGCAGGGCCATGGCGGAAAGATCATCAACATGGCCTCGCAGGCAGGGCGTCGCGGCGAGAGCCTGGTTCTGGTCTACTGCTCGACCAAGGCGGCCGTGATCTCGATGACCCAGTCTGCCGGCCTCAACCTGATCAGGCACGGCATTAACGTGAATGCCATCGCGCCCGGCGTCGTGGATGGCGAGCATTGGGAGCACGTCGATTCCATGTTCGCCAAGCTGGAAGGCAAAAAGCCCGGCCAGAAAAAGGCAGAAGTCGCGGCCGGCGTGCCGGCAGGGCGCTTTGCTGTTCCAGCCGACCTGACCGGCATGGCGATTTTCCTGGCATCGCCCGAATCCGACTACATCGTGTCGCAGACATATAATGTCGACGGCGGACAGTGGATGAGCTGACGGTATGGACCTGCAACTCACCAACAAGGTCGCGGTGATTACCGGTGGCAGCGTCGGCATCGGGCTTGGCGTCGCCCGTGCATTCGCGCGCGAGGGAGCACATGTGCTTCTGGCGGCGCGTGATCGCGATCGCGTCGAGGAGGCTGCAGCCGGCATCGCCAAAGAGTTCGGCGTCACGGCTCATGCCCATGCCTGCGACGTGGCGACGGCGCAAGGTTGCGAAAGCCTGATCGCAGCAACGCGCGAAAGGTTCGGCGGCGCTGACATCCTCGTCAACAATGCCGGCACGGGATCGAATGAAACGATTCTCGAGGCAGCCGACGAGAAATGGCAGGCCTACTGGGAACTTCATGTCATGGCTGCCGTGCGGCTGGTGCGCGGCATTGCACCCTTGATGGCAGCACGCGGTGGCGGCGCGATCCTCAACAACGCCTCGATCTGCGCCACGCAGCCGCTGTGGTACGAGCCGATTTACAATGTCACCAAGGCGGCCCTCCTGATGCTGTCGAAGAACATGGCGACGGAACTCATCGGCCAGAACATCCGCGTCAACACGATCAACCCCGGCCTGATCCTGACGCCCGACTGGATCAAGACGGCAAAACAACTGTCTGCCGACAGCGGCGGCGACTGGCAGGGCTATCTGCAGTCGGTGGCCGATGAGCACGCCCCGATCAAGCGCTTCGGCACCGTTGAGGAACTGGCCGACTTCTTTGTCTTCCTGTGCTCCGACCGCGCATCCTATGCCGTTGGCGCAACGTATTTTGTC
>JBBSOT010000283.1:0-6847 GCA_038259455.1 Hyphomicrobiales bacterium | reverse complement strand
GTTACCAGCGCCGGCAAGACCTGGCCGTTCCCTGTCGGCACCCCCAGCCGCGCACTGGTGGCCGCCGAAACCCGCGCCGCCACGCTGCAACTGCAGGCGAAGTCGAACGCCCCGCGCACCATCAGCGCCGACCTTGGCGCCCGCGGTCCCTCATGGCCGTGGTTCGCCGCCTGGTTGCTGGTGTCCGCACTGCTCTGGTGGCTCGAACGCAGGCGCCCCCGCGGGGTGCCGGGGGCAGACATTGCGGCGGATATCTGAGTGTTAACGGCAAGTAAGAACGCCGTTCCTGAACGATAACACGACCGCATCCCTTCAGCCACAATCAGGAGCCTGAAGTGTACGATGATCTGAGGGGAGCGCGTCACATGCGTGTGGACCGGCCGCGGTTGATGGGCGAGCGGTTCATCCTTGCTGATCCTGGCGCGCTGGTGTTCTTTCCTCGGGGACGGGAATTCGGCCTTCCAATCGCCGAGTTAGCCAATTGACGGCGATGAAGGATCGCCTGATTGCACGCCCGGCCGTGCGCTCGAACGAGAGACGAGCGTGCTGCTGAGGATGTAGCGCTACTATTTGCCGCGCCTTTCACTGGACCGCTGTGAGCAGGATCGCTTCAGTACTGCCGGGAACCACGGTGTGAGCGATCGAGAGGTCGAATTTTGGAGGCGCAACGCGCGTCAGCAGCGCTGCCCGTGATGTAACGGATTACGGCGCCAATCCTCGATCCCAATAGGGCTCCGGTCCGAACCGTTCGACGAGCCAGTCGATAAAAACGCGAACCTTCGGCGCGAGTTCGCGCGAGCTCGGATAGAGCACCCAAAGCGTTTGTGTGGATACCAAAGGATAGTCAGGAAGCACGGGGACCAGTGCGCCGGCCCGAAGCTCGACGGCCGCACACCAAGTCGCCATCAGCGCAATCCCCAATCCCGCGCGTGCCGCATCGCACACAGCCCCCCCATCGTTAATCCGCAGCGCCGGTGTCATCCGCTTCTCGACCGTCTCGCCGTTCAATCCCTTGAAGGTCCACAAATCGAGAGTCCCGACAACCAGGCAGGCGTGCGCGTCGAGTTCGTCCGGAGACCCGGGAGAGCCGTTTCGTTCGAGGTAACCGGGTGATGCTACAAGGACGCGGCGGTCGGGAGCTATTCGGCGCGCTACGAAAGAGGAGTCACTGAGGTCGGCATAGCGGACGGCCACATCGAACGCGCCTTCCACGAGATCGACCACGCTGTCAGAGATGCGCATGTCGAGCCGCAGGTCGGGATAGCGCTCCATGAAGTCGGGAAGTCCGGGCACGATATGCATTCGCGCAAATGAAGCGGGCGCCGCGATCCTGATCGTGCCGCGCGGCGATGTTTGCCCGCGCCCCAGTGCCGCCCGCGCAGCCGCAGCGGCGTCGAGCAGGTGCTCGGCATGAGGCAGGAATGTGCGGCCGTCTTCGGTCAACGTTGCCATTCGTGTGGTGCGATGGAGTAGACGTACACCAAGGCGCTTTTCAAAGGACGCAAGCCGGGCGCTCGCGCCAGCGGGCGTGATGCCGAGATCGCGGGCGGCGGCGCTGATGCTGGCTAGCCGAGCGATGCGCATGAAAAGCGTCAGATCGTCGAAATCCATTGCCGCACCTTTCTCGCCGCGCAGTGCGCCGATACGTTTTGTAGCGTGGCTTGACAGAGCCAGACTGTGTCGCGGCCTGCGCCGTCTTTCAAGCAATCTTTGAAACTGCTTCGGTTTTCCTCGGACTATCGCGTCGGTAGCAAGAAAGGCAGATTGCGCTTCCAGAGACATCGCCGCTCAATCGGCCACAACATGCCGCGCCCTGAGCGACGCTATTCATAGGGACAGCAATTATGACTGACACAATGAAGGCCGTAGTTCTTGCACGCTTTGGCGGAGCCGACGCTTTCGAACTGCGCGACGTTCCCGTGCCGACGGTCGGGCCACGCCAGGTTCGGGTGCGCGTGCACGCCACAGCCGTCAACCCGCTCGACTATCAGATCCGCCGCGGGGACTATGTCGACCAGGTGCCGCTCCCTGCCATCATCGGACACGACGTCTCGGGCGTGATCGAGGAGGTAGGCTCGCTCGTGACGGAGTTCGGAGTGGGCGACGAGGTCTATTACACAGCCCAGATCTTCGGCGGTCCGGGCGCCTATGCCGAGCAGCACATCGCTGACGTCGATCTGGTCGGCCGCAAGCCTGCAAACCTCAGCCATCTCGAGGCCGCCAGCCTGACGTTGGTCGGCGGGACTGTCTGGGAAGCCTTCGTGACGCGCGCCCAACTCGCCGTTGGCGAGACTATCCTCATCCACGGCGGCGCGGGCGGCGTGGGTACCATAGCGATCCAGGTCGCGAAGGCGATCGGCGCACGCGTGCTCACCACTGCGCGCGCTGACGACCACGCGTTTGTGCGCTCACTCGGCGCGGACGAGGCGATCGACTTCACATCTCAGGATTATGTCGACGCCGTCGCGCAATTGACCGACGGGCTGGGCGCAAATGTCGTGTTCGACACGATCGGCGGCGACACGCTTACGAGGAGCCCGCTAGCGCTCGCAGATGCTGGCCGCGTCGTCAGCCTCGTCGACACCAACCAGCCGCAGAACCTCGTCGCGGCTTGGGGCAAGAATGCTGCCTACCATTTCGTCTTCACGCGTCAGAACCGGGGCAAGCTCGATGCGCTGACCCACCTCGTGGAGCGCGGCCTCGTCAGACCGGTCATCGGCGCAACCCTGCCGCTGGCCCGCATGGGAGAGGCGCACGAACTGCTCGAGAACGGAAGCGCCTACAAGCTTCGCGGCAAGGTCGCGATCGACGTGACGGGGCAGACCGTGGCGCTTCCTCCTGTCCGCTGATCGCCTTCCAACCCCCGGACCGCCTTTTCGGCTTGGCTCCGCGGCTAACGCTTCCGGCCAAGAACCAGTGCCAGTTACAAACCTGCTCGTCTGTTAAAAGAGGCGGATGGTGATCAATGTTGGTGGCTGGCAATGGGCCAGCGTCCGACAAGCGGCCTTTACGTCGGATGGCCACAATATCGACATTTAGAGTCGTTGACCCGCGACGCGTACTGTAATCCAGGCTCACCAGAGCTTAAATCTAGGCACTTACCGAAAGGTAAGTACTTGACACTATGCTGAGATATTATAAATTTTGCAGCGTATTGCGCCACAACATAACGGAAGAACCATATGACAAGTGTTTTCCATCGCCGCGTGATCTTGACCGGACTTTCGACGCTTGCGGCAATGCCTCTGGCGCGACCGGCTCACGCGCAAACGCCATTGCTGCAGACGCCAGTGCTGCAGACGAACGAAGCGGTCATCAGGGAACTGTACCGGGTCGCCGAAGCCAAGAGCCTGAACGCAGAAAGATTCGTCTCTCTTTTTGCGGACGATGGGTATTTTCTTGATATGTCGTCAGGACAGAAATGGATCGGCCAAAAGGTTCGTGAACCGGTCACGGGGCTGATCTCAGCCTATTCCGACATGCATCGTGACCTGCTGAGCATCGACTCCACCTCTGACGATGTCGTCGTGGTCGAGCTCAAGCTGCAAGGCACCCATGATGGTGATCTTCCCCTGCCCGGCGGTGTGCTCCGCGCTACGGGTAGAAAGTTCGACGTGCCATGCTGCGATGTGTGGCGCCTCAAGGATGGCAAGGTCAAGTCGTTCCATTGCTATAACAATCTTGTCGCAACGCTGAAAAGCTGAGCGATCCCGGGTTTTGCCGACGTGGAATCTCAATCATGGCTTTGCCGCGGCGACGCTGAGCATGCTGACCGTGGATCCAGAGGCTTTTCCCAACCTAAAGAACATCTTGGCAAGATACGTTCTTCATATGAGTCATATCTCCGCAAATACTGTTTATCACACAGTAGAACGCGCCGAATCAGACAGTAGCCTCATCGACCGCGCATCGAAGCCATGTTCGCGCAATCTCTAGATGCTTTATCGCCCGAACCGGCGTTGCGACATCTGCCGCGGGCGTTGCACTCGCCTCATCAACAGAAGATCCGCACAGCTGCGAGAAGAAGGTATAATATGATCAAAAGTCGTCCAACACATGTCCGCCGAACGCTCACGCTACTTGGCTTAGTTGCTGCTGCCACCTTCGGCGTTGTCGAGAGTCCGGCGGGCGCCGAGAGCCGAAAGCAGCGCGAAGATGCACGCACATGCAGCAGCTTCGGAGTACCGTATGGCACGCCCGCCTATAGCAACTGCATGCTGGAGCAGCAGAGGCGACGCGACCTGAAGCAGCGCGACACGCTGGAGGAGATGGCGCTGACCTCCCAGATCGCCAAGGACGGCCAGATCATGGCTGAACGAGCTCGCCGGCAGCGTTGCGATCGGAACCCGGACCGTCGCGAGTGCCGTCGCTAGAGCCAAGGCAACCGGCACAGAGCGGGGCATCTCGCCACCATTCTCCTCATGACAACGGGACATGGCCTCCCGCCAAATCCGAACAAGGTCCTCGCGACGAAGCCTGAACCGGCGGTATCCCGCCGGTCAGGCGGTGCCGGCGAGAACCATCACCGGTATTGTCGGCAGGTTGTAGACGACATGCACGACTACGGCCGGCCAGACTGATCCGGACCGGCGGTATACTTCTCCCGTGACCAGGCCCGCTACGACGGCCGCCGGAAACACGATGCTGATGCCATGCAGCAGCGCGAACAGGAGCGCGCCGCCCACGACGCCCACGAGCGGACCGTAACGAAGCAATGCGGTGGTCACGACGCCCCTGAACAGCAGTTCCTCACCGATTGGCACGACGACGCCGATCAGCAACGTCGCGATCAGCAGCGACACCGCGCCGCCACTGCCACCCGCAGCATAGACCCCCTGCGGGTTGGAACTGATGTCGGTCAGCGCGGTGAACGCCATGACCGCCGCGCCCTTGAGCAGGAAGGCGACCACACCAGCTGCGATACCGATGAGCAGCCATCGCCGGGAAGTCGATCGGACGCCGAACGCAGCGATGGCGCGCTTCCTGACACCCCATGCGGCAGCAAAGCCGGCAAGGCACGCGAATCCTGACCAGCCAGCAAGGACCAGGCCATAGGTGATGCGGTCGAACCCCAGTCTTCCAATCTGAGAGCCGAGCCCGAAACCGATGATCGCCGTTACGGCCAGTCCGACCGCTACCTCGGTCCAGCCGGGGCGCCAGGATTGAGCGCAGGAGCCCCCCTGCGTCGCCTCCTTGCTCATTGAACGACAATCGGTCGCGTGGGCGCGTGCATGCTGCGGATACCTGTTTCGTGTCCGACAGCTTTGAATCCATTCGGCATTGTCGTCCTCGCTATGGTCGGCTTTTGCGTTTCATCAGCTCCAGAGCATGTCAGCATTGCGCGAACATGGGCTCGCCCAGCCACGTCAGCCCGGCGGAAGTTCGACCCGCACGATCGTACCACCGCTCTTCGCGGGCAGGATCGCCACACGCCCGCCATGCCGGTCCACGACCTGCTGGACCAGATTGAGACCGAGGCCGCTGCCCGTCGAGCGCGGGCGCAGACGGTGGAAGGCCTCGAAGACGCGCTCGCGTTCCTCTGGCGGTATCCCGGGGCCATTGTCCTCCACCTCGAAAGTGGACCTGATGATCCGGACCGTGACATGACGCCCGCCATGCTCGATCGCGTTCTGGATGAGGTTCGTCAGCACGCGTTCCAAGGCGGCCGCATCGCCGCGACACGACCGGGGGCGATCGATCAGCACCTCGATCGTCCGGTCCGACGCGATCAGCAACGGTGCGAGGTCCGCAACGACCCGCCGCACGAGCGCCGTCAAATCCAGCGCCTCGCCTTGCCTGTCACTATCGAGCCGTTGCAAATCGAGGAGCTGTTCCGCCAAGGTTGCCAGTCGCTGCACATCGCTGCCAAGCTTGGGCATGGCCGGCTCGGACGCCGCGTCGATCTTGGCACGAAGAATGGCGATCGGCGTGCGCAGCTCGTGAGCAGCCGATGCGATGAACCGCCGCTGTCGCTCATATCCCTCGTCGAGGCGCCGCAGTGCCTCATTTACCGCACGGACGAGCGGAGCAATCTCCAACGGGACATGCTGTTCGCTCAACTGACGCCCACGCCGGTTGGTGTCGATCTGCTCTGCCTCCTGCGCGATGCGGGAGACGCCGGCGAGCGATCGGCGCACGATCCACGGCGTTACGACCAGCGACGTGAGTGCGAGGAGAATGAAAATGGGGATGAGAGCGACGTTCGACGCCATCAGGACGATGAAGCTTAATTCGTTGATCTTGCCATGCCCCAGGATCGTCAGCGCCCCCGTTGGTCCCGACTCGCGCCGGATGACCGCCGCCAGGTCGTAGGGCGCCTGCCGGTCCCGAAGCTGCGCGTAGGATAGATCGCTCAGCCTGCCGATGAGCGATGCGTAGTGCCTTGGCACTGGCCCGAACGTGACGCTACGGCCGTCATCGTCCTCGACGACGAACCAGAGGTCGGGTGCCTCGGCGCGCAGCTCTGCCAGTTCGGGCGTCATGCGCAGGGCTAGACGGCCGTCACCCTGCCGAACAACCGCGCGCGCAATGACGGGCGTGATCTTCTCGTCGGTGTAGGGACCGCCGCTGTCCAGGCGAAGCGCAATGGCAATGATGATGCCGAACGAGATCAGCAGCGTCGCGAAATTGAAGACGAGCGGGAAGATGATCAGCGGCCGCTTGAGCGAGCCCGATCGCATCACGACGCTTCGCGCAGGAGGTAGCCGACGCCCCTGATCGCATGGATCTCGACCCCGGCTTCCACGTCGGCCAATTTTCGGCGAAGGCGAGAGACGTGCGACTCCAGCGCGTTCGACTGGACCTCGTCGTCGAACCCATAGACCGCCTGTTCGAGCGTTTCGCGCAT
>JBBSOT010000282.1:0-6847 GCA_038259455.1 Hyphomicrobiales bacterium | reverse complement strand
GGTCAAGGAACTGGACCCGACCATCTTCACCAAGTCCGGCATCATGGTGGGACTGGGCGAAGAGAGGAATGAGATTCTTCAGCTCATGGACGATCTGCGTTCGGCCAATGTCGACTTCATGACGATCGGGCAGTATCTCCAGCCGTCCAAGAAGCATCATCCGGTGAAGAAATTCGTGACGCCGGAGGAATTCAAATCCTACGAGACAATCGGCAGGACAAAAGGATTTCTGCTGGTTGCCTCAAGTCCGCTGACGCGCTCCTCGCACCATGCCGGCGATGACTTCGCCCGTTTGTGCGCCGCCCGCGAGGCGCATCTGGCAAGATCGGCCTGATCGTTCCGCATGCCTAAATACACGACGACACGCCGGGTTGGCCACGGATCGAGCAAGATGTTCGACCTGGTGGCCGATGTCGAGCAGTATCCGAAATTCCTGCCGCTCTGCGAGGCGCTGAGTGTGCGCTCGCGCAAGGAGCGCGACGGCAACACGATCCTGGTGGCCGACATGACGGTCGGTTACAAGGCAATCCGCGAAACCTTCACGAGCCAGGTTCACCTCAAGCCGGATGAATCGACGATCGACGTGAAATATCTCGACGGACCGTTCCGCTATCTGACGAATGTCTGGCGCTTCGAATCGGTCGAAGGCGGCGGTTCGATCGTGCATTTCTACATCGACTACGAGTTCAAGAGCCGTATTCTCGGCATGATGATGGGCTCGATGTTCGACCGGGCATTCCGCATGTTTGCCGACGCGTTCGAGAAGCGCGCAGACGAGATTTACGGCAAGCCGACGGCCGCAACCTGATCAGGCTCCAGTGCGACGAGCCCCATGGCAAGGGCGTGTCGCACCGTTTCCCGGCGGATAGAATCGCGCCCCTTGTCGTCAAAAATCCGTTCTTCGACAAGGGTCGGCCGACCCGTCATCGCGAGACCGAACCAGACCAGGCCAACCGGCTTTTCCGGCGAACCGCCATTGGGGCCGGCGATGCCGGTGACCGCCAGGGCGATGTCGGCCCGCGACCGCTTCAGGGCACCGTCGGCCATCTCACGCGCGGTTTGCGATGACACTGCACCATGAGCATCAAGTGTTGCGGCCGGGACGCCGAGCATCTCCATCTTTGCCTCGTTCGAATAGGTGACGAAGCCGCGGTCGACCATTGCCGACGAGCCGGGAATGTCGGTCAGCGCAGCGATGATCATGCCCCCGGTGCACGATTCGGCCGTGGCAGCCATGATGCCATGGCGCGCACAGGCGCGCAGGAAGCGCTCCGGCAACGAGGCCGCCTCGCTCATTCCGGAACGTCGCCAGCGAACACGACGCTTGCCGTGGCAATGGCCGCGATGCCCTCCTGGCGACCGATGAAGCCAAGCTTTTCGTTGGTTGTCGCCTTGACCGAGACGCGCGACGCGTCGATGCCAAGCATCCCGGCCATCGCAGCTACCATCGCCTCGCGATGAGGACCAATCCTGGGCGCTTCGCAAATCAGCGTGACGTCGGCATTGGCGATGCGGCCACCGCGTTCGCGCACGATCGAGCCGGCATGCTCGACGAAGATCCGCGAGTCCGCGCCCTTCCACTTGGCGTCAGAGGGCGGGAAATGCGTGCCGATGTCTCCCGCGCCGCAAGTTGCCAGCAAGGCGTCTGTCAGCGCGTGCAGGCCGACATCGGCGTCGGAATGTCCAGACAGGCCGCAGGAGTGTGAAATTTTCACGCCGCACAGCGTGACGTGGTCTCCTGGTTCCACCGCATGCACATCGTAGCCATTGCCGGTACGAATGTCGGGAAAGGCGGGGCGTAGTCCGTTCAGCCTCTGGTCGGCCATCTGAATATCCTGTGCCCATGTGAGTTTGATGTTATGCGGCGAACCGAGAACCAGCCGCACCGGAATGCTCGCCCATTCGGCAATCGCCGAATCGTCTGTGAAGTCCTGCCGCCCGGCCTGGAACGCTTTCTCGTGCGCCGCCAGGATTGGCCAGAACGGAAATCCCTGTGGTGTCTGGGCGGCATGAAGACCCGCCCGCGGAACGGTTTCCGCGACGATGCCGGCGACACCCTGACGCTTCAGCGTGTCGGCAAGCGGCATGGCGGGCAGGGCGCCCTGGCGTTCGTCGATGGCCTCGACCGTGCGGGCGATGAGGTCGCTGTCTATGAATGGGCGGACTCCGTCGTGGATCAGCACCATGTCAGGCGCCTGTTCGCGTAGTGACCGCAACGCCAGTCTCACCGACTCCTGCCGCGTCGGCCCCCCATGCACCATGCCAATGTCTGCAAACGACTCCGTCGATGCGCTAAACAGGGCTTCATCGTCCGGATGAATGGCGACAACGATGGATCCGACCAGCGGACACGCCAAAAATGCCTCAATCGTGTGCGAAATGACTGGCTTTCCCGCTAGCACGCGGTATTGCTTTGGTCCGTCGGCGACGCCTGCGCGTTCGCCGCGGCCGGCGGCCACGATAATGACGGCAATCCTGGTGTCCCGAGAAGCTGGATCACTATGCATGATTGACGCATAATCGGGCCGATGGCCGAAAACCAGCAGTTTCCAGAAAAAGCAGCAAGTTCGCCATCTTTCGCTGTTGCGCACCGAGCCTGAACTGTCTATCCATTAGGCAGTTTTGAAAGATGCCCTGAAATTGTGCATGTCTGAATTGCAAAAACTTGCAGAGCCGCTTGAGCTGGGAGCCGTCAAAATCCGTAACCGGGTTTTTCTGGCCCCCATGTCCGGCGTGACGGACGAACCATTCAGACTGCGCGCCCATGACCATGGGGCGGGGCTCGTCGTCTCGGAAATGGTGGCAAGCGGCGAACTGGCAAAGGGCCGGCCGGGCGTCGGCAGACGGCTGCGTCACTCCGGGCTGCCTGTCCACATGGTGCAGCTGGCCGGCCGCGAAGCAAGCCATATGGCAGAGGCTGCCCGTGTCGCTGCCGGCGAGGGCGCCGATATCATCGACATCAATATGGGTTGTCCGGCAAAGAAGGTCACAGGCGGCTATTCGGGCTCGGCGCTGATGCGAGACCTCGACCACGCGCTGACGCTGATCGATGCCGTGATCGATGCCGTCGCGGTTCCGGTGACGCTCAAGATGCGGCTCGGATGGGACGATCTAACGCTTAATGCGCCGACGCTGGCGCGCCGCGCCGAAGAGGCCGGCATTCGGATGGTAACCATTCACGGCCGCACCCGCTGCCAGTTCTACCAGGGCAAGGCCGACTGGCGCGCCATTGCCAGGGTGAAGGCTTCGGTGACCATTCCCGTGGTTGCCAATGGCGATGTCGGATCGGCAGCCGATGCTGAAGAGATCCTGGCGCAGTCAGGCGCCGATGCCGTCATGGTCGGGCGCGCAAGCTATGGGACGCCCTGGGCGGCCGGGATGATCGCAGCAGCGGCTCAAGGTGGTTCATGCACGGGCGTCCCGGCCAATCCTGAAGCGATGGCCGACTATGTGGTCGCCCATTACGAAGACATGCTTTCATTTTACGGCGAGCAATCGGGGTTGCGTCAGGCCCGCAAGCATCTTGGATGGTATCTGGGCGAACATGCGCCGCAAACGCCGGACGAGCTGCGGTCGCAGGTGATGACGTCGTGTGAGCCGGCAGAGGTGATCAGGTCGTTGCGAGCCTGCTTCGGGTTGGCGCCGCAACAGCCCTTGGCGAGGCGCGCTGCATGAGCATTCCAGGCTCCTCTGGCATCAGCGAAGCCGAAGCCGCGCAAATCGTGCTCAATACGATCCGACGCCCGGTCATCATGGTCGGGCCGGACGGCATCATCACCTTCGCAAACGCCGATGCCGAAGACTTCTTCCGCTCCAGCGCTTCTGTGCTGGCGCGCAAGACGTTGGCGAATTTCGTGCCGTTCGGCAGCCCGATATTGATCCTCGTCGACCAGGTTCGTGAACGCAACTCGCCGGTCAACGAGTATCGGGTCGACATTTCGTCACCTCGCATCGGTATCGAAAAGGTGGTCGACCTCTATGTCGCGCCGGTCCCCGAAATACCCGGATCGGTGGTCGTGATGTTCCAGGAACGGTCGATGGCCGACAAGATCGACCGGCAGATGACGCACCGCAGCGCAGCGCGCTCGGTGACCGGCCTGGCCGCAATGCTTGCGCACGAAATCAAGAACCCGCTGTCGGGCATCCGGGGTGCTGCGCAATTGCTCGAAACCGCAGTTTCCGACGAGGACCGGTCGCTTACCCGGCTGATTACCGAGGAGACCGACCGGATCGTCTCGCTGGTCGATCGCATGGAGATTTTCTCGGACGAACGGCCGATCGACCGTTATCCAGTGAACATCCACGTCGTCCTTGACCATGTGAAGGCCATAGCAAAAAGCGGTTTCGCAAGCCGAATCAAGATGCTGGAGGAATATGATCCATCATTGCCTTCGGTTTATGCCAACCGCGATCAGCTGATCCAGGTGTTCTTGAACCTGGTCAAGAATGCCGCCGAATCGACGGGCAACAATTCAGGCAGTGAAATCGTCCTTTCGACGGCTTTCAGGCCGGGCATTCGCGTCTCTGTTCCCGGCACGCAGGACCGGGTCTCCCTGCCGCTGGAGTTTTGCGTGCGCGACAACGGACCTGGCGTCTCCGATGATATCCTGCCGATCCTGTTCGACCCTTTCGTCACCACCAAACCGAATGGATCCGGCCTTGGCCTCGCACTGGTCGCCAAGATCGTCGGCGAGCACGGCGGCATCATTGAATGCGATTCGACACCGCGCGGCACCACGTTCCGTGTGCTGATGCCGGCATGGAAGGGGATGACTGCCGCTTCGGCCGACGACATCGAAGGAAAACAGGCATGACAGTGACGGGCAACATACTGGTCGCCGACGACGACGCCGCGATCCGCACCGTGCTCAATCAGGCGTTGTCGCGCGTCGGCCATGAGGTGCGCGTGACCTCAAACGCCGCAACGCTGTGGCGCTGGGTCGTGGCGGGAGAGGGCGACCTGGTCATCACCGACGTGGTGATGCCGGACGAGAATGCGTTCGACATGCTGCCGCGTATCAAGAAGGCACGGCCTGAACTCCCGGTCATCGTGATGAGTGCGCAAAACACGTTCATGACCGCCATTCGCGCCTCGGAGACAGGTGCCTACGAATATTTGCCCAAGCCTTTCGACCTCAATGAACTGCTGAGCATCGTGAACCGCGCACTTTCCGAGCCGCGCCGCTCCAAGCCCGAGCCGCGCAGCGACGAGCAGGGCGAGGCCATGCCGCTGGTCGGGCGCTCGGCGGCGATGCAGGACCTCTATCGGATGCTCGCCCGCATGATGCAGACCGACCTGACGGTCATGATCAGCGGTGAATCGGGAACCGGCAAGGAGTTGGTGGCGCGCGCGCTGCACGAATATGGACGCCGTCGCAGCGGTCCCTTCGTGGCTATCAACATGGCGGCCATTCCACGCGACCTGATCGAATCGGAACTTTTCGGCCACGAAAAGGGCGCCTTCACCGGGGCGCAGAACCGCTCGACCGGCAGGTTCGAACAGGCCGAGGGCGGCACGCTGTTTCTCGACGAGATCGGCGACATGCCGATGGAAGCACAAACGCGCCTGCTGCGCGTGCTGCAGCAGGGCGAATATACGACGGTTGGCGGCCGCACGCCGATAAAGACGGACGTGCGCATCGTGGCGGCGACCAACAAGGACCTGCGCACGCTGATCAATCAGGGGCTGTTTCGCGAGGATCTGTTCTACCGGCTGAATGTCGTTCCCCTGCGGCTGCCCGGCCTTCGAGAGCGTGCCGAGGATGTGCCCGATCTCGTGCGCCATTTCTTCAAGCTGGGAGAGAAAGAAGGCCTGCAGACGAAGAGAATTTCGAGTGGCGGCATCGAGCTGATGAAACGCTATCCGTGGCCAGGCAACGTGCGCGAGCTGGAGAACCTCGTTCGTCGCCTCGCCGCACTTTATCCGCAAGACGAAATTTCGGCCGAAGTGATCGAGGCGGAACTGAACACGGGCGATCAGGCGGAGGCGCCGAGCGGCTCCATGGTGCCGGACAATTTGACCATCGGACAGGCCACCGAGCATTTCCTGCAGCGCTATTTCTCGAGCTTCGGCAGCGAGATGCCGCCGCCTGGCCTTTACCAGCGAATCATCGCCGAGGTCGAGTATCCGCTGGTGCTTGCCTCGATGACCGCGACGCGCGGCAACCAGATCAAGGCGGCCGAACTGCTGGGCCTGAACCGGAACACGTTGCGCAAGAAGATCCGAGACCTCGGAGTCAACGTTTACAGGGCTTCAAAGCCCGCTTGAGACCGATCTGCGCCGGCGTTGCGGGTACAGTCACATTTTTGTGCGGCAACTTTGCCCAGCCAAATCGTGACCGCCCGGCCAGCCTTGTTGCATAATCGCCACAATGCGTTGCATAGGTGGGGTGCAAAGGACGCGCATATCCCTACATGATGTCAGTTCAGTCACCGGTCGTGTCAGACCCGCATTTCGAGAGCTCTGCTGCCGCCGACGGTCGCCGGCTGCTTGCATTGCCGGGCGTTATTGCCGTGGTCAGTGCCCTGGTAACAGCGGCGATTTCGTTTGCAATTCTCGTCGGCGCAACGCCGATCATCCCCAATGAATCGACGACGCTTGCGCTGATAGCGATCAATGCAGCCTTCGTTCTGTTCCTGATTGCGCTGATCGGACGAGAGCTCCACCGGATTGCGCAAGCCAGGCGCCGCGGCAAGGCAGCATCGCGGCTGCATGTGCGTATCGTCGCCATGTTCTCGCTTGTGGCTGTCTTGCCGGCCATCCTTGTCGCGGTCATCGCATCGATAACGCTTGATATAGGTCTCGATCGCTGGTTCGAGATCCGGACCAAGACGATCATCAATTCCT
>JBBSOT010000281.1:0-6904 GCA_038259455.1 Hyphomicrobiales bacterium | reverse complement strand
ACGCCATCGCGCGCATCGGCGAGGCGTTCAAGCGGTCGGCCTTGCCATGATGTGACGACGATGCCCCGGATACTCGAAAGCCATTGATGCTCAAGGGAGGCAGATCGCACGGAAAACTACTGTGAAACAGTCTTTTACACCGGGCATTTCCCGTGAAAGGCAGCAACTGCTATGACGGAAGGCTCCACCGGCAACCGGATTGCCCGCTGTGTTGGATGAGCCGCCGCTCGTCACGGTCGGCTTCGAAGGGACAACGATTGGTGCGTAATTCACCGCCCTTGATTTCCGAAGGTTTTCCCTCACATTCGTCTAGTCCACGCGATATGGGAGGGATGATGACGCGCGCAGCCGACAGTGAACATCCACCTTCAACACTCGACGCCGCGCACCGACTCTCCTCTGCGGACCAGGATCGTTTCTATGCCGACATGAGTGGCGAGGACGCGCTTACCGTTGTGGTGAGGGCCGCGATCTACATCGAGAGCCACATTCTTCGCCTCATCGAGGCCAATCTCGACCCGGTGCATATTAACAAGATGGATCTGACCTACCTCCAGCGAGTCTATCTAGCCGCCGCGATCGGGATGGAACCACGCCTTGTCAAGCCACTAAAGGCGTTGGGGGAGATTCGGAACAAATTTGCGCATCGGCTGGACGCGTCACTATCCGAAAATGAAGCTGCGAATTTTTACAGCGCGTTCGATTCAGTCGACAAGCAGGTTATCCAAAGCGTCTACCATCGAACTCGAAAGGTCACGGCCAAGAAGCGCCCTGCACTGTTAAAGTCGCTACCGCCGCTTGAAAGGTTCACACTCTGCGCAGCGGCGCTCCGCAGTGCACTGATCTCTGCGCGGGCGCAATCTTCGTTGCACCTATAGCCGCAGATTTGCCTATTTGACTTGAGATGAACCCGACATGTGAGGGGACACCGTGGATCACAATATCGAGGGCCGACTGGAGATGAATGGTGCGATCGTCTTCACCCTCTGCGTTACGAGCGACGGGCGGTTGGCGATTAGGGGCCACTTCAACTCGCTTAACGAGGCCGAGAACATCCTGCACGGGCAGATGGGAGGGGTAGATGGCAATTGACGGGAGGAAACCCGAAGAACTTTTGCGGCAACGGAGGAGGGTCTTCCGGATTGGCCGGCGGACGTAAAACCGATCAGCATGAATGGGCTGTCAAGCGCGATCAAGCGCGACATGGGAGGGAAGCGATGCAGCCACGAATTAAAGAGTTCTCGCGAGGACATGCCGTCCAAGCTTCGCAATCCCACATCTTTCTGTCGACAGACACCGCTGAGGGGGTGGTTCAAATCGGTTACGATAAACCAGAAGCCGCATTGTTAGTGTCGTCGATTCTTAACGCCGGAACAGCCTCATGCCCTGGCGCCTTGCCGCTGCCGTAGCGAGCCGTGAGATAGGTCAGCATCCGATCGCCGCGCTTCGTGTTCACGCCGAAGACATGCCGGTCCTCGCTTTCCATCACGTCGAACAGGCTATCGAGCCAGGCGTCCGGCGCATTCTCGTGGAAGGTGTCGCCATGCGGGCAGACCTGGAACTCTGCGCGGTCCTCGGTCTGTCGCGGCAAGTCGATCAGCGCTTCGTTGAACGTCAATCGGCCGTTGAAGATCGGACCGCGAGCCGTCTGGTGTACGAGGTCGCCGGAGGCCGGCACGGCGTAGCAGTTGAGGCATGAAGGCGAGACCGGGCTGCAGCCACTCCAGGGGTGCCAGGCGAGATGTTTCATTGCGGCCTTCCTCTCTCGGCTTGGGTCATGAACCGGTCAACAATCTGCTCGGCCTTGGCGGCCATCTCGGCGCCGATCGCCGCGAGCTCGGCCTGAACCGTCGGCGACATTCCGGTGGCCTCTGGCAGCCCGTCGACCAGGTCGCGAAACTCGTGAAGGAAGCCTGCCAGGCGCGCCCGAACCTCAGCCTGGTCGACCATGCCGGCCGGCGGCATCTCGTCGATGTCGAAGGCGCATGCGCCCATCGGTTCAATTGCTCGCCTAGACATCGAACAAGGTCTCCCTCAATGGCGCCGGTTCCTGGCCGCGCGGCCGATCCATGAAGAACTGCTCGATGGCCCGATGCAGTGTCTCGATCATCCGGTCGCCGATCGTAACGACCTTGTCGACGGCGGCCGGGTCGCTGATCACGCCTTCGCGCTCAAGCACGTCTGGCCAGAACTCGACGGTGTCCCTGATGATGACGAACAGGCGCGTCAGCATCTCCGCCACGTCTTCGCGGCGCATCAGTTTGTTGCGTTCCGCCTCGAGCTGCAGGCGATGATGCTCGACTTCGTAGAGGAGCTTGCGTTCCTTCGGATGGATCGCCAGTTCGGTCTCGCCAGCGCCGCCGCCAACCAGTTGCAGGCGCATCGCCGTGATCGCCTCGCGCGCCTCGGCGCTGCGCTGCTCTTCGCCGGCGTCGCGCGCCGCCTTCCAGGCGAAGCATGCGGCATTCGAGAACTGGTATTCCTGCCCCTGTCGGCCGCGCTCCAGGACGGGCATGCCGTCGGTGATCCATGCCGAGATCGTGGTCAGCGACACGTCGAAGAAAGCGGCAATCTCAGTCCGGTTCATGGTCGCTTCGCGCACGCCCTCCGGCAGCGGGTGCGCCGCCACCAGCTGCTCGATGTCGCGCGGCGAGAGCTCCGTCATGCCCCACCCCGGTGATGATGATGACCATAAAAACAACTACCTCCGGCGCACCCCAAATACCGTTGCGAACTGGGGTCCGAACTGCCTCGCGGGGCGGCCAAGTCGTGGGAGGACCCGAACATCTTAGCGGCGCCCCGACGTCGCTATCGCGCGCTCCAGCGCCATCTCGAAGAAGCGAGGAAACACCAGTCGGGCGTGCCGTTCGGTGATGCCGTCGAAGTCGTATCGTGCGCGGTAGGCCGGCGCGCCGACGAACAGCAGCACGGGCTTGACCGCGCGCGCGCCATTGCGCACCCAGACCCCACGCGCCAGCACGCTCCCAGGTTGCGGCACGAAGTAGCGCCCACGCTTCGATCCGGCTCGCTTGCGCGACTTCACTGTCTCGTGCTGCGTAGCGTCCGGAGATGCTGCGAGCTGCGACAGTATCTGCGTTATCTGCCCCGGTGACATGTTGCCGAAGGAGTTGAAGCGGCCGCCTCCGGCTGGCACGGCGAATTCGCTCGGCCGCATCAGCCCTCTGGCGATCAGCCACTTCTCAAAGCCCTTGTGATTGCGACGCCCGCCTTGGACGCTGGGAGCCAGGTAGTGCTCGCGCTTGTTGCGGAAGTCCTTCGCCTCCAGCCGTGCCACTAGCGTTTCCTTGCGCGATGGCACAACCTGCAGATAGTTCAGCGTGAAGCGCGTCGGCCGATCGAAGATCACCGGCAGTAGCTCCTTGTGGCGCGCCCGCGTGTCCTTGGCCGTCTCGTTCAAAGCCAGCGACGCTGCGAACGGCACCTGCCTCTGCACACCTTCCAGCTCGCGCGTCCACTCCCGAATGTTGTTCTCGAATGATATGCTCGGCATCGCCCTCAATCCTCCGTCACGCTGTTCTGCCGCCATGTCCCCACTGCGCGCCTGGTCATGCCGCAGCCTCCGACTTCGGCGCGCCGACCAGCCCCATGTTGGCTGCCTTCGAAGCGAACTGAGCCAAGCCATCGGGCCCACCTTTCGGGAAGTAGACGACCGGCTGAGTGCCGAGCGATGGAAGCCAAGGCCAGCCTCGTTGCTCGAACTCGGCGCGCCACACCTCGAACTCAGGGCTCTCGACCATCACTGGAACCATGTCCGCGCCTAGCGGGTCGACGGCATCGCCGACCGGCCAGCCCCGGCGATCGTCGGCAGCGTCGAGCATCGCCTTGGCCGACGGGTAGCCGTGCCGCGCGACATGCGCCCGGCGCTCCCGCTCGCCCATCTCGTCGCCCTTGGCAATCAGGCCAGCGATGAAAGCTGTCGGGCGCGGCAACGGCGAGACAGGGCCGCTGAGCAGGATCCCCAAAAGCTCTGCAGTCCAGCGCTTGCCGAAGGGCGCGGCCAGTGGAGCCGCCGCTGCAGCGCTGTCCGGGATCGGCGGCAGGTCCTGCCAGAGCTTCTCGCCAAAGTATTTCGATGGCGCCGGCGTGTATGTCCGGCCGATCTTGCGCAGATGCGCCAGCCAACGGTCGCGGTTTGCCGCTGCGGCCACCCGGTCTTCCGGGCTGAGATCGAGGAAGGCGGCCTTGTGCTGGACCTTCGGCATGCCGCCGAGATCCGGCCAATCGCGTATCAGTTTCCAGAAGGCTCGATCGAGCGATTTCTCACCCTCTTTTTCCTTGTCCGAAATCCGATCGGTCTCTCTCGCGTGCGCGCCCTCGCGCGCACCTTGAGAGGTTCTCTTATACGGTTCTATAAACGGTTCTTCCTTATAGGTGTCGCAATGGTTGCGAGTAGGAGCGTCGCTGGTTGCGATTAGGACATGCTCTGATTGCGAGTAGGAGGGCTCGCTCCTATTCGCAATATTTGCGAGTAGGACATCAGCGTCTGGCGACACTGACGCACCGTTCTTTTCGCTGCGAAGTCGCTCGGCGCCGTCTGTGACGCATACTTCCAGATTCAGCGTGAAGCCATCGGCCTCACGCGCACCGCCTTTGCGAGCTTTTTTCCTGTTCGACTGCTCGACCACGCGACGCGACCGAGTGATAAGCCCCCATTCTTCAAGGCGTTTCAGCCATTCCCATACCGTCCGAGGTGAGCATTCGGAGTCACTCGCGATGGTCGCCTGGCTGGCGTAACAGTAGAAGTTCGGTTCCGGCGCGCTGTCAGCGAGGCAAAGCAAGATCGCCTTGGCGGAAGGCGAACCCAGCCGCTGCGATTTTGCCCATCCGCACGCTTTCCAGCTCATCGCACCGCCTCGCGCAGCGCGTTGAGGGCCTCGGCGCCCGCTTCCCGGTCAATTACGACGCGATACTCGTGCACGGCCTCCGAGACGCCCGGAACCGGGCGCTGTTCGACATAACCAGCGCCGACGAGACGAGCGAGAATCCTATCGACCGCGGCATGATCGAAGCGGAGGGTGTCGGCCATCATCGCTGGCGACATCGAACACCATCCGAGATCATCATTGTGCAGACCCAGAAGGGTCAGAACCTTTAGATCGCGGGGCTCGACCCGAGGATCAGTCACAGCGGCTGCCGGGATGATCGAGAATAGGCTCACTGCGTTTTGCCTCCAGTGCTGTCCGCTCAGCAGTCGCAGCCGAGGCGGCGCGCCTCGGCCTTGCCGAACGCCTTGAAATTGTCGATTGCTAAGAATTCGGCTCGTGCCGCCGGCGAGTTCTGCCAGGTCGTGTCGAGCACGAAGTCTGCGACATCGCCCTCTGTCTCGAATTGTGCCTGCAGCGTGGCATCCTTGCGGTGCAACGCGCACCAGTGTGCAACCTTCTTTGCGATGTTCGCGGTCTGCCTTTGCATGTCGTCTCTCCTCGTTTCAAAGATCTCCGGCGCTCCGCCCCAATAGCCGTCCAGCCAAAGCCGGAGCGGAGCGCCTCGTCCGGCCGGTGTCACCCTCCGGCCAGAAGCTCGTCACCGCTCCAGCAGACGGCCGACGAATTCGGCCACAGGGCCCTTGTCCTTTCCGCGAGCGTCATTGGCCTGCCGCCGCGCGGCATTGCGCGACGCAGCGTCTCGCTCGGCAACCAGTATCCGGGAGGCTTCCTGCTTGGCCGCCGATGAGAATTCCCCGAACGTCGCGAATTTCCGGCTGTATTCAGGTACCGACCGGTAGGCCTCGTGCAGGCGCGCGCTGCGGTACGCATTCAGCGTCCGAAACTGGAACCGCAGATCCTCGTCGGCCTCGAAATCGCGGGCCCAGTCGTTCAACATTTCACCAAGCATTGTCCGTTCTCCAGTTGCGAACCGATCAGCCTTTCAGGCGATCGGCGATTTCGATGAGGCCTACCTGGCCGGCGCGGCGCGGGATCAGCCCGGCCTCCTTCAGGAAGGCGAAGGGCGCCAGGATGGCTTCCTCCGGTTTCTGGCGCACGGCATGCAGCACAGGCCGCACGGCCAGATCGTGAAAGCCGCTTGCACGCAGCCTGGCGTTGCCGTCGTCGAACGCGCGGGCGGCTGTCTCGTAATCGCCGGCCAGCTTGACGAGCTGCACGAGCAAGGGAGCGGCCTTGGCGATGACGGAGGCCTGGCGCTTCACGGCCGCATGGCAGTCGGCCTGCACGGCCTGCATGCCGGTGGCCGTTTCTTCGCGGCGGCGCGTCTCGCCCAGTCGCCTTGCCGCCGGGATCAGGTCATTCAGATCCGCGAGCCGGTCGTAGATCTCGGCGCGCTCGGCCTTGAGCGTGTTGCGCCTGGTCGCGTCGGCGTCGAACTCGTGCTTGCCGATCTCGTCGCAGAGCTCGTCGACGCGGATCTCCTGCTCTTCGCGAAGCAGCTCCACCCTGCCGATGATCGCGTCGATCGACGCCGAGTCCGCTGCCTTGGTGATGTCGGCCCGCGCCGCCTCTATCGCCTCGGCCAGGCTCGCCGGCGGCACGGCTACTTCCTTGGTGTCATTTCGTTTCAGCATGATTTGCCCTTTCCGTTGTCATTGAGGTGGCACGAGGCGGCAGACAGAAAAAAGACAGCGAACTGACAGACATATCCGGTTGTCCACACAGACAAATAAAACACATGACTTTTCAGTCGCTTCGGGTGCCAACAAGGCGTCGATTGCGGAGCACCACAGCGAAAGTGCCGGCCGTTCGGCTGCCAAAAGCGCTTGCGCTTCTGACGTAGTGCAGGTGCGGATGCTGCTTGATCAGCCAAGATTCGAGTGCGCGGGCCAGATTGGCGTAGCTGGTGGCGGGCACGTCATCGTGCTCTCGAAAGGCATCGTATCTGGCAAGCATCAGCTGCGTGGCCAGCAGCAATGGTGAACCCTTTGGCGATT
>JBBSOT010000280.1:0-6905 GCA_038259455.1 Hyphomicrobiales bacterium | reverse complement strand
GCCAGCTTAGGGCAACATCTCGAATGAAAGTCCGGCGTGCGCCTTGAGCCGTTCGATCAGCACATCCCCCATGATAGTCGCTGGCGTCCAGAAGCCGCCCGCCACCTCAGCAGGGACGTCTTTTGCAAGGCAGGCGGCGGCTTGGGACAACATCTTGGCGGTTGATCCATACCCGGGATCGCGGTCCCCTGTGACCCGGCAGCCTATGGTGTTGCCCTTTGCAGTAGACCCGAGGAAGACAAGATCAAAGCCCCCCTCCAGTTGCGCCTTTTCAGTCGGCCCTTCGCCCGGCTTTGGCAGCACCACAGTCTCCAGCAACCAACGCAGAGGCGGCACAGCCAAGCCGACCATCAGGGCGTTCACGCCCCAGGTTGCCGCCAGGGCCATCCGTTTGCCTTTCGCGCCCTCACCCGTCACCACCGCTTCCTCGTAGCGGAACTCATCGCCATAGCTGTTGCTGCTCAGGGCGTTGGACCGGTGCACTACCCGCGTGTTGATGCCCGCCATGACGAAGGGTGCAATCCAGCTGCCGTAAACACTGTCATATGCAATCTTCACATCCGGCTGCGGAGCCGAAAAGCCATGGCCGGGCGGGCATAGGCTGTAAGGGTCCTTGAGCTCTTGGCGCAGTTCAGCGTCGCTAACCGCTTCCTTTACAACGTTCACCATGCTCGCGATGGTGCCGCCCGAGGCCCCACCCTTGATGCTGACGACGCGCATCGCGATACGGTCGCAGGATTGGCCGAACTGTTCCATCGCCAACCGCTGCAGAAAATGAACGCCCAGATCAGACGGGATGGAATCAAAGCCGCAGCAATGAACGATCCGCGCGCCGCTGGCCTTCGCATCGGCCGCATGGCGTGACTGCATCTTGCGGATCCACTGCGGTTCACCGGTCAGATCGCAATAATGGGTGCCAGTCGTGGCGCACACCTGAACCAACAGGTCACCATAAAGGGCGTATGGGCCTACGGTCGACATGACCACGGTGGTCCGGGCACACAATTGCACCAACGCATTTTCATCAGCCGTGTCGGCCACAATAAGTTCTACCCCCGAAAGCCCGATCGTGTCGCTCACCATTCGTAGTTTGCTCAATGACCGACCGGCGATGGCCCATTTGATGGACCCGTCGGAAAACTGCTCATGCATGTAGCGGGTTATGATCTGGCCGACGAAGCTGGTAGCCCCGTAAACGATGATGTCGAAGTTCTTATCCGTCATATTGTCTTCCAAAGCAGAGGTGCGCCCAAGGGCCGTGGATGATGGTCGAAAACTGGCCTGAAAACCGGTGCTTCCTCCATTATGATTAGGAGCGGCCGGCGAGGTAAAGCGCTTAGCCGCCGCGCGGGCTCGGGGTGCCGTGAGTTCCGGCGAAGTGCCGGGCGATCAAGCGCGCCGATGCGAGGTAAGCATGCCCGTTTGCCTCGGCATAGGCGATCCCGCGCACGCGCTTGCTGCCGGGGTGCAGGACGAGCGTAGGGGCGTTGTGACGCCCCTCACCCAGAAGCGCGGATATGGCGGGGCGCGGGTGATCAATTCCGACATGCACGATTTCCAGTGTCGCTTTCAGCTCAGGAAACCAACCCATCAATCCCCAGAGCTCCGCACACTCGGGGCAGAACTGGTTCTGGCCTTCTGAAACAAAGCCCATCGGCAGAATGAAGAGCGTATCCGGCGGCATCAGCTACTTGGTCCTTTCATTGAAGGGATGCCCTGACCGAAACAGAATTGTCGCGTCGCCGCTGAACGCCGAAGTTTTGAGCCCCTGCGAGTGGGTCTAACGCTCGGCTCGGCGGACGACTATTGGCTTTATCAAGAGGCTGTGAGGTGGTCTCGCCTGTTTGGACAGTTTGGCGACGAAGTTAAGCTAATCTTGGGTTTCGATCGCCCCACGTCAGAAGGTGCCAGACCATTTCTTGGCGCCCGCCGGCCCGTTACCCCATCTTAGCTGTCGCCACGATTTGCACGATAGGGGACCTGTATGGGCTCGGCTGATGTGAGGGTGGACCGGTAGGCGACAAACATTCTGTTGCGCCTTCTAAATAACGACGAACCAGCGCTTTTGAATTGCAACGCGCCAAGCTAATTGCCGGGGAGAGCGCGAAGGAGAATGCGATGGGCTGGACAATTCGACAGGCAACATCGCTGGACGCAGATCGCCTTGCTCTGATCGGTTCCGCTACCTTTCTTGAAACATTTGCTGGCGTGCTCGAAGGCAGCGCGATCGTATTGCACTGCGAACGGGAACATAGCCGGATTGCATACGAGCGCTACCTTTTAGCAGGCTATCTCCTGTGGCTTGCAGAAACAAATGTCGGACAAGCGCCGATTGGGTTCTCCCTGCTCGGAAAAACCGACTTGCCGGGAAGCGCCTCCGATGGGAGCGACATCGAACTGAAGCGCATCTACACGCTTTCTCGATTTCATGGCAACGGATTGGGCGCAGCGCTGATGCAGCAGGCTGTGGCGCACGCGACGGACCATGGATTCCACCGACTTCTGCTAGGCGTATATGCAGGAAACGACCGCGCTCGCGCCTTCTACGCCAAAAGCGGATTCGATAAGATCGCGGATCGTCGCTTCCGTGTTGGAGATCGCGAATATGAAGATGTCGTGCTCGCACGGCAGATCGCCCGTCAGACAACAGCTTCTTGAGATACAGGGCCCAGGTTGTCCGCAAAGGGATCGGCATAAAGCCTTTACCTTTCAGGCCACGCTGGGACGAAAAGGGGACTTTAGGCTGAAAGGGCGTTCAAATGGCAAAGTTACAAATAGATCGCAGCTGCGCCGTTGACGTGACCCGTGCAGACAAAAGTCGGCACGGGTGACATTAGGATACGCGGCGTTGAGCTTTTTAGTGGTAAACGTTAGTTAGGCTCACTCATGTTGACGCCTCGTATGATATGTTGGTTCGCCCGCTACGTTTCGAACGGAGATGATCATGTTTCGTAAATCATTGACAGCGACTGCGCTTGCACTTTCCAGTCTTGCAATCCCGTCCTCCGCTTTCGCGACCACCACTATCTCCACTAGCGCATTCACCGTGTTCACCGATCTTCGCGCTGTCACCAGCGAAGGGCTGACCGTCGGCCCGGTCGCCAATGTGGTAGGCACAACGTCCCCCGGCTACGACCTGTCCAACACTGGCGGTATCACGGTCAGCAGGCTTCTTGGCCCGGCGGGTGCGGCCATTGCCGGCTATGATCTGCTTACCACAGGCACCACAGGCGCCACTGCCAATGGCACCACGCCATTCGACACCTCTTTTGGCAGTGGCAACGCCATTGCCAGTAATGTCACATTCGACGTCTTGAGCGCCGCGGCCGGCATGCAGGCTATCTTTACAATCGGCCTCCGCGCCGACAGCATTGCTTCCCAAACCAGCGTCACCCGCATCGGCGATGTCGCCACCCTCACCGGCACCTCGACATTCTCCGATCTCGCACTTGCCTATCCGAGCCCTTTCACACTGAACCTCGGCGCCAATGCACAGGTCGATCCCAATTTCGTCGTGTACGATGCCGACGGCCTGCGCATCATCCTCAACGAGCAAACCCTCACCGGCAACGGCACCACCAGCCAGTCGCTGGTCATCAACGCCCTCCGCATAGTGTTTTCCGACTTTATACTCGGGGACCGCGCCGTCACCGGCGACGTCATCTTCGCACAGTCGCGAGCCACCATCGATTTCATGCCCTCAGCCGTCATCCCCGAGCCTGCCGTCTGGCTGCAACTTATCGCTGGCTTCGGTCTCACCGGCTTGATCATCCGACGCCGCCGCATGTCCCTCCAACGTTCGGCCTAGCCACAGGACCTGCGGTTCCACCGCCAGCGCTTAAAAGTGCTTCCCCGAGCGAACGCAAGCCGATGGCTAACGTGACAAGGTCGATGGCGTCGGACCAGCTCTGGAGACGCAGGTGGAGAATCCCGGGATGTCTAAGCAGCATTGGGAACGGGTCGCACCGGCCTGATTTGTTTTGAAGGTGTCGCGCTTGTCATTGCCGACAGCCGCCTCGGCATTCCAACTTCGGCAAGACAGTCGTCAAGGCGGCGCCAGGTCTCGACGCGGGCCGGCAGCGCCATCGGCGACATCTGGTGCGGCAACGCAGCCAGCAGTTGCCCGGTTGGCACCCAGCTACCCCGGCTGCGGAAGCCTGCCCTTGCCATGGCGACGGCGACTAGCCGGCCCTCCAGGGTCGTGATGCGATGTTCGAGATAGACCCAGCGATCGTCCCAGCCGAGCAGTTCGGTCGCGGCGACAGCGCGTTCCCACAAGCGAAGCTCGCGGCGGAACTGGATCGTCGTGCTCCCAAGGATCGGTTTCCAGCGTTCCCGCAGGATGATCTGGGCGACGCCGGTGCGCAGCAGATACTCCATGCGGTTGAAATCGATGACCTGCAGATAGCGGCCGTTGTTGAGGTGCCGGTTCATGTCGATGTCGTGCGGCAGCACGCGGAAACGGCTTGTCACCACTTCGGTCGGGTGCAGCCTCGGGCCCGACAGCCCACGCGCGGCAGCGGGGATCATGCGTCCAAACAACTTGATCATCGGGTCATCCTCAAAAGCCGCAGGTGAGCTGCAGAAAGCCGGCCGACAGTTCGCGCACGCGGCCGAAATAGCTGAGGTGGGGGCCGACGAAGATATCGGCCGCGACGGTGAGGCGGAGGCGATCGTTGATGGCGTAGGTCATTTTGGGCCGGATCGCGGCGTCGCCGGTGTTGAGGTAGACGATCGAAGCGAGTTCGACGTCGAGCGTGTCCTGCAGCCATTTGCGCGCCACGCGCGCCGTCACGCCGTGCTGCGTGCGGTCGAGCTGGTTGTTGACCGCCGCCGACTGGCTGGCGACGGCGCGATCGATGGGGTCGGCGAGGTCGCGCGGGTCGGAATGGTCGAAGATTCGGCGGACACTGTACTGGAGGTTGAGGTTCCAGCCGGCGACATCGGTGTCGAAGCCGGCGACCAGCCAGAGATTGTCGTTCTTCCTGAAGATGGTGTCGGCACCGCGATAGCGGCTCCAGGCCGCTTCGGCGCGCCAGCCGATCCGCCCCCAGGTGCCGGCCACATCGGCGGCGAGCACATCGACCCCGGGAAATTGCTGCTGCACGCCGGTGAAGACGCCGGCCGGGCTGCCGGCGGGCACTGCCACGCGCACGAAATCGCGGGTGCGGTCGGTCCCGTGAAACCAGCCCAGCGACCAGTCGATGCTGCCCCCGCTGCGATCGAGCTTCAGGGCGAACTGGCTGCGATCCGCGACGCGCTGGTCGGCGACGACAATGGCGCCGGCGGGGTTGCGGTCGAGCGGGAAGCGGTTGTCACGAAATTCCGGCAGCCAATAGCCGTCGAGGGTGTACTCGCCGAGCCCGAGACGGCCCTGGACCATCAGGCTGCCGCGCCGCTGTTCATCGTCGCTGGCGACGAGGAGCGTATAATCGCGCGAACTGAGGACGTCGGACGGGTTGAGGCGGTCGGCACGACCCCAGACGACAATCTGCCGGCCGGCCTTGATCGAAAGGGGGCCCTGCGTCCAGCGCAGCCAGCCTTCGACGAGGTCGGCCTCGGCCGCGTCGACGCTGTCGGCCTGGACATAGCCTTCGGCGAAGGCGTCGAGCGCGCCGGCTCGGGGCGCCAGCCTTGCCCGCAACCCGCCGACGGCGGTCAGCGTTTCGTCGTTGAGGTCGCGGTCATGGGTCCAGGCGCCGGCGCGCAAGGAGGTTGCCAGCCCCACCCGCTCGGCAAGGCCCGGCCGCTCGCCGGGCGCCTCCTGCGCGCCCGCCGTGGTCGCCACCAGCGCCGCCAGGAAGCCGATTGCACGCATGACGATCAGAGACCCCGCTCGAGCGAACGCGGCTGGAACTGTTCGGCGGCGACGGGGACGTCGGTCTTGAAGCTGGTATATTCGATCACCGTCATGTGGCCGGTGGCGACGTTGCGCATCACCTGGCGCATCGGCTGGAAACACCGGCGCGTCGGGTCGACGAGGCGGATGTCGCTGGCCATATAGACCTTAATCAGCGTCGCCTGGGGGCCATAATATTCGGCCTTCACCGGCACCCGGTCAGCGGTGCGCAGCCAGCTGACCCGGCGGCTGTAGCCGGTCGCCGCCGCGACCGTGGCATCGCGCGGCAGCGATTCGACGACGAAGGTGGCGGCGCCGTCGATGGTTTCGGTGCGCAGCAGCCGGTGCGTCCACTCCTCGACCGGGTGGCCGAGCACATCGCCATAGGAGAAATCGGTGCCGACAAAGGCGTCGCGGCGATTGGAGGCGGCCAGCCGCCGAACCTTCTTCAACGCCGGCAGATAGACCCAGATGTCGTCATCGCCCGCATTTTCGACCGTCAGCACCGCGGTGCCGGCGATGTCGGCGGGCGAATTGAAGCGAGTGACGCGGCGATTGTAGGCGCCATCGCTTTTCACTTCGGTGGTGCTCGTCGTCTGCCGCACCCGCTGCTGGCCGGCGGGGTTGATGAGGACGAAGCGTCCCACGGCCAGCGAGCGCTGCGGCTTGCCGGCCTTCAGGCTATCGGCCATCAGCGTGGCGGCATCGACATTGTTCGCTGAGGTGGTCGAGATCTGGGCCTGGCCAGGCTCGGCATACATGAGAGCAGCTCCTGTCAGCATGAGGGCGAGGGCGATGGCGGCGGGGCGGCTGACGAGGCCGGCACGTTCGGCCTGTTCCTGGCGGTGCGCGGCGAAGATCACCCGCGGCCGCACCGTCAGCAACAACGCCGCATAAAGCGTCAGGGCCGAGACCGCCGCCGCCAGCATGGAGACGCTGGTCAACAGGCCGAGCCAGAGGTGGACGTTGAAGCCCAGCGACAGCATCAGCACCGCATAGCCACCGGCAACCGCTGTCGCGACGAACAGCACCGCCTTGCCGGCGCTGGCATAGGTGGCGGCGATGG
>JBBSOT010000279.1:0-6908 GCA_038259455.1 Hyphomicrobiales bacterium | reverse complement strand
TTTGGGGTTGACCCCCCGGAGGCGTCTTTCTAGATAGCCGCCTAGTGGGCCTGTAGCTCAGTTGGTAGAGCAACTGACTTTTAATCAGTAGGTCTCGGGTTCGAACCCCGACGGGCTCACCATTTTATCGATTGAACGTGTGATGTGTCACCGCTTTTGGACTCTGGCGTAACGTTTATGTCCTTTTGCGTCAGAGTTTTTGACCATTGACTGGAATTTCGGTCGAAATGATGCCGTCGGTGACGATCGCTTCATCGGCGGCGCGGATCTGATCGAATGCTTCCGAGAATTCAGATTTTGCCTCGTCCTTGGCCCGCTTCCTCAAGGCTTGCAGGGCGCGACCGAAGAGGCGGCGGGCGAGATGAGGTCGCTCGGGTGAACTGGGCTCAGTGCTGGGCGCTTCATCTAAACCGTCCTCATCCTCCACCGGAACGTCGAACCGCCCCTCTGCTACGTCGCGCGCCACTTCGAGGACAGCGTCCGCCTCCGCCTCCTTCTCGTCGACAACCTTCGTGCGATTGATGAGCCCGGCTTCGCCTTCCGCCAGCGTTGTTTCGCGCGCTGTGGCCGCGATATCGTGATCTGCCAGCCGCTGCTCCTGTGTCATCCGCCAATTCCGCGGGCTGACATGGCGGCGATGTTCGGGCACGGATACCAAATCCTCCGTCGAGTCATCGCCAGACGCCCTCTGAGTTTCACGCACTGTTGCGTTGTGATCCAGTGCATCACGAATTTTCTGCTTGCGCCGCTCACCCCGCGTCAGCCCGATCTGTGCTGCCGCAAACCACGCCCCGACGCTGTCCTGCCCATCCTCGTATTGCCTGATCGCCGGATGCTTCGAGGGTTGCAGAATTCGACGACCGTCCTTCAAACGGGTGCGTGGAACGATCACGGCATGGATGTGGTATGCATCTTCGTCGCGGTCAGCTCGTGCATGAACGCAATCATCGCCAAACTCTTTGACAAGCCATTCTACCGCCAGGGCATGGAACTGATCTTCGCGGGTCGGACCGCCCTCACCCAGAAACTCAGTGAGGTCGTCCTCGAACCAGTTTCGGTTCGCTGTCAGGATGACCTCCCGAAGCGGACCATGAAGCGTGGCACGCCATGGATCACGGGGGCCCTCGGCAAGACGTCGTGCGGCCTCGCCGGGCCGCCGACGCTTCTCGAGCTTTTCGAGTTCGTCGGCAAAGTTCTCCATCCGCATTTCAGAGATTTCATTGTGAATGTCCTGCGCCCAGGTTGCCTCGCCAAGCAGCCGCTGGTTCAGATTTGACCGCGTTTGATCGACATGTCCGACATCGCCGCACTCGCGCGTGCGATGCTTCTCATAACCCCCAATGTTCTCCGGGCATATCCCAGCCATCCGCATGACCACAGGATACTCTTGCCCGATCTCCGACATTTCCAAGCCTCCGTCTCTGGAGGTCGGGAGATCGGTTCATCGTCGGCTGGGCAGAAACGGGTGGTCGAGAAGACGAGCGAAGACCTAGACTCGATCTTCACCAAGAAGGATACTTTCGACACAATCCAGACCTTGACGGTTTTGCTCGACGCTGCAGGACAGCGTCCTCAAAGCGGCTGATCATAAAATTCGTAGATTGCAAAAAATGCAGACTTAAAAATGCAAGAAAACGGGATGCTTATGCAAATCTCAAATAGAAAAAGTAGTAATCTCCATCGTCGTTGTGCTGCTTTACTTGGATGGTCCAAACAGAAAAAGGATATAAATCCGAAGGATTGGGGAACATATTCTAATCTGAACTTCGCCCGGCAAACAATGAATGGATATATTTTATTCCCTTAATCGTGCCGCGAGATCCTCGACAACTAAACACGGCTTTTCGGAGTGAATGATCCGATGGCAGCTCGCACAGATGATGGCCATCTCGTCCACCCTAGTGATGCTGTCGGGTTGAAGCTCTTCGATTGGTATCCGGTGATGGGCTTCAAGGCAGCGCTCCCCAGCCGCGCCATACAGTGCAATTGGGTCCATTCCGCAACATTCACACGTGAGGGTCCCCCCGTTCTGGGCCTTGTAGAACCTTTTGGCACGAGCGGCAAAGCCCCGATCCCTCTCCTTATAGACGTGGATCCGGGTCAGAATGCGGCCCTCGACACCATAGATCTCCTCCTCGTCCACGGGTGGCTTGGCGAATGCCTCTTCCAACTTTGTGGCGGATGCGGCGTTGGAAAGTCCGAAGATGCCTTCCTGGAGTTCGTTGACGCGCGTGGATGCGATCTGGATAGCGATCGAATTCTCTGCCGCATAGATTGCGTCACCGTGCCTTTCGATAGCGTCAGCCAGTTCCGGATGCTTGGCTCTGATATCATCCAAATTGGCGAGATCGGCCGCGATGGCCGCAAAACGGTCCTGAAGATCAATCCGGTAGTTGGAGTTTCGAATTGATATCCAGAGTGGCGCCAACTGTATCGCTCTATCATCATCTTCGATGATGTCGAAGTGCATCTCGTCCATAACATATGACCCGGTGCGGAGCGGGAACGCGACCGTGTGCGTCAGGTCTTCACGCGCAGGAGTCGGCAGCCGTGCGATCGACATCACGAGTTGCGGCAGGTGCAGCTTCTTGCGGTTGTTGCTCTCAATCTTCCGCAAGCGCGGCTTGCCCTGTGCTTTGATGCCATAGACCTCCGACGGAATCGCTAGGTTGAGATACTCCAGGAACAATTCAATCTGTTTGTCCTCAAGCGCACCAGACGGCACGAACTCAAATTCACCGCGCCCGCCGGAGCTGCGCCACCTGACCGAGCATGTTGCCACTGATACTTCCTCATCGAATAGAATCACCTACATGTTGTAGACACTGGCATATTTACATGTATTCTTCACTTCTTGACGGAAACCTGCATTAACTGTATTGTTCCCGTATTGTTCTCAATACAGATGGACGCTATGAGTTATAAAGTTGCATCCTTCTTCTCAGGCATCGGGGGGCTTGATCTGGGCCTTGAGCGCGCTGGATTTGAGGTAGTTTACCAATGTGAAGTCAAGGAGTTCTGCCGTGAAATCCTTGCGCAGCATTGGCCCGGCCTCCCCCTCGACAAAGACATTAGGATCGTAGATGACACAGAAATCCCCGAAGCCGACGTCTGGGCCGCAGGATTCCCATGCCAAGACCTTAGCCTTGCAAGAATGGGCCCGAGATCTGGGCTTCGAGGGGCGCAAAGCGGACTCTTTCACGACTTTATGCGCCTCGTTCGAGAACGAAACCCAAGAACCATTATCCTCGAAAACGTCCACGGGCTTCTGTCTTCGCACGGAGGAAGGGACTTTGGAGTCGTTCTCGCAGCGCTGGACGAATGCGGGTATGATGTCACGTGGCGTGTGCTTAACAGCAAAGATCACGGAGTCCCACAACAGCGTCGCAGGGTCTACGTTGTTGCCATGCATCGAGACAGGCGAGGTTTCGCAGAAATACTTCTTGAGCCAGAATGCGGCCGTGGGGATCCTGCGCCGAGTGGACCGGATGGGAAGAAACCTCCCAGCCTCTTTCAGACAATCATTGGAGATCCTGTCAAAGGACCCCTCGTAAAGTCGATCGCGCATTGCATCTACGCAGAGTCGGCCCGCCACACCGGAACGGACTGGTCGCGCAATTATGTTTGGTATCCTGACGGTCGTGTCCGTCGGTTCACACCAAATGAGACCGAGTTGGCGCAGGGCTTTCCCCTTAACTGGACGCGACCAATCCATTTCGATGAGAGTAAAGCCGACCGGATCGATAGTCTGCGGTATCATGCTGTTGGAAACTCGGTGACGCCACCTGTTGCTGAATGGGTCGGTCATCGGCTGATGTCGGTCATGGAGGCTCAAGATGTAGACGGAACTTCAGAGTCCATCGCCGCCGAGTGATTGCCCCGCACCGAAGCGCGGGGCATTGTCGCGGGTCAGATCTCTGGAGTATGGCTATGTCGATGGCGTGGATCTCCCCCCGGCTGCATCAACAAAGCCACCTTTAACAGTAAAAAGCGTAAGCGTCCGGCGTCGCTGCTCTGCCGCGCGTAGAGAGTGTTCGATAGTGTCCGCTATGGATAGCGGACACTCTGGGGCGATTGATGGCACGGCGGACCAAGCGACTTTGGACGGACGAAGAGAAGCGGTCGATCTGCTTGCAGACAACGGCTGCCGGCGTTTCGGTCGCACAGGTCGCACGGCGTTACGCTCTGAATGCGAACGTCGTCTTCAAATGGCTGCGTGATCCCCGTTTTGCACCGCAGACTACGTCAGCTTTGGATGGTAGCGCGGCAGAGGATGCTTTTTTCCTGCCGGTAGAGATTGTCGATCGCACCCGCGACGATGATGCCGGTGTGGCCATAGATCCTGTGCCTGCCGTCGGCATTATCGAGATCGACATCGCGGGTGGCCACCGGCTGCGGATCAGCGGTAGTTACGATCCTGAAGCACTGGCGCGACTGATCCGCGGTTTGTCAGCATGATCCCGGTGCCGGTAAATACGCGCGTGTGGCTGGCAGCAGGCGTGACCGATATGCGCCGCGGCTTCACGACCTTGGCAGCCCAGGCTGAGGCGACACTGAAGCAGGACCCATTCGTGGGCCACATGTTTGTCTTTCGTGGTCGTCGGGGCGATCTGATCAAGATCATCTGGTGGGATGGCCAGGGAGCCTGCCTGTTCTCGAAGCGGCTTGAGAAGGGCCGGTTCGTCTGGCCCTCGGCGAAGGAGGGAAAGATATCCCTGACGCCGGCCCAGCTGGCGATGCTCTTCGATTACTCATGTTGATGCCCCTCCTTGTCAGGCTGACAGATTCTCAGATCCAGGCTGGAAATGGTGTGATTACGAAGGCTGCGGACCGCGTCCAGAACAGATGACGCGTCGGGAAACAGGTAGGCCCCGCTTGGCTGAGGAACGATTAGCAATCGCTTTTTCCTGATCTGCACATAGAGCCAGTTGACAGGGATGCCGAGCTTGGCGGCGAAGTCGTTTGCGCTGAGGAGGCTGGGTTCGTGCTGCCATCTGTTGCGCTGGACTGCAACCTTGATACCCGCGGCCAAGCGGATGCGCTGGACGGTGATGGACAGGACTTTGTCGGCATTGGTTGGTGAACGGTGCCTGTTAAATTCCAAGAGGAATTGACCCACTTTTCCAAAACGCCGTGACCCAATGGAAGCAAGAATTTCACTGACTTTTTATAAGATTATCATGCTTCAGTGGGATCAGCGCCAAATGGAAAATTGGGTCAATCCGACACGAAAATCAACAAGACAAGCAGACCGAAAGGGCGTGAAGTCGTATGCGATGGGGTGATCAGGCCGAAACGAGAAAGGAGGACCAGACCCAACCCACGAAGCCTGGAGCAATGCGGACCTGCCACCAGCCATCTGAGATGCTTAGTCGCTCTACCCGGGTTCCCTCTGCAAGGGCGCCGACTTTCTCGCCGCCTGGCGCGCTGCGGAAGTTTAATGTCGACGGGGCCACGCCCCTCACCTTGTAACGCGGAAGGCGCAAGGCGGGGTGTTGGGGCGGGGTGCTCGCCACCCCCGACTGGATATCGAGCGCCGCTGCCACTTCTCGTCGCATCCTGTCGCCAATGGGGCCGAATCCTCGAATGGAGTCGTCGAAGGCAAGGCGGGTGATGTCCCACTTGTTTTCCTGAGTGATGCGCAGGTTCGTTTCGACTTCGGCGTGAGTCAAAATAGTCTGAGGCGTGACAAGGATACGGTACCGACTGGCGAGTTGCGCGACGACGGCGATCGACGCAACCCACTGCGCCCGCGTCATGGCCGCGGGACCGGGTGTGTAGGGCACCTCCTTTGCCAGCGCCATGCAGCACAACGAAACGCCGATCGCACCGGTATTCGCGTTCAGCGTATGCGAGGTTATTGGCGACGTTGAGCCACGGGCGTTTCCGGCGATGGAATTCTTGCCGCGCACCAGTCTCCCGTCGCCTTCGACTAGAATATGGTATCGGGTGCGCTCATAGTCGCTCGCGGAATGGTGGCCCGCAGTCCAGTGCAAATGGATCCGTTCCATCAGGACTTCGGGCATCCACTCGTCGGGAATGGTGGTCATTCCGTGATCTCCTGCCAAGGTAGGCGTGTGTAGAGTGGTGGCAGTTGGTTGGCGCGTTGTTCGGGGGTGCAGACGGGCGGGAGGATCAGGTCGTACTCAGCCTCAATGGCCCTTATCTCGGCGGGCAGGATAGGATCAAGGTGATCGCAGAGCAGGGCGATGCGATCGGGACCAACGAATTTGCGTTTCAATAGCAGCGCCGTTAGGTCAGTCGAGCCGATGAGGACGAAAGCCTCGTCTGGCGAGAATGCGACACTTATAACCGCTTCCGTATGCACGGTGAACCGCTGCACCACGGCCCTAATAGCCACGTTCCACAGCCGCGCGGCGCGATCATCGGAGCCGGTGAGCATGAAGGTCCCGTTCGGCGAAATGGCAACGGTGTTCACAATTTCGCTACCTCCATAGAAAGGCCGCTCCTCAGCACCCGTTTCCACATCCCAAACACGCACAATACCGTCGTCTGAGCTGATGAAGACGAACGCCCCGTCCGGCGAAAATGCGGCGCTACTTAGCGAAAGCCGATTATCCCCAAATTGCCGCACTTTCGCCCCTGTCGCGACGTTCCACAAATACGCAGTGCCTTCGCGCGAGCCGCTGAGAACGAAAGCCGGGTCTTGCGAAAATGCGACGCTGATCACTCTGTGCTCGGGGCCAGGATCTTCGAAGCGTTGCAATTGCTCTCCTGTCGCCGCGTTCCACAACCTTACGGTTCCGTCATACGAGCCTGTGAGAACAAAGACTCCATCCGGCGAAAATGCAACGCTAGTCACCTTGTCCGTATGACCCTTGAATAGTCGAATTTTTTTCCCAGTTGCCACGTCCCAGAGAGCGGCAGTACGGTCGTACGAACCTGTC
>JBBSOT010000278.1:0-6924 GCA_038259455.1 Hyphomicrobiales bacterium | reverse complement strand
ATGTAATGCCTGCGCAGAATCAGTCACCTTCCCGGAGCCCGAAAGGGCCGGGTGTGGCGGTTAAATCATCTGGCTGCCGGGCGGGTTAGTTGTCCAGACGGACCCGCCTCTCGGGAAGTGACCCGAGCACTCGTCACGCGATCGCCAAGAATCTCATGTTCGAGGTCTGATGTGAAGGCCTGTCGCGCGCGCCAGCACCCGACGCCAGTTGGCGATCAGTGTCATGGCGATTCCTCTTGAGTTGATGGGTGGTCAGTGCGCGGGAGAGGCGCTATTGGCTATGACCACTAAAGCGCAGCAGCAGCCGTGAAGAACGCATCCGCCCGCTTGCTGGTGAATTTCAGCGCCGCAAAGCCCGCCTGCATCATCGGCTCCGTGCGAACGAATGTGCCACTGTTATTGTAGGCGATCTGCACCAGCTTTTCCTGCTGGCTGACCCATCCCTCGACGGCATCGAGAAGCCCCTCTTTTTCGAGCTGCATCTTGAACTGGCGAGCCGTCACGCGGTCGGGAATAACGATAACCTTTTCCGGCTCGACATAGGGCGCGACATTGCCCTTGAGCGCCGTGGCATAGACTTCCTTGCCTAGTTCCTCGACATCATCGGGAGATGCCGTGAACGGTATCCATCCGAATTTCTCATGGTTGATTTCGCAATCGATGGTGCCGTGCCGGTTGTATGTTGCGTTGCGATATTCCATCACGAAATCCTCAGAAAGAGCGTTACATACGAATTATTCCCGGCACCTGTGGAGTTGCTTTGTCCCATGGCTCGCCATGTGCCTGACAATGCACTCCCCCCCTTTGTGATGTCGCCAGCCGTTGACACATCGTCATCTAATGATCCACTCCCCGAAAACAATCCGGCTGGTTCCAATGAAGAACCCGCAATTGTAGCACCTGCTGCAATGCCTGAACCGGCTAAAAAGAGTCCGAACACGTAAGTTCCGATACCACCATAAGACAGTGCTGCATTGCCCGCGCCATAATCTGGCGAGCCGCCGCTAGACGTTTTCCATTCTGGGGCTGTTGCTGCTGCGTTCATCGCCAGAACTTGATTGGCCGTTCCTTTGGCGAGCCGTTCCCACTCCGTAGACCCACGGTATAGAACGTCGCCAGATGCCTGCGATGCCGGGGAAGGAACGCGGTTGCCTTCAACGGCGATGAAACCCGCCGCGCCCCGTGAAAGCGTCGTGTCTGTGGCATGGCCGAGTTCAATCGAGCCGAAACCCACTGCCTGCGATGTCGATGCTACAAGGCCAGCAGCGGGCAAGCCCGTCGCATTGGTTAGCGTTGCCGAGGCGGGCGTTCCAAGCGCACCGCCGACGAAATAAGCGGCTCCAGTGCCCACCTCATCGGACAGCAATGCGCGGAGATTGGCACTTGAAGGCGTTGATGCGAACGTGTCGAAGCCAGCCGCACGGGTAACGCCCGCCCATGACGTCAAATCACTATCGAGCGGCTGATAGGCTGACGCGGCTGCCGAAGTCGTCAGGTAGCTTGACGGCGTGACAGCAGCCCACGCCGTCAAATTGGCGGCATAGGCTTGCACCGTTGACCCGATAGCAGCCGACACCCTCGCATCCGCAGCCGTCGAGAAGTCCGACACTTCCGCAGCCGTGATCGTCGCCGCGCTGTCCTTGACCAGCTTGCCGGTCGTGCCGTCCCATTTGACAAAGCCGTTGGCGGTAGCGCCGGCCGGCCCGACGACATCGCCGGTTCCCGCACCTGAAGCGCCGCGAATGTTCGATGTGATGCTCCATGTGCCGGCGGCCTTCGTCCAGATGTCGCCCAGGACGCCGGTGGAGCCTGTGCCGTTCTGGAGATAGAAATCGCCGTTCGCGCCGCTGCCATTGTCGGGATCGGTCGCGCCGGTGTCCCAGACCGCGCCGTCGCTGCCGTCCGAGCCGGGTCCGATATAGACGCCAGCCGGCCACGTGCCCGACGCCTTCGGCCCGAACAGCGTCGTGCTGGACGTGTTGATGTAGAAATCGCCATCCGCGCCTTCGGTGGTCGGATCGACGGCACCCGAAAGGATCGTGCGGCCATCCGTGCCATTGGTGCCGTTGAGATTGACGCCGGCCGGCCATGTGCCAGCCGCCTTCGGTCCGAACAGGTACTGCGTATCGGTGCGAATATAGAAATCGCCATCGACGCCTTCTGTCGTCGGGTCGGATGTCCCTGACAGAATAGTCTTGCCGTCCGTGCCATTGGCCACCGGAATGAACATCCAGTAGGCATCGTCGGCGTCGGTGGAGGGCGGTTCATTGCCGGTATTGCTGTCGACCAGGCTGACGAAATTGCGCCCGCCGAACGTCACAAAATCATTCGCGGCATAGGTCGTGCCGCTGTCATAGGCTCCAAGTGGATTAAACCCGTCGCCTGCCGGGCCGGGAACTGTCGATGCCGCCCCGGCCTCACCTTGCACCGGAAACGGCCCATCCCATCCGCTTGCCGTCTTGCGGTAGAAGCCGAGATCATTGCTGGGCTCGGCATACAGCCAGAGATAGCCATCGTCCGGCACGGGATCGAGCGCATCGCGTTCCGTCAAAGTGCCGGAGCCGTCAGGATGGATTCCGACAAGCGACAGCCGCTGAATGATCTGCGCCAGCCGGTCATTCGTCCATGCGGCGCGCACCGCCTCGGCCGTCTCGCGCACGATGGCATAGGCATAGGTGCCGCTGGCGCCCTGCCATTTGACAGCGGCCGTCAACGCTTCCTCGCCCTCGACACTGGCGATCGGCAGCGTGTTGCCGGCCGCTTCAGGGCACAACGTACCGCCCGTCACCAGGGCCGTCTGCCAGCCGGTTCCGTCGCCGGTGACTGCGGTCGAGCCAGTCGTCAGCGTGACGGTGCCGACCGCCCATATCTGGTCTGTCATAGGAATGAGTCCTTGTGGTCGCCGGAAAGGCGCGAGCGTGCCCTGTCGATTTCTTCCTTGGTGGTGGCGGCGCGAATTGCAGCCTTGATTGCCCGGCGCTCGCGCTCAATGGTGGCCAGCGCTTCGTCCTGGCGCGCCGCCTTTTCAAGGATGGCCTGGCGATCGACCTCGCCATCGACAAGCGGCCCGCCACCGGCTTCGGCCTGCCTGCGCTTTTCAGCGTGGATGCCGGCAAGTGGCCCGGTGTTGGATGAGGCCCGCTGCGCGAAGTCGCGGTCCAGTTTCTCGATCACAGCGGCACGCTGCCCCTCCAACAGCTGCGATGCTGTCAGCTCGGCCGTTCGCCATGACGTCTCCACCGAGCTGATCGAGGCGACCCGGTTGACGGGCTGCCTCAGCTTGCGCCGATCAAGTTTGGCAGGCCCCGCAGGTATCTTGCGATCAGCCGGTATAACAACCGTCCGCCCATCCGCCGGCGCCTCCGGCACCATGCCGGCCGGCACCGAAAAACGTCCCGTGACAAACCCGGTTGCGTTGTCGATTTCGACATAGCAAACATTGCGCGCCATTGTGATCATCGCTTCCAGAACAACGCGCCGCAAGTCGACTTCACCCGCAGCGCCCCGCTCGATGAGCCTGCTATCGTGGCCGAGTTCCACGTCCAGATATCGATGCGGAAATCCGTCTCTTCAAAATTTCTAAAGCTGGTTGCAGAAAATACCGTTGTGCCATTGCCGTCGCTGCCCGTTTGACGTCGTGCGCTTCCTGCTGCCTCGCCTGACGCGACGCTCGTTGCGTCCCCGTTTCGCCGAGCGACGATGTATGCATCCACACCGCCCGTTCCACTCTTGGTCGCGTAAGCCTCTAGATTTATGAACTCGATGATTGGTGTTGCCGCAGGATTGGAGAGCACTGCTGTGACATGATGCGTCCATGCGCCCTCGTTGTACGATGCGCCCCCACCAAAACTCCGAATATCTTCATACGCTGCAGACGTGAATTCCGTGACCGCTTCGAACGCCATCAGCTCGGTGATCAGCGTCCCGTCCTGCAGGATTTCCACTGCATCGAGCTTGTCGGCCGTGATGTTGGTCGCGTCGAGATTGCGAATGAAGACGTTGCGCATAAACACGTCGCCGCTGTCATTCTCGAACAGCGCCGAAGCGACACCGGCAGCGTTGGCAATCACCACCTCGCTGCCATAGAGCAGCACCCTGCTGAACGGCATCGCCGGATTGCCACCCGTATAGCCGGCCTCGATCACCAGTCCCGACGATACATAATCATCGCCGGTAGTGGCCCGCACCTGCAGGTCGACGCGGCTGACGATGTCGCCCGTCGCCCCGGCGATCGATTTCAGCCGCCACAGGATTTCGGCGCTATCCTCGCCAACTGCGGCAAGGATCGCCGTTGTCGCCTCGGCAGTGGCTGTCAACAGCCCGTCGAGATCGACTATCTCGGCAGACAGCGCGGTCATGGCCGCTGCCGTGGCATCGCGGAAGCGGACCGCAACCGACTGGCTGGTTGATGCCTCGCCGGCTACGTCAGCTGCAGCAGCTGCCAGCTGCTCCAGCCGCGCCCGAATATAGGCTATAGTTTGGTTGGCAGCGACGATCTGCGCTTTCACGCCGGGATCGAGGTTCTCCAGGCGTGTGATGACACTTACACGCCCGGTGGCCACCACTGTCGATGCCCAGACAGTATAGGTCTTGAACCGATCGGGCACCGTGGTGATCGTCGCCCGCGCCACATAGACCTTTCCGGAGACCACATCCTTGCCGGTGATCAGTTCGCCGCTCTCCGGATCGGTCGACTGCGCCTCGAAGATCTGCGTGCCGCCCTCGACCCCGTAGAAGATGCGCACGGCGGTGATCGACGGATCCTCGGGCGGTGTCCAGGTGAAGCGCAGCACCGGCACTTCGTAGCCTGCCTCGCCCTGCACCATGCCGACTTCGACGGCGAAGTCCTGAACAGTGGTCAGCAGCGAGGGATTGACCGGCGTGGCGGCCGGAATGACGATCGGGCCGGCCTCGATGTCCTCGTCGTCATAGATCGCTGAGGATGTCTGCGAAAGCTGCAGGGTGAAGCGGAAGCTCTCGTCGCAGCGCCAGTCGCTGATCAGCCAGGTCAGCCCGCCATGCTCGACCCACTCGCCTTCCTGGACAGCCAGCCCGACGCGCCATGACACCGGCAGGGTTATTGCACCGCCCAGGCGGTTCTGCCGGTAACGGATGTTGAGCAGATACTGGCCAATGTCGGGATCGGTGACCTGCAGGAAATCATTGGCGGTGGCGCGCGGCCGGCCATCGGCCGTGATGTCGGCGTTGACCTTCACCGGTGTCAGGCTTTCAGCTTTCCACTGGCTCTCGGGCGAGATGAACTGGCCCGACATCGTGTTGTAGCGCTCGAAGGCCGACTTGCGCTTCGAAATCTCCTGGGCGCGCTCGATCGGAATGTCGTCGGCTGTGATCTCCAGCACGGGTATCTGCGGCGCGCCGACGACGACACCGGACAGTCCGCGCCTGTTCATGCCGTAGCCGGCCATGGCGTCGTCGAATTCTTTCAAGATCTTGGTGTGATCGTCATCGGCCAGGACGAACAGCGCGCTTTCATAGGTCGGCTTGCCGGCGCGCACGGTGTCGCAGACATTCATCGCCGCGATATAGGATGACAGGTCGATCTGCCCCATCGACTTGCCTTCGCCGATGAGAGTGCGGCCCGAGAGCATGCCCTTCAGCCCGAGCTGATAGTTGAAACGGTGCAGCGCGGTGTTCCTGGTGAACTCCCATGTCGCCGGATCATTGACCCGGTGGTCGCCAGAGCCGCCGGAAACCGTCGTGTCCTTGCGCGGGTCATATTGGCGAAGGCCGCGCAGGATGAACTGGAATTCGGGTGTACCCTTCTCGAACTTGTCCTCGTTCCAGGTCCGCTCCACCACGACATAGGTCATGCCGGCACAAACGCTGGTTTCTTTCCACTCACGTCCGAGGACGGCGGTTTTGGCGACCAGCTGTTCGTCGACACCCTGGCCGGGACGGCCATCGTAGAAGCGGATCGATACGAGGTTGCCGAAGCCCTCTATGCCCCAATGTTCGACTTCGTTGCCGATGATGTCGCGGGCAACCAGCGTGTGTTTCTTGGAGTAGAAGTAGATCTCCGGCTCCAGCCCGTCACACCAGCTGTTCGACAGAACGAAGACGTCGGCGTTGTGTTTGTCGCCCGAGCCGAATTTCGCATAATATAGCCGGTGACCCTTGACGGCCGACAGTCCGTAGAGCGCGCTGACAGGCACATCCGCGCCGTACTGGATCTCGCCCTGAACGGCGGAATAGGCGCGCTCCTTCGGCCGGTTGAGATAGCTGAAGGCCAGTTGCACGCCGAACGCCAGCGCACCTGCGATGAGCGTGGCGGCAAGAACCGAACCGCCGAACAGGGCGCCGGCAATCGCAACACCTATGGCTGTGAAAATCGCCATTCGGGCCTATCCCGCCCGAAACGCGGCAGCGCATTCCGCAACACCGTGGAAGGACCGGCCGTGCTCCGTCCTGGTGATGAACCGGGCACCAAGGCAGATCGCCACATGCTCGGCGCCGGCCAGATCCAGGACGGCAATGTCACCGATGCGCGCCATCGCCGGTGCAATCGGGTCGAGGTGTCGCTCAAACAGCTCGACAAGGCTCTTGCACATGCGCCGGCGAAGCGCGCGCTGCGCGCCCGAAAGCGTCGAATAGCTGCGCCAGTACCGGTCTACCAGGCCGAGCGAAGGATCGAGCGCGTCGGCCATGCGGCAACCGAGAAAGAAGCAGTCGCTCTCGCCATAGACGTAGGGCTTGGCAAGCTCGCCGGCGATGGTGGCCTCGACAGTGCGGAACCGGTTAGCCACTGCGCTGCCCCCACCGGACGTCCTGGGTGGCCACGACAGAGGCATATTCGAGACTGGTGTCGGTTGCCAGATTGTCGAATTGCTGCTCGGCCTGGCTGCGCCTTGCCAGCGTCGATCCGCGCGCAGACCGGCCGGGCGGCTGCAGGTCTATCATGAGGGT
>JBBSOT010000277.1:0-6936 GCA_038259455.1 Hyphomicrobiales bacterium | reverse complement strand
GTCTGACTTTTCCGCCGAGAAGCAAATGGCGCGGCCGTCATCGAACTTGAGCCCCTTGCCGAGCAGGGCGCGCAGCTTGTCCTTGGCGGTGACGACCGCGACCTTGGCGCCGGCGTCGTAGAAGGCTTGGAAAACAGTTGGCGCGCGCAGGAAGCGCGGGTCGTTCATCATCACTTCCTTGCCGGTCTCGCGCTCGTATAGGTAATTGCCGCAAATGCCGTGCATGGCGGGCGGGCGGCCAGTGGCGATCGACAGATTGTTGGGATTGGTAAAGCTCGGGATCACCGAATGGGCGAAGCGCACGGTGCCCTTGGCCTTGATCTTCTTCAGCGTCGGCATCAGCCCGGCGGCAATCGCCTCGTCCAGGTAGGCAGGCTCGCAGCCGTCCAGGCAGATGGCAATCGCCGGAACCCGCGGCCAAGCATAGCTGCGTCCGTTTGACGAGACGGTGACGGGGGACATCTGGTTCATCGACGGATCCTTGATTTCGGTATCTCGACACCTGTTTCGCGCATTCCAATCCATTTGCCCAATCGCAATTCTGAATTGGATCGATTGACCTGCTCTATGATTTGGTCTGAGGCGGCGAGCCTTGGAGCCTTCGTCTGGTGCCGATGCGGGGGCGCGGCATCAGTCACGCCCATCCCGACCTGAGCGCTGCCCGACCGAGCCCGATCAGGCAGCGGTAGGCTGCGTCAGCCGGCTTTCCAGCAGGTCGCCGCTGCGCTTGAGAATCGGATAGGCGACGGTAGCGAGCAGGGAGTTGATCTCTTTCAGCCCACGGGCGATCTCCAGATGCATGCCGCTGGTCTCGATACTCTCCGGCGTTCCCGATTGGAGCCGCCTCAGGTGCCGGTCGTGGCTCGCCCGTGCCAACTCGCGCATCCTCTCCTTCTCGACTACGAGTTGCCGCGCCGACGGCATCTCCTGTGAGACGAGCACGTTGAGCGCCAGGTGCATGTTCTCCAGCAGCCGCTGATGGAGATCGCGCAGCTCGTTCCAGCCCTCGTCGGAAAATCGCCAGCGCTTCTCGGCGCGTTCCGCGGCGAGCACGAGCAGGTTCTTGGCGACGATGTCGCCGGCATGCTCCAGATTGATGGCGAAGTCGGTCAGTTCGATGCCGCGGCGGGCATCCTCGCCGGTCAACTCGCCGCGATTGACCTCGGCGAGGTAGAGCTTGATGTCGGTATGCGCCTCGTTGACGTGCTCGTCGATCGCCGTCACGCGGGCGATGTCTGAGGCCGTGCCGTCGTTCAGTAGGTCCATGACCGGCCGGACCATCACCTCGACCAGTTCGCCCATGCGCAGCAGTTCGCGTGTCGCGCTGGCCAGCGCCAGCCGCGGGTTTCCGATGACCGAGCGGTCAAGCGCGCTGGCGCGGCGGCGCAGCGGGTCTTCGTCCGCGTGGCGCGGCGGCGCCGGCGGCAACAGATGCGCCAGCACCTGATCCATCGCGCCCACCAGCGGCAGGCACAGGACGACGAGCGCCGCGTTGAACGCCAGATGCAGGTTCACGAGCACCACGCCAGCGTTAGTCCCGAGCATGTCGAGCGGAGGCTCGGTGCCTTCGAAGATCGCCATCGCCGCGGTCGCGCCGAGTGCCCGGAAGGCGAGATTGGCGATCGGCAGCCGTGCGGCTTCGGGGGGCATGCCCCGCGACAGCCACCAGGCGATCAGCCCGCCGCCCAGATTGGCGCCGAGAACCATCGGCACGGCCGCTTCCAGCGGCATCAGTCCTTGAGTGGCGAAGGTCGCCAGCATGAGGATTGAGGCGACGCTGGAATGGATAAGCCAGGTGAACACCGCGCCGAGCAGAAACGCCGTGACATAGTCCTCTGCGAGATAGGCAGCGGCCGCCGGCAGCATGGTCCCCTCGCGCAGCGGGCCGGTCGCGCTGCCGATCAGCTGCAGCGACAAGAGCACAAAGCCGATCCCGAGGATCATGCGGCCAGTCTCACGAGTCTTCTGCCGGGGCACCTTGAGAAACAGCATGCCGCCGACGAAAAGGCAGACCGGGACCAGCCAGGCGAGGTCGAACGACAGCACGCGCACCACGATCGCCGAACCGAGATCCGCGCCAAGCAGGAGCGCGATGCCGGTGGCAACGGGCAACGCACCGTTGACCGCGAAGCCGCAGGCGAGAATGGCGACGGCTGTCGAGCTCTGGATCAGCACCGCCATCGCGGTGCCGCCCGCAGCCGCCGCGAGCCGTCCGCGACGGGCGTGGCCAAGCAGCCGGCGCAGCGGTTCACCATGCGCGCGTTCCATGCCGGTGCGCACGAGATGGACCGCGAACAAAAGCAGCATCGTCGCGCCGGCAAGATGGAGAAGGATCAGCGAGAAATGCATCGTGCGCGGCTCCAGTGGGAAGCCGTCAAGCGTCGCGCCGTGAATGACATTGGTCAAATCGATAGTATCAATGAACGGATAGGCTGAGCCTATGCTGGTGTCCGCTTGGCCGGTATCTTCCTGTCGGACAGGACCGTATCCATGAATGCCGCGATTTTGGGGGAGTGGCGGCGTTCCTGAAGGCAGGCGAGCCGGTACTCGGTGGTGATGACGGCGTCCGAAATGGCGATGGTCGTCAGCCGGGGATGCGCGACGAACTCGAAATCGGCGACCACGCCGATGCCCAGGCCCCGCTCCACGGCCTTCCAGATGCCCTCGCGCGACCCGATCTCCAGAAATGGCCTGATCTCGACGCCCGCGGCATCGGCTGCGAGTTCAAGCGCGCGACGCGTGGTCGAGCCGGTTTCGCGCAGGATGAGTGGCTGATCGGCGAGTTCGGCGATCGACACATGGTCGCGTGCATTCCACGGATGGTCGGCGTTAACGAATACCACGACCTCATGGGTGCTCAACGGGACCGAATGGACCCGCGGGTCGTCGACGACGTGGGCCAGGATCGCGACATCGGCCCCGATCTCCAGAATGCGCTGCAACGTCTGGTCCGAGTTGCCGAGCCACATGCTGACCTTGATCGCCGGATAGGCGGCGAGGAAGCGGGCGATCATGTCGGTCGCGTGAAATGGTCCGACCGCCGCGACCTTGAGGTGGCCCACCGTCAGCTTGCCGCTGCTCATGAGCAGCTCCTCCGCCTCCTCGCTCAGCGTCATGATCCTGCGGCTGATGTCGAAGAGCGCGGCCCCGGTCTCTGTCAGTTCGACACGGCGACCGCGCCGCACGAGGAGCTCGACGCCGTAGCGCTCCTCCAGTTCCTTGACCTGCGTCGTCACGGTTGGCTGGCTGATGTTCAACGCCCGGGCGGCGGCAGTGAAGCCCCGGTGTTCGGCGACCGCGTGGAAGGAGCGAAGGTGGGTAAATACTATAGCCACAGTCAATGATAAGCGCTGAAGATTTGTATTAGTCAATGGACCGAAAGTCGGTCACGGTTTGGGGGTAAGCACTCGCAACCCAGGAATTCGCCGTGTGGTCCTATCGCAACCCGGTCGACGTCCGCTTCGGACAAGGCAGCTTCTCCGGTCTGGCCGGACTGCTCGCCGGTCGCCCCTATGTTCTCGTCACCTATCGCGAGGATTATTTCCGCCAGCTTGCCGGCGATCTCGAACGTAGCGCGGGAAAGCCGCTGCTGGTGGTCGAAGACATCGCGCCAAACCCGGACATCGCGTTGCTCAAGCAACAGGTCTCGCGCTTCGCCGGCATCGGCGCGGCACCCGTTGTCGTCGCGCTCGGCGGCGGATCGGTGATCGACTCGGCGAAGGTGTTCGCCGCAGCGCGAGGCGACTTCGCGGCGATGGACGCCTACCTGCAGAAGCGCGCCGCGGCCGACACGATATCGCCCTGGCCGTTGATCGCGGTGCCGACGACCGCCGGCACCGGCAGCGAGGTGACCTCCTGGGGCACCGTATGGGACAGCGCGAATGGCGTGAAATACTCGCTGGCCCATCCGGGCCTCTATCCGGAAGCCGCACTGGTCGATCCCGACCTGATGCTCGGCAAGCCCCGCGACCTGACCGTGCAGACCGGCCTCGACGCGCTATCGCATTCGCTGGAGAGCCTGTGGAACCGCAACGCCAATCCGGTCTCGGCCGCACATGCGGTGGCCGCCGCGCGCGGCGTGCTGTCCACGCTGCCGGCGCTGGCCGGCGATCTGCGCAATCCGCAGCTTCGTGAGCGGATGGCCCGGGCGGCCACACTTGCCGGCTTCGCCTTCTCCAATACGAAGACCGCCATCGCCCATTCGCTGTCCTACCCGATCACCCTGCGCCACGGCGTGCCGCACGGCATCGCCTGCTCGTTCTCGCTGCCCATGATCATCCGCGGCGTCTCGGGCCTCGGCGGTATCTGCGAGGACGGCCTGCGCTCGATTTTCGGCGCCGACGCGGCGGGAGCGGCGGAGCGCCTAGAAAGCACCCTCGACAAGCTTGGCGTGTCGACCGACTTCCGCAGCTACGGCATCGGCGAGGCCGAGTGGCGCGAGCTGATCGAGACCGCGTTCGAAGGAGAGCGCGGCCAGAACTTTATCGGCGGCAGGGAGAACTTGCTTGCCGTCGCCGGTCTCGAAGGCGGAGGCCGCAGGGCTGTCGCCTAACTGAAAAGACGATGCGAAAACGCCGGAACGTCCCGGTGCCATCGCCTCAAGCCGCTCAAGGGAGGAGCATATCATGACCAATCTGAAACGCATTCTGACTAGCTTCGCAACCGCCGGAGCCATTTCCGCCTATGCCTCGGCCGCTCTTGCACAGGAGTGCAAGGACCCCGCGCAGCTAGTCTTCTCGATCATCCCGACCGAAGAGACAACGCAGGAACTCGATATCTACGCGCCGCTGCTAGCTGCACTGAAAGAGAAGACCGGCAAGAGCATCGAGTTCTTCATGCCGACCTCCTATGCCTCGGTCATCGAAGGCATGGTGAATGGCTGGGTCCATATCGGCGTGCATGGGCCGAATTCCTACGTACTGGCCAAGGAGAAGGATCCCGCGCTGGAAGTCTTCGCTACCTACACTAAGCTGAAGGGCCATTTCCAGGAAGAAGGTCCCGGCTACCGCGCGGTGCTGGTCTCGCGCGCTGACTCCAAGTTCGACAGCATCGAGTCACTCAAGGGCTCGGTGGTCGGCCTGGCCGATCCGGCCAGCACGTCAGGCAACCTGATGCCGCGCATGGTGTTCGGCGAGGAGATCGGTACTGGACCGGAACTTGAGAAGTACTTTTCCAAGGTGGTCTACACCGGAGGCCATGATCAGTCGGCGCTCGCCGTCAAGGAAGGACGTGTCGACGACGCCTTCGTCGCCACGCACCGCCTCGACAACGTCATCGATCGCGGTCTTGCCAAGCCGGAGGAATTTCGTGTGCTCTGGCAGTCGGGCGTCATCCCGCAGGATCCGATGGTCTATCGCGGCGATCTCTGCGAGCCCATCAAAGAGGCCATCAAGGCAGCCTTCCTGACGCTGCACGAAAAGCCGGAAGCGAAGCCGTTCTTCGACGGCATCAAGTCGACCAAGTTCGTCGCCATGCAGGATTCGGACTATGACATCATCCGCAAACTGGTCGCGGCCGAGAAGATGGCCGCGGGTCAGTGAGGCACCAATGTGGCATGTCGGAAGGCCGCGGCGATCGCGGCCTGCCCGACAGGGGGGCTCACGCCATGCCGGTTCTCGAGGTGGAGAAGCTGCGGGTCAGCTATACGTCGGCGGGTCCGGAGATCCTGAAGGGGATCGACTTCACCGTCGACCGCGGCGATTTTTGTGCCGTGATCGGCCCGAGCGGCGCTGGCAAGTCGACGCTGATCCGCTGTGTCAACCGTCTGGTAGAGCCAACCGACGGCGAAATTACCCTCTTCGGCCTGAAGGTGCGCCACCTCGGCGGCGGTGATCTGCGGCGGCTGCGCCGGCGCATCGGCATGATCTTCCAGGAATTCAACCTGGTGAACCGCATGTCGGTGATGGACAACGTGCTGTCCGGCCGGCTCGGCTACACCGGTGCGTTCCGTTCGTTCTTCAAGGCTTTTCCGAAGGACGACATCGAGCGCGCCCTGCACCTGCTGGAGCGGGTCGGCCTGCAGGACCATATCGACAAGCGCGCTGACGCCCTGTCCGGCGGACAGCGCCAGCGCGTCGGCATCGCCCGCGCCCTGATGCAGAAGTCGGAAATCCTTCTGCTCGACGAGCCGACCTCGGCGCTCGATCCGAAGATCTCGCGCGACGTGATGAGCCTGATCCGCGAGCTGGCCGACGAATTCAAGGTGCCCGTGCTCTGCAACATACACGACGTGCAGCTGGCGCTTGAGACCTGCAACCGGATCATCGGCATGCAGGACGGCTACAAGAAGTTCGATGGTCCGGCGAAGGGCATGCACAAGCAGGATCTCGACGAGATCTACGCGATGGAGGTGCTGTGATGAGCGTCGCCGCCGCGCCTGTTTCCGAGCACGGCTTCGACGCCTGGGTCGCGCACAAGCGCAGCCGGCGCGTCAACAACTGGCTGATCGTCGCCGGAACGGCGGCGGTGCTCGCATGGTGTTTCTGGGACACCATTATGGTCGACACCGACTGGCAGCGCATGGGCGGCGCGCTCGGCATTGCCGGGACCGTCGAGCGCTTCTTCTGGATCGACTGGTCACTTGCACCGAAGCTAATCGTGCCCGCGCTGGAGACGCTGATGATGGCGACGCTAGGCACGCTGCTCGGCTGCGTGCTGTCGTTGCCCGTCGCCTGGTTCGGTGCCGCCAATGTCACCCCGAACAAGTACTTCTTCTATCCGGTCGGCCGGCTCCTGATGGTGCTGTCGCGCTCGATCCACGAGATCATCTGGGCACTGCTGTTCGTCGGCGCCGTGGGCCTCGGCGCGCTGCCCGGCATCCTGGCCGTGGCGATGCGTTCGATCGGTTTCATCTCCAAGATCACCGCCGAAGCCATCGAGAACATCGACCCCAAGCCGGTGGAAGCGATCCGGGCGGTCGGCGGCAACCAGTTCCAG
>JBBSOT010000276.1:0-6939 GCA_038259455.1 Hyphomicrobiales bacterium | reverse complement strand
CCACGGCGACAAGCAGCGTGAAGGCGTTGACGTGCTCGAGTTCGCCCTTCGGCTCCGGCCGTTGCACCGAGAAGCGCCGGAAGATCTCGTCCACCTCGCCTGGCGTGTAGCGCGACCGAACGCGTGCGGGACGTGGCCTGGGCATCGCGTTCGAGCCATCGCGCAGGCGCATTTTGTCGCGCGTTTTCTGGTTGGGTTCTTTCATGACCCCTCTATAATCGAGCGCCATGAGCGACACAAACATCGTCCCCGACGAGCCCTTCTTTCAGGCGATGCTGACGCCGCACCGCTCGCTCGGCCGTACTGGCTTCATGGTGCTGATGGGCACGTTGAGCGCCATCTGGCTGGCGACGGGCGCGGTTTTTCTGGCCCGTGGCGCCTGGCCTGTCTTCGGCTTCTTCGGCCTCGACATCCTGCTTGTCTATGGTGCGTTTCGGCTAAACTACCGTGCCGCCCGCGCCCGCGAGGAGGTATCAGTCTCACGCACCAGCCTCGATATCCGCAAGATCGCGCCTTCCGGCAAGGCGGTGGCGCACCATTTCAATCCGTTCTGGTCGCGCTTTTCGGTCGCTCGTCACGACGAGATCGGGATCACGCGGATGGCCGTCGATTCGCGCGGCGAGAGCGTTGCTATCGGCGGCTTTCTCAACCCCGCCGACCGTGAAAGCTTCGCCTCGGCTTTTTCCGGCGCGCTCGCCAGGGCCAAGCGCGGCGGAGCATGAGAAAATCCCAGATCTGACATGCAGGAATCGGGTGGAGATGCACACCGTCTGAGAAGATATTGGCGTTCAAGGGAGATTCTTGCCATGAACGCACAAATGCCACTCAGAACCGAAACGATCCTCCAGAACGACATCACGCCGCAGGGGGGCGACTATGAGACGGTGCGCCGCGTCATCGAGAAGATCAGCCTCGATTACCGCGACCAGCCGTCACTCGAGACGCTTGCCGCCGAGGTCGGCCATACGCCGACGGCACTGCAGAAACTCTTTACCCGTTGGGCCGGGCTGTCGCCGAAGGCTTTCCTGCAAGCCGTCACGCTCGATCATGCGCGACGCTTGCTTGATGATGGCATGCCGTTGCTCGAGGCCTCCTACGAGGTTGGTATGTCCGGGCCGGGCCGCCTGCACGATTTGTTCGTTACCCATGAGGCGATGTCGCCTGGCCACTACAAGACGCGCGGCGAGGGCATTACCATCAGCTACGGCTATCATTTGTCGCCCTTCGGCGTGGCTTTGGTCATGGTCACCGAACGCGGTTTAGCCGGCCTGTCTTTCAACGATCCGGGCGAAGAGCGGGCCGCATTCGCCGATATGGCGGGACGTTGGCCCAACGCTTCCTATGTCGAGGACATGTCGGCCACCGCACCTTACGCCGCGCGGGTCTTTGATCCGTCGCGCTGGCGCGCCGAGCAACCTTTGCGCGTTGTCATGATCGGAACAGACTTCCAGCTTCGCGTCTGGCAGGCGCTGCTCAAGATTCCGATGGGCAAGGCGCGATCCTATTCGTCGATCGCCGCTGAAATCGGCTCGCCGTCGGCCAGCCGAGCCGTGGGCGCGGCCGTCGGAGCCAATCCGCTTTCCTTCGTCGTTCCCTGCCATCGGGCACTCGGCAAGTCTGGCGCGCTGACCGGCTATCATTGGGGTCTGACGCGCAAGCGCGCCATTCTCGGCTGGGAGGCGGGGCAGCTCTCCTCCTGAAGCGGCCAGGCCCGCAACTGTTCACAACCTGAAGTCGCTGCTTATGGTTAACGGCGATTAACCAAGTCCCGATACCCTCATTTCCTGAGTGAAATGGTTTCTAAACGCGTCGGGGACTTTATGAAGATCAGAGCTTGTTGTGCCTGCCTGCTGGTTCTTTCGACGGCATCGCCAGCCGTCTCGGCTACAGGTCCCGTTCTCTTCGATGGCACGATCGTTGCCGCTTGCACGCTTACCGTGACCCAGAACGGTACGTTGGATGTCAGTACCGACCTGCAAACATTGAGCTCCAAGATTGGCACCGGGAGTCCGGGCTCGGTGACGCTTGTCACTACCGGCGGCGTTGCCGTCAGCGTTGACCCGGTTACCACGGTCACGGTTCCTGTCGGTGATCCAGCCACCACATGGGTGCCCACCTATTTGACGGCCGGTGCGACGAATTTTGCCGAAGGCGGTACTTCAAACGCCATCAGTGGTCCGGGATTGTCTACGGTAACGGTCCACCTCGTCGGGACGAAGGGTGGCTCCGACCGTTTTTCCGCCGGCGCCTATTCGGCCACGGTCATTGTGCGGTGCGAATAGGCCATCTCGTGAGCAAGACAATGACCCCATTTCTGAAATCGATGACCTTATGCGGCTCGATTGCTGCCCTTTGTTCGCCGGCCTTCTGTCAGTCAATGTCGCCGATGCGCGGCGAAGTGTCGAGCTTTACAGAGACCTTTGCGGTTCGCGTCTTCCCGGCCAATCCCTATGGCCACCGCATCAACGTATCCGTGCGGGTCTACGACCAGAACTTCAACCCCGTCGCGGCGCGTATCACGCCCCAGGATTTCATGTTGAGTGCCGAAGCCTCGCGCCCGGTTCTCGTGGTCGTGCCGTTCGACGGCGCGCCGCAGCGTAAAGTGCGTATCTGTACCGAAAGCGTTCCCTTTCCCGGCGAGCAAACGCAAATAAAGGCCCAGATATGCGGAAAATTCCTTGGACAGCAGCGCTTCTGACGGCGCTTCTCGCCGCGCCTGCCTGGGCTGAGGACGTTTACAACCTCAATCAGAACCAGACGGGTTTCAACCTTCCCGGCGTAACGCTGCCACAGGGCCAGGATGAAGTCCGCGCCTCGGACGGCACGTCCTGTCGTTCGGCGGTCGGGGGGTCAGGGGCCTATCTCGATGTCGGCGTTATCCAAGGCAGTGGGATCGATGCCAGCGATCTTGCCACCTATGGCCGCGTCGTCATTCCGATCGGTCGCAAGTCCAAGCGCCTCGACTGTTCCCGGCTCTACGAGCTTGAGGTGGCGCGGCTGGAAATGGAGCTGAAGCTTCTCAAGATGGGTCTGGGCGCTGCCGCCCCTCGCGGGGCTGCCGCAGATGCCGGATGGGCCGATGAGGGATGGACGACCGGGCCGGCCAGGCCGGTCGACCGCAAGAACCCGTGACCCTGCGATTTCTGCTCGCGGCCGGCCTAGCGCTTTGCCTGTCAGTGGACAAGGTTCACTCGGCGGTGATCGGTACGTGCACGATCATGGTCAATTCCCAGGGCGTTCTTGCCAGCAATCCTGCCATTACCGTGCTCGGCTCCAAGCAGTCAGGCGGCGTAGCAGCGACGGCAACGGTCATACCGAATTCGACCGTCTGCATCATACTAGGCCTCATCGATTGCTACTCGATCTCTTCTCCGGCCCCAGCGTCCTTCCTTATCGCGCCCGGGAGCGGCGGTTCCGATGTCGGCTTTGCCACGACGTTCCGTCTGGATGGCGGCATGGAGAGACCGGGCAACACGCCGCTCAAGGTGCGAAACGGTACCTACCAGATGCAGGTTGACCTCACGGCCAGCAAGCAAAGTGGTATCTTTACCGCCGGCATGTACCGTGCCCAGGTGCTGATACGGTGCGAGTGAGCAAGCTGGCAAGAATTCGTGGGAGTTGCTAACGTCCAGCGGGTAAGCTGGATCGCCGGCTCATCCACGCGGAGGCAGTTCTTGATTACAGTCATCGGCTCCATCAATCTCGACCTGATTGCACGTGTCGCCCGACTGCCGAAGGCTGGCGAGACCGTGCCCGGCGAGGATTTCAGGACCGCACCCGGCGGCAAGGGCGCCAATCAGGCACTTGCCGCGGCGCGCGCCGGCGGACAGGTCAGGATGATCGGCGCCGTCGGCAAGGATGCTTTTGCCACCGAAGCGCTGGCCTGTCTAAAGCAGGGCAGAGTGGACCTGTCGGGCGTGCGTGAGGTGCATGCATCGACTGGAACGGCACTAATCCTGGTGGACGAAAAGGGCGAGAACATCATCGCCGTGGTGCCTGGCGCCAACGCCACTGTGCTGCCGGGCGATCTGGCAAAGGCGTTCCTCGCCAAGGAGGAGATCGTGATGCTGCAGCACGAGATACCGATCCCCACCGTGAAGAAAGCTCTTGCTGCCGCGCGCAGCGCCGGTGCGCTCAGCATGCTCAACACCGCACCCTTCCGCGCAGACGCAGCCGACCTGCTGAGCGAAGCCGACTATGTCGTCGCCAATGAGACGGAATTCGATCTCTACGCCGATGCGCTGAAGCTGCCGGGCGATGATCGCGCGTCGCGCATGCGCGCCTTCGTTGAGGCAACCGGCCGCATCGTCATTGTGACGCTCGGCGGCGCTGGTGTGCTGGCCGCGTCACCTGAAGGCGATTTGACGGTCCCGGCGCTTAAGATAGAGCCAGTCGACACGGTGGGCGCGGGGGATACGTTCTGCGGCTATCTCGGAGCCGGCCTCTCCGCTGGACTGCCGCTCGAGCAGGCATTGCGCCGCGCCGCCGCCGCCGGCTCGCTGGCCTGCGTGACTTCCGGCGCCCAACCCGCGATCCCGTACGCCAAGGATGTCGATGCGGCGCTGGCTACCGTGTAGACACCCTTCCAGACCAACGTGACGCTGCGGAATGCGGACTTGGAACGTCATGTCATGTTGGGGTAAGCCTGAGGTGAGAAGAATGAGGGATATCCGGTGAACCTTTTTGCGCCGTGCGGCGACAGAGCCTTAGGAGCCGCGCACCAGCCATGACCGCCGCGCCAAGCCAGCAGTCCGACCTTGAACTGGTCGGTCGCGTCGCAAAGGGCGATCGCGCTGCCGTGCGGCTCCTGTTCATGCGGCACCACGCCCGGGTCTACCGGTTTGTGGCACGTCAGACAGGATCGGAATCGATGGCAGACGATATCGCAAATGAGGTTTTCCTGGAGCTGTGGAAGCAGGCGCCCGGTTTCGAGGGCCGTTCGCAGGTCTCGACCTGGCTGCTGGGCATTGCCCGTTTCAAGGCACTGTCGCATTTGCGCAAGCGCAAGGAAGACTGGATCGATGACGCCGACGCGGCGGCCGTGCCCGACACTGCCGATACGCCGGAAGTCGCGGTCATGAAGGACAACAAGGCATCCGCCCTGCGCGGCATGGTCAACGCACTGCCGGAAGAACAGCGCTCGGTCATCGACCTTGCCTATTATCACGCCAAATCGGTCACCGAGATCGCGGAAGTGCTGTCGATCCCTGTGGCGACGGTGAAGACCCGCATGTTCTATGCCCGAAAGAAACTCGGCGAGGCGCTGCAATCGGCCGGCTTCGAAAGGGGATGGCCATGAGCGAGAGCGAGCCCACTAACTTGTCGCACCGCGACGAAATGGAAACGCTGCTGCCGTTCTACCTGAACGGTACGCTGGAAGGTGCAGATCTGGCTGCAGTCGAGGAATGGTTGGCAACGGACCCGACCGCAAGCGCTGCACTTGGGGAAGCGGAGGCCGAATTCTCCGGTGTATCTGCTGCCAACGAAGCGATACGTCCGCCGACCGATGCGCTGAGCCGCTTCAACAAGATGCTTGATGCCGAGGCAGGCAGGGAACGTGCCCCGGCGCCGTCGATGTTGGCGCGCATCTGGGATGGTTTTCTGGCCGTGCCGTCGACCGTCGCCTGGGGAGCCGCAGCCGCAGCGATCGCACTTTTGATGGTCCAGACGGTTCTGGAACCCGGCCGGCCTGGCGAAAATTTCGAGATCGCCGGCACCGACGAAGCGGCGAAAATGCCGTTTGTCTTCGTAACCTTCAAGCCGGATGCGACAATAGCCGACATAGCCGCCTTTCTTGGCGATAATGGCGCAAGCATCCTCGCCGGGCCTGTCGCGGGAGGTGTCTTCAAGGTGGGAATAGAGGCGTCGACAGTCGACGATTATGACAGGATCGTCGGCCTTATTGCTGCCCAGCCTTTCTCCGAGACTGTGGTTCCCGGGAGGAAGCCGGCAGATGGCGGTTAATGCAGGCAAAGCTATTGCGGCGATCTTTGTGGCGGCAGGTTTCCTGGCCGCCTCGCCGGTCTTGGCGCAGACCAACGATCCAAACCTTTCCCAGGCTGATCTCGATTGCCTGCAGACAATGGCCGCTGGCGGTGTCTGCGGGCCGGATGGCCGCCCGGCAGCACCAGGCGCGGTTGGCCTGCCCGATCTGATTGTCGATCTGTTTCCCAATCCGCTGCCCGGCGAACCGCCAGCGCCGGCCGAACCGCAAACCGGGGATGGCGCCGGACCAGCCCAGCCGCCAGAGCCAGCGGCACCCGATCCGTCGCCGCCTGCACAGCCGCCCGCCGGTTCGCTCGCTGCGATTCCGCCAATTGCGGCGCCGGTTGCAATTTCCGGCGAATTCGTGCCCGACGAAGTGCTGGTGACGGTTGACGGCGACGGCGCTGTGGTTGCGGCGCTTGCAACGTCCTTCGCACTTGAAGTCCGTTCGCAGCGTGTCTCGACCCTGCTCGGCTCTACAGTTGTGCGCTTCGGTATTCCAGATGGCCGTCCGGTCGGGGTGGTCCTCGCCCAGCTTGCCGGCGACAGCCGCACGCAAGGCCGGGTTCCCAACCATATCTTTGATTTGCAGCAGGCGGCGGGTGCCGCCAATTATGCTTTCCAGCGGATCGCGCTGAAGCCCGATAGCGCCAGCGGCGAGAACGTCCGCATCGCCGTTATCGACACAGCCATCGATGAAACGCATCCGGCGCTGAAGGGCGTGGTCGAGAACATTTTTGACGCCATGCCCGACGTCGAGGTCACGGTGCGCGATCATGGGACATCCATTGCAGGCCTAATTTCCGGCGTCGGCGACCTGCCCGGCATGGCACCGGGTTCGAAAATCTATCACGCGCGCGCCTTTGAGGATGGCAGATCGACAATGGACATTATCCTGACGGCGCTCATCTGGGCTGCCGGGCAGGACGTGCGCATCATCACTATGAGTTTCGT
>JBBSOT010000275.1:0-6974 GCA_038259455.1 Hyphomicrobiales bacterium | reverse complement strand
CTGATGGCGAAGGACACGGAGCTGCAAAAGCAGATGCTGGGCAAGCTGTCGACGTTCCTGGTGCGGCCGGACGATCGGGCTTTGTTCGGGCTGCGTTCGGTCGGCGAGTGATCTTCTGACCTCAGCGTTCCCTCGCTTCGCTCGCAGTGTCGGCGGCCGCGATTTCGCGGTCGGCGACATTCATGGCTGCTTTTCGCATTTGAGGGGGTCGCTGGAGGCGATCGGCTTCGACGCGTCGGTGGATCGGCTGTTCTCGGTGGGCGACCTGGTCGACCGGGGGCCGGAGTCGCACCAGGTGCTGGCCTGGCTTGGGAAGCCCTGGTTTCACGCAATTCTGGGCAACCACGATTTCATGGCCTTCAGCTCGGCGCTCGGCCTGCCGTCGGCGCTCGAATATCAGCAGGTCTGGGGCGACTGGCTGGCTCGACTCTCGAATGCTCGCCAGCACCTCATCGGTGAAGCCCTGGCCGCCCTGCCCTTGGCGATGGAGATCGAAACCGCGTCGGGCATCGTCGGCCTGGTCCACGCCGATTGTCCGTTCGACGATTGGAGCGACATGCAGGCCGTGCAGTGGGATGAAATCGACCCCACGGGACCGGTTGCCGACTGCTGCGTGTGGTCAAGCGAGCGCCATGCGCGCAGCTACGCCGGCGTGATCAAAAACGTCCGCGCGGTCGTCCATGGTCACATGGTGGTGAGCTCGCCGGAGATCCTCGGCAACGTCTACTTCATCGACACCGGCGGCTGGAAACCGGGCGGCCATTTCACGTTCCTCGAGCTCGAGTCGCTTCAGCCAGTGTCGGGACCGGTGCTGGCCGGCGCAGCGGTGCCGCCGGCGACATCGAATCGCCGGAACCGGTAGCAGGCAATGACTGGGGCTGCACCCCAGCCCCGGGGAGCTTCGCTCCCCCCTGCGGGCTCCCCCTCAATTCGGTTTTGACCTAAACGCCGCTGGCAGAGTTATCAACCGCTGCAGATCGCGTGGCCCGAAGCCGCGGCCGAGCGTCCGCTGGGCCGTCTTTGGGATAAGGCCAGCGCCGAAGGGGTGCGCCTGGCGCTGCCCTTCTTGAGCGATCGTGGCCCGCCTGGCTAGCTCAGCCGCCGCCGCAGCCGCAGTTGCACTGCAGTGGTTGAAGCCAGAGCGCTGCGGCCTCTTCACCCGGTACAGAAAGCCCGGCCGGCGGCGCTGACCGACCTCACGCAGCGGCGTGTTCTGACAGTCGTAGCGATCGCTCTTGCCGACCATGAAGGTCCCTTACCTCCCGAGGAGGCACGAACATGCCCGAGCAAACCAAGCGCGGCCGCGCCCAGGATCGATCCAAGGTCGCCGGCGGCCAGAAGTACGAGACCGCCTACGAGGCCAAGAAGACCGGCACCACCTCCGGCGAGGTCGGCCAGGCGGTCAAGGTTGGCAACTCGCGCACAAAGGTCGAGGCCGAGCTCAAAGGCAAGCGCTAGGAGCGCTCAGCAGAATTCTGAGCGCCCTACCCCTTGCCGGTTCGGTTTTGGAGCCGCAAACGAGGATCTGACGCGTTCATTGAGCAAACCGAGGCCGGACTCCATCCTCTTGGCTGATTGAGCTGGGGGAGCCGAACCGCGTAAGCGGTTTGGGGGCTGCAGGCCCCGTAGGGGGTCGAGTCCGATGCGCAGGCGAAGCCGGAGCATGACAGGGGGAAGCGCAGCTTCCCCGCGGACTGGTTCTCGCCCGCTTTGGCGGGCGCATTTTTTGGTAGGGGCACAGGCGCGTGGGCAGCCTTTCATCCCCTTTGCGGACTGTTTAAGGGGTGGTGGATGTGTCTCGGATGCTGTGAGCCGACTGGTTTGTCGCGTTAAAGATCTTGAAAGTTAAAGAACCGCGCGCGCGTGTTACGGTTTCTGGAACCCGCACCAGCATTGGGCTGCCGGGCAGGTCTCATGGGTGAAATAACGAAGCCACTCTGGGTGATAGAACGAGCCCATCCACAGCTAAACATGGGTGATAGAACGATGCTATCCACAGGCATGGGCGATATAACGAAGCGCCGGGCAGCCCCGCGGCGCTTCGAGGGCGCCCAGCACCTGACACCCCGTCACTTTCGTAGCCGCCTCGCCGCCGGCATGGGTGATGTAACGAACCTAGGGCGCGTGGGCGGCGCTGGCTTGGCTCATCTCGATACGTCCGGCGCTGCGGCGATAGAAGACTGCCTGGTCCCGATCATCGTTAAGCTCTAAGCGGTAGTCGGGCAGCGTGTCGGCTGCCATGATCTCGCGCAGGGCTCGCCGGAACTCGAACAGAGCAGACTTGCTCCCACACTTTTCCTGCAGAAGCTCAACCCCGATCGCGAAATGCGCCTGGTCCCCACAGTGCTTTCGCGCCAACTCGTAGAGACGTCGCTCAATCGGCTTGCGCAGACGGAAATAGTCCGAGTTGATGGTCAACACCTCGTGAGCTTGGACGGCGTTGAAGAGCCACCTCGAGAGCCCGACCTCGACGGCGATCATGCGATCGTCATCGGGCGACTTCTCGATGATCATCCAGCTATCGACGATGCCGAAGCCTTCCTTGACCCGCTGCCCGCCGGTTTTGATGTTGGTCTTGATCGAGGTGCCACGCAGCCGCTCGAGCGCGTCTTGCAGGCGCTGGTACTCCTTCCCGCCGGTCGGCTTGTTGGTCAACACCAGGTAGTCATAGACCCGGAACCGTACGGTGCGGCTGTTGGCGTCCGGGCGGCCCCGATTCAGCGCCTCAGTCATCTGGCTAACTACGTAGATAAGTAAATCCTTATCAAACTGAGTTGCGCGACCCAAGACGCTGGGCGTCACGGTGATGGCGCGTGTCTTGTCCTTGCTCTCCCACTGCCACACAGAGACATCCGGGCGGGTCGCCAAGGTGAAGATCGGCGCCTCCATGCTGACGCCATCGTCCTTCAGGGCGTAGTCGAACAGGTCGCAGAGGAAGAAATCCCGGTTCGGATGATGCACGGGCAGCAGCCCGCCCCGTTTGGCTTTGAGCCCCTTGCTGGCCACTGGCTTTGCCTGCACCCTGCCGGTCGCCCCCAAGTCCCCCAGCAGCTCGTCCACCTTGGGTATGTTGGCCCTGGGGACCCGAGCCGAAGTCGCCCTCCCCTTCACGCCGACTCGAATGCTGATTGCTTCAACCAGAGATCAAGCGCAGCCACGAAGATCTCCTGGCTCTTCTTGTCCAGCTTGATTCCGGCGTTCTTTAGCGTCTCGTAGCGCTCCCGATCAAGCTTCACAGTCAGGGCCTTGTAGTAGTCCCGGCCGATCGCCGGGGGGCCCTCTTCTGCCGCTGTCTTGGCCGGCGGCGACTTCAGCGCGCCCGCAGGCATCGCTTCGCCCTTCTTGGCCACCAAACCAGCAGTCAAGCTCGCAGTTTTAGCCATTTACGTAACTCCTTGAATACGCACGTGCGCATCCTAACTCTTTTTCCGCATCTGTGTAGATACGTATTTCCAGAGTGAACGGATTTCTTCTGCCGAGCGCCCCTTTGGGTCCAGCTCCTGGACCGTTCGACCATCGATCATCGAACCGGCGAAGTCCGTGCGTTGAAAAATGGTGACCGGCGCGACGGTCCCGTGTTGAGACAGAGCCACTGCGGCTTCCCCGGCAATCTTTGCCCTCGCCGCGGCGCCATTGACGACGAACACCATTCGCTTGCCAGATTCCTCGACCAAGGCGACTGTCGACCCTACGGCACGCAGATCGTGTGGGCTGGGGCGTGTCGGTATGAGTACGAGATCGGCGCACTTCAGCACCTCCCGGATCATTTCTGTCACTGCTGGTGGCGTGTCGATGATGGCCAACTGGATCCCCGCATCAGCCAACTTCTGCAAGTAGCTGGCAAGCTCTGCCACGTCAACCGTGGCGAAAAGAGGAGCCTCTGCTTTCCGCTCGTTCCACCAGGCAGCCAGCGACCCCTGGGGATCAGTGTCGATCAGCGCAACCGGTCCATCACCTAGCTGCTCGGCCATGACAGCCAAATGGCCGGCGAGGGTGGTCTTACCGACGCCGCCTTTTTGACTTGCCAGCACAAGAGTACGCATTTAGGCAGTTCCGCTTTTGTAGCGATACTTTATCACGCATATACGTACTTACGACCAAAGGACCGCTCTGTTGGAGTAGGATTGAATCCTACGGAGAATCCTCATGCGCACTACCCAGCAACTCAGCATTACCTTGCCCAACGAAATGGCGGAGGCTGTGAAGTCGAAGGTCGCCGCCGGTGAATACGCATCGGAGAGCGAAGTCATTCGAGACGGCTTGCGCGCTTTGATCGCCCGCGATCGCGCCGTCGACGTGTGGCTGCTGCAACACGTCGCCCCGGCTTATGACGCGATCAAAGCTGATCCATCACGTGCCGTCACCGCGGAAAAGGTGAGAGCCCGTCTCGCCAGCGAACACAAGAAAGCGACCGCCAAGGCCTGATGGCGCCTTACATGGTTGTTTTTGCGCCAGAGGCGGAGGGCCAGCTCGCCGAACTCTATAGCTACATCGCTCGAAAAGGAGCGCCTCTGAACGCCGTGCGCTACACCGAGGCGATCGTGGCGTATTGCGAGGGACTGGCGACGGTTCCCCATCGAGGCACGCGACGAGACGACATCAGACCTGGGCTGCGCATTACGAACTACGAGGGCAGGGCGGTCATCGCCTTTGCCGTTGACGACGCCGCAATGCGAGTCACCATCATCGGCGTGTACTACGGTGGCCGGAACTACGAAAGCATCCTGAGCTGAGAGAAGTCAAAGCGCAGTCACGACCTAAGCGGGCTCGATCATCCGAAACGGCAGCGCCTCGCTCTGTCCGTCCTTGCTCAGCCTGAGCTCGGCGTCGAATTCGTGTGGCTCTTGTGGCGCAAGAGCGCTGAGCATGCGATGCGGATCAATAGCATCGACCAGCAGTCGCAAAACCTCGTCCCTTCTCGGAGTCCGATGGATCACCGCTTCGGCGCTCAGCCCCACGAGCAAGCTCGATGACGTGAACTCGAGCCGTTCACCGCCTGCCGTGTCGATGATCTGAAGCGTTCCGCTGGCAAGGCCGCCACGCACTGGGACCGGCGCCGGCGCGTGATGATGGCCATGTCCGCCATGTGAGATCTCAACGTTGGCGACAACGACGCTCTGTGTCGCAGCGTCGAACGGCCGGGCGCGGATACGAGCCGACGTGAGCGCGGGCATGTGCTCGAAGAGTTCCTTCTCGTATCGGGTTGCGATTGCATCGGCTTCGGCCAAGGTCGCGTTGGCATCGACCGCCACATCGAGCTCCGTCGTCAACTTGTGACCGATCCATCGGGTCCGAATGTCGAGGACCTGTCGGATGCCAGGGATGTGCTCGGCGGCATGACGGATCTCGGCGGTGATCTCCGGCTCGACGCCGTCGAGCATGCGGGTCAGGACCGCCTTGGCCGACTGCCAGACGATGCCGAAGATGGCGATCGTGATCAAAAGACCGATCAGCGGGTCGGCCAGCGGGAAGCCCAGATACACGCCGATCGCGCCGACGACGACGGCCAGGCTCGTGAGGCCGTCGGTGCGTGCGTGGTAGCCGTCTGCGATCAGCGCCGCGCTGTTGATCTCGCGGCCGATCCGGATCCGAAACACCGCCACGACCTCGTTGCCGATGAAGCCGATGACGCCCGCGGTCATCACCCACCAAAGCTGGGTGATGGCCTGCGGATGCAGCAGCCTGTCGATGGCCTCGTAAGCGGCAACGATGGCGCTGAACAGGATGATCAGGACGATCGCGACGCCGGCCAGGTCTTCGGCACGGCCGTAGCCGTAGGTGAAGCGAGGGTTCGGCTTGCGACGGGCGAGGACGAAGGCGATCCCCAGAGGAATGGCCGTCACAGCATCGCCGACGTTGTGGATCATGTCGGCCAGCAAGGCGACACTGCCGGACAGGAGCACAACCACGAACTGCAGGCCTGCGGTCACCGCCAAGATGGCGAACGACCACTTGATCGCCCACAAGCCTCGCTCCGAGGTGGCAATGGAAGCGTCGACGACGCCGTGAGTATGGCCGTGGCCCTTCGCCTCCTGGGAGGCATTGCCGTGGCCGGGGTGCGCGCCCGATAGCGCGCCTTGCGGTTGGGCAAAGCCGAACCAGATCAACAGTGAGCGCAGCAAACGATGCTCCTCAGAGGTACTTCGTGATGTCTTTGAACTCGTCGAGAGGGGCGTGGCGGCCCTTCCCCTCGCTGGCGATCGCCCGATCAAGACAGTGATCGATATGGTCGTGAATCAGCACCTTCTTGGCCGCACGGATTGCCTGCTCCACCGCGAAAAGCTGCTGAGCGACATCGACGCAAGGCCGATGGGTCTCGAGCATGGCGACGATCGTCCGAAGGTGGCCTTCGGCCCGCTTGAGACGCTTGATTACGCGCGGATGGCTGCTATGTAGGTCAACGGCGGACATAGCCTAAATCATATCCCCCCAAGGGGGATAATCGATGCGCCGGTTCACGCCATATAAAGGACGTTGTCATTCGCTGGCGACCCTCGTGCTCTGAACCTGCCTCTAAGTCCGACTCGGCCATTACCGGTCCTCCGCTACTGTCGGCTTTGCGGTAAGCCCTCTCGCGATGGCCTCACAAACGAAAGGCCTTGACTCTGGGGGCGGGTACGGACCGTAAGCTCGGCTTCTAATTGAAGCAAAGAGCTTAGCCCATTGGAAATCCAGCCGCAGCAGCGCGCGCACGATCGTTCACTGTCGTCGCACAACCCAGCTGACACGCGTTGGGAATGCGTTTGCCTTGGGATGGTGAATGGGTGGCATAAAAGTCTTGCTGCGAATCCTGTTGAGCCTCAGCGTGTTCGTCGCCGGGTTCGGCCACGCTATGCCGGCGGAGCTGGCCGGAACGGCAGGCGCGGGGTCGACGTCTTACGCGCACTGCAAGGAGCACGCTTCTCAAGCAATGCACGGCGTCGCACATGATGGGTCGCACGACCCGTCTGGTCACGATACCGGTAAGCACCACG
>JBBSOT010000274.1:0-6982 GCA_038259455.1 Hyphomicrobiales bacterium | reverse complement strand
CGCCCGCATCGCAGAAATCCCGCAGCAACGTCTCGCCGAACTGCTGCCCTGGAACTGGAAAGCCGCAACCTCAATCACACTGACCGCTCAAGCCGCCTGAGCCCGCCGCAGCGAAACAGCGGCCTTCACCGGATGCGTACGCTGTTGTGCCCGACCCTCAGGCCACCTGCGCGGCCTTGGCCGGCCGCCCGCATCATCGTCACCATTTTGTCCGCCGTCGCGACCATCGGCTTGGCGCTGCGAAGAAAGGCACCGCCGGCCAACGTCGGCGTGACACCAGCGCGCGAACGCTCGAAGATCGGCATCCCGATCGAACGCTCCAGCTTCAGGATAGCGCGGCTTAGCTTTGATTGCTCGACGTCAAGTACGCGCGCAGCGCGATAGAAGCTGCCGTGATCCGCAGCCGCGAGGGCGTAGCGGAGTTGGCGAATATCAAAGGCCATATGTTGGAACGCGCAGCACGGCAGTCATTCTTGCGAAGCTGATCGGTCGACGCGCCTTCGTGGAGGGACCCCATCTATTTGCCGCGCTCGATCAAGTGATAAGACGACTAGGCCGGCGAGGCCCATGCTTGCCGCGAGCACAACGAGACCGGCCCCATAGCCGCCGGTCGAATCCTTTAGCGATCCCATGACAAAGGGGCCGACATAGCCGGCCACGTTCCCGATCGAGTTCACGAGGGCGATACCGCCAGCGGCTGCGGTTCCCGTCAGAGCGGCCGATGGCAAAGTCCAAAACACGGGACAAGCCGCATAAATACCGATCGCGCCCAACGTGAAGGCGAATAGCGCAAGCGGCAAGGAGCCCGCATAGCCTGCCGCTAGAAAGCCGATTGCGCCCAAGAAGGCCGGCAGCGCGACGTGCCAGATGCGCTCCCCAGTCGCGTCCGAATGTCGGCCCCATATATACATGACGGCCGCCGCTGCGGCATATGGCAGTGCAACCGCCCAGCCGACCTCAGTATTAGTCAGGTTACCGAGCGCTTTGAGCATTTGAGGTGCGAAGAACCCGAAGCCGTACAGCCCCATGACGATCAGGAAATAGATTAGCCCGAAACGCCATACGAGCGGATTCATTACTCCGTCGCGCAAACTGACGGGAGCGGTAGAGGAGCGGCCTCGCGCGAGCGCGGCAGCAAGCGCGCTCTTCTCGCGTTCGGTGAGCCATTTCGCCTTAGCGGGACCATCGGCGAGCCAGAAATAAGTGACGACGCCGAGCACAACGGCTGGCAGGCCTTCGACGACGAACATGGTCTGCCAGCCTTTAAGACCGAAGATGCTGTGCCCGAGCAGCCAGGTCGAGAGCGGCGCTCCAAACACGTTCGAGAGCGGCACCGCAGCGAAGAAATTGCCGATAATCCGACCCCGTACCTCATTGGGAAACCAATACGTAAGATAAAGGATAACACCCGGCAGGAAGCCGGATTCCGCAGCACCGAGCAAAAAGCGGAGGACGTAAAACTGCATCGGCGTTTGGACAAAGGCCATACATGCCGAGAGGATGCCCCACACCACCATGATGATTGCAATCCAGCGGCTGGCGCCAATCCGCTCAAGGACTAGGTTGCCTGGGATAGTAAATAATAGGTAGCCGACGAAGAAGATGCCTGCCCCTAGCCCGAACGCGCTCGCCGAGAGGCCGATGTCAGCATTCATGGTCAACGCCGCGAACCCGACATTCACGCGGTCAAGAAACGAGATGAAGTAGAGCAGCGCGAGGAACGGCACCAATCGGACCGCCGCCTTACGGATCGCCTTGCCTTCTTCGGCCGACATGGGATCGGCAATCATGCGTGACTCCAACTTCGCAAAGAAAAAAACAGAGGCGGAACCGGCCGGTCCCGCCCCCAGGGGGAGGAACCAAGGATCAGAACTTGCCTCTTACGCCTATCCTGAAAGATCGGCCGATCGCGTCGTAGAGGCCCGGGCTGGTGCCCGTGCTGAGAAACGGGTTAGCCGCGAGCGGGGCAACGGTCGGGGGCTCCTTGTCGAGAATGTTGTCGACCGCGAGGTAGAATTCGGGCGAACCCCTCGCGCCCTCGAACTTGTAACTGACCGTCCCGTCCAGATAGACGACCGAAGGTACTTCGTTCCGCGAGATATCGGCTGCGGTGAACGTATTATCGACTACGCCCTCGCCAATGTAGCGCCCGCGAAGAAAGCCGGTGAACCCGCCTTGCTGATAAGTCACCGAAAGTGAACCTTGCAGGTCAGGAAAATAAGCGGCCAGCGCACCGAACGGCGAAGTCTGGTTGGCGACTTCGCCCGCGTAATCCTTCCGCGTGACACCGGTATCGACAACCAGCTCTTCGGTAATGTTGAGCAGACCGCGCAACGTGAGCCGGCCCGCGCCGATGTCAGTGCGGTAAGAACCCTCGATGTCGAAGCCCGAGGTTTTCAGCGTGCCGGCATTGACCGCTGCGAGCCGGATTGCGGTGATCCGGCCGCCGCCATCGCGCGTAATGAGCGGGCAGATCGCCGATATGCCACGGAAGCAGAGATCGACTGCCTGTTGCGAGCTCGACGCAAGCGTCGTGATCGCACCGTCAATGTCGATTCGGTAGTAGTCGAGCGACACCTGGAATCCGGGAAGGAAGCTGGGAGAAAAGACGGCCCCCACGCCAAGATTGTTGGCCCTTTCTGGGGCGAGATCGGGGTTGCCGCTCGAAATGAAGGCCGCCACCGTGTCGGTTCGACCGCCGTTGAAAGGATCAGTGACGGTCTGGGTGACCTGCACATTGGCGAACAGATCGGCGATGTTGGGCGCGCGAATGTCGCGCGAGCGCACCGCACGGATCAGGAGATCGTTGAACGGTTTCCAGGTCGCGCCGACCTTCCACGTCGTTACATAGCCGGAGGTGCTGTATTCGGTCGCGCGCACAGCACCGTTCAGATCAAGCGATTGGGCGAAGGGCACATCCTTCGCGAGCGGCACCACGACTTCAAGAAACCCTTCCTTCACATCGTAGGAGCCGTTGACCGGTTTGAAGTTGCCCGAGAAGTAGGAAGAGGTAAGCGATAGCGGATCGACCGTTTCGGCGGTGCTTTCCTTGCGGTACTCCCCACCGACCGCGACCGAGACCGGCCCCGCCCAGGTCGAGAAGGGCTCGCCCTGGACGCTAAGTGCGGCGACGTGCTGCTCGATCTTCGAGTCTCGTTCCGGGGTGCCGGTCAGCCAGTCGATCGCCGCCTGCGATGCAACGCCAGTACCGATGATGTTCAGCGGCACGCAGCCGTTGGCCGGGTTGCGGCAGGCAATGTTTCCCGACGCATCCCGCACCGCATCGATCGCCTGATTATAGCGAGCCGTGATGGTCTGGTTTTCAACGGCATTATAGGCGTTGGTGCGCCCATACTGGTAATAGCCGTTGAGCGTCCAACTCCCACCTAGCTTTGCGTCGATTCCACCGACGACGCGGTAGGTCTCGAACTCGTTAACGACCTCGAGCTTGCCGATGTCCTGATTCCAGGTGCCATAGATAAGTTGGGTTAGGCCAGCGGCCGTCATCTGCGCACGGATGGACTCCGGCAGGAACGCATTGTCGCGCTGTATTGTCAGATTGCCAAGTTTGAACTGATGCACGGCCGGGTTGAAGACCTCCGACATGCCATAAGACCCCTCCGCGAAGGCCGTGACGCCCTCCAACACTTCATAGCTGAGGCGCGCGAAGACATTGCGGTTCTTCACGTCCGCCGCGAGCGGAATGAACGCGGCTATGTCGTTTCTCTCACCACCGATCATCAGGTTGGCGGTGCCCGACTGAGTCCCGAACTGGAACGGTCGCGGCGCACCGCCGGGACCAAATTGGATACCCTGCAATGGACCGTTGCGCGCATCGCGAATAATGAGGCCGCCGCCAGTGGCGGTGGAGAGGTTTACGTTTTCGGCATAGATGCGTGTCGGGCCGCCAGCGACCGGGTTGGCGACGAGTTTCGAACCGTTGAACCAGTCACGCGAACGCGTTTCAAAAATGCCTTCCTGGTCGGAATACTCACCAGCGATCACGAAATGGCCGCGGCCGTCGGCGAAGTCCGTTCCAAAGCTCGCGCTGAATTTGCGCGTTGCGCCGTCACCCTCGTCAGTAAGGCCCACCTGTGCATCGAGCAGCAGGCCATCGAAATCCTTGTTGAGCACAAAATTGATTACGCCGGTTACGGCATCAGAGCCATAAGCAGCCGAGGCCCCGCCGGTCACCACGTCGACCCGCTCGACTAACTGCTGAGGTATGGTGTTAATGTCGACCACGCCCGTTGACGTCGAGCCCGCGACTCGGCGCCCGTCGAGCAGGACGAGCGTCCGAGTGGGCCCAAGGGCTCGAAGGTTCAGGACATTGAGACCGCCTTGCCCCGTGCTGGTGCCCAAGTTGCCGACGCGCGGGCTAAGGCCCGTGGACAGGGCGGGAAGCTGATTCACCACATCGGCGAGATTAGCGGGCGCGGTTTGCGCGATAAGCTCGGCTCCGAGCACCGTGGTTGGCGTCGGAGCGGTGAAGCCATCGCGCTGGACGCGACTGCCCGTGACGATGATCTCGCCAGCATCGGGCTCAGCGGTTTCGTCCTGCACTGCCGTTGGCGTTTCGGTCGCTTGCGCTGCTTCGGGATCGCGCTGAGCGGCGTCAGCGGCTGCGACTTGCCCATACGCCGGAGCAGCCGTGGCAAGCGCCACGCCGAGTGCTAAAGTGGAGCAGGCGACAAGACGCCCCCGCCGGTTTGGTTCTTCGCGTGACGTATCGATCATATTCCCTCTCCCACAGTTCCCGCGTGCCGCTCTTGTCGGTCTCCGCGTTTCGTTTTCAGATGTCGGCGTAGGTGCCCCGCTCGGCGCGAGCGCCGGCGTGAGTGCAGGCTCCGGTCCGCGCAGGACCGACGAGCTGCGCAAATTTCCAGATTGCCCCAGATTGGTGTGCGGTTTCGCGCGGACGCCAGCCAGCGCGGCGACGCTCAAGTTCTGCTTCAGCAACGTCGAGCGTGATCGATCCCAGCTCCGCATCGATGCGTATGATATCGCCATCAAGAACAAGGCCGATCGGGCCGCCCGCCGCTGCTTCGGGGCCGATATGCCCGACGCAGAAGCCGCGTGTTGCGCCGGAGAAGCGCCCATCCGTCAGAAGTGCCACCGTCTCCCCGTTACCTTGACCGTAGATCGCTGCGGTGGTCGCGAGCATCTCCCGCATTCCCGGCCCCCCGCGCGGCCCCTCGTTACGAATGACGATCACGTCGCCGGCTCGGTAGTCTCGCGCCTCGACCGCCGCGAAGGCGTCTTCCTCGCACTCGAACACCCGCGCCGGTCCAGTGAACGCCAGTTGCTTCAGCCCAGCTACCTTCACGATCGCGCCGTCCGGGGCGAGGTTGCCGCGCAAGCCGACCACACCACCGGTGGGGCGGATCGGATCGTCGGTTCTGCGAACGATGTCCTGCCCTGGGTTCCAGACGTAGTCTTCGAGATTTTCGGCGACGGTTCGGCCGGTGACTGTCAGGCAGTCACCGTGCAGAAAGCCCCCGTCGAGCAAACTGCGCATCACTAGCTGCGCGCCGCCGGCTTCGTAAAAGTCCTTGGCGACGTAACGACCACCCGGTTTCACATCGGTAATGAATGGGGTCGCTCGAAATATCTCGGCGACATCCATGAGGTCGAAGTCGACACCGGCTTCCGCCGCCATCGCCGGCAAGTGGAGCGCGGCGTTAGTGGAACCTCCCGTCGCTGCGACCACCATCGCGGCGTTCTCGAATGCTTGGCGGGTGCAAATGTCGCGCGGCCGGAGCTGGCTCCGGATGAGCGCCATGACCGCTTGGCCCGATGCGTGGGCGTAACTCTCACGGGTTGCGAACGCAGTGGCGATCCCGGCCGAGCCGGGCAGCGCCAAGCCGATTGCTTCTGCCACACACGCCATCGTGTTCGCGCTGTATTGACCGCCACATGCCCCGAGGCCGGGGCACGCCACTTTCTCCAGTGCGGTAAGCTTGGCCAAAGGGCATGTACCGGCCGAATAGGCCCCTACGGCTTCAAAAACGTCCATCACCAGGACATCTCGGCCCTCGAAACGACCCGGCGATATGGAGCCGCCATAAAGGAACACGCTCGGGACGTTCAGCCGTAGCATGGCCATCATCATCGCCGGCAACGACTTGTCGCAACCGGCAACGCCAATCAGCGCGTCGTAGCAATGACCGCGCACCGTCAACTCGACGGAGTCCGCGATTACCTCCCGGCTAGCAAGCGACGCACGCATGCCGTCATGGCCCATAGCGATGCCATCGGTGACCGTGATTGTGGTGAAACGGCGCGGCGTCCCGCCGCCAGCTTTCACCCCCAAGGCCGCCGCCTTGGCTTGCTCGTCGAGTCCGATGTTGCACGGCGCGGCTTCGTTCCAACACGATGCCACGCCGACCAGCGGCGCGGCGATCTGCTGTTCGGTCAGACCCATCGCATAAAGGTACGACCTGTGGGGCGCGCGCTCGGGTCCAACGGTAACGTGACGACTTGGAAGCTTCGACTTGTCGAAGTCGTTGTCCTTTACGCCGGTCAAATTGGAAGCGGTCATCAGTCATCCTCAGGGGCACAATCTGGGCACCCTGAACTCATGGCTTGCGACAAAAATGATAGCAATCTGAACGGTATGCAATCTATGATTTCAGAATTGCAAACGGATGCCGATCAGCGATTGGAAATCCTTGCATTGGGATAAACCGCAAACGCGATTCCGATCCCTACGCATGCTGTGCCGCCGATCAGAGCTACCGCGGGACGTTCGCCCAACACCGCTGTTCCCAACACCATGGCCACGACCGGGTTCGCAAGCACCGACAAAGCAACGGTGGAAGGAGCAGCGCGGGCCGATGCGGCGCTCCACAACCAGAAAACGAGCGCGCCGCAAAAGATGCCGAGATAGGCAATGGAGGAGAAATTATGCACCGTTAAGTGAAGCAGTTCGCTCGGTCTGGAACGCAACATGGTGAGCGCGACCAGCGCTAACGCACCCGCT
>JBBSOT010000273.1:0-7063 GCA_038259455.1 Hyphomicrobiales bacterium | reverse complement strand
GGCGGGCGCGAGGATATCTGGGAACCGGAACCGGATGTCTACTGGGGACCGGAAGGGACCTGGCTCGGCGATGAGCGCTATAGCGGCGACCGCGAGCTCGCCAATCCGCTCGCTGCCGTGCAGATGGGCCTGATCTACGTCAATCCGGAAGGCCCCGACGGCAATCCAGATCCGCTGCTCGCCGCCAAGGACATTCGCGACACGTTTGGCCGGATGGCGATGAACGACGAAGAGACTGTTGCGCTGATCGCCGGCGGCCACACTTTCGGCAAGACGCATGGCGCAGCGCCGGCTGACAATGTCGATGTCGAGCCGGAGGCGGCCGATCTGGAGTCGCAGGGTCTTGGCTGGCACAATCGCTTCGGCACCGGTGCCGGCAGCGACACCATCACCAGCGGCCTGGAGGTTACCTGGACGCAGACGCCTGCCCAGTGGAGCAACTTCTTCTTCAAGAACCTCTTCGACTTCGAATGGGAGCTCGAGAAATCGCCGGCCGGCGCGCAGCAGTGGGTGGCGAAGAATGCAGGGGAAGTCATTCCCGACGCGCATATCCCCGGCAAGATGCGCAGGCCGACCATGCTGACCACCGACGTCGCATTGCGCTTTGATCCGGCATACGAAAAGATTTCGCGCCGGTTCCTGAACGATCCGCAGGCCTTTGCCGAAGCTTTCGCCCGCGCCTGGTTCAAGCTCACCCACCGCGACCTTGGTCCGCGCTCGCGCTATATCGGACCCGAAGTGCCCAAGGAGGAACTGCTGTGGCAGGATCCTGTGCCAGCCGTGGATCATCCGCTCATCAACGCAACCGACGCATCGATCCTTAAGGAGAAGATTCTGGCCTCAGGCCTGACCGCATCGGAACTGGTCGGCACGGCGTGGGCTTCAGCCTCGACTTTCCGCGGCGGCGACAAGCGTGGCGGCGCCAATGGCGCGCGCATCCAGCTTGAGCCGCAGAAGGACTGGGAGGTCAACCGGCCGCAGCAGCTCGCCAAGGTGCTTGATGTGCTCAAGGGAATTCAGGCTGAATTCAACGGAAGCGGGGCTGGCGGCAAGAAGGTCTCGCTTGCCGATCTGATCGTGCTGGCCGGCAATGCCGGTGTCGAAAAGGCAGCCAAGGCCGCCGGCTCCGATGTGTCGGTGCCATTCGCGGCGGGTCGCACCGACGCCACCCAGGCGCAGACCGATGTCGAATCCTTCGCCTATCTCGAACCGGTCGCTGACGGTTTTCGCAACTGGCAGAAGGCCAGCTACGCCGTGTCGGCGGAATCCCTGCTGATCGACAAGGCGCAGCTGCTTACGCTGACCCCGCCGGAACTGACGGTGCTGGTTGGCGGCCTGCGTGCCATCAACATCAACGCAGACGGCTCACAGCACGGCGTGTTCACCGACCGGCCGGGCGAACTGACCAACGACTTCTTCGTCAACCTGCTGGACATGGCGACCGAATGGAAGCCGACCTCGCAGACCCGGGAAGCGTTCGAGGGGCGCGACCGCAAGTCGGGCGAGGTTCGCTGGACGGGCACACGGGTCGATCTTGTGTTCGGCTCCAACTCGGTGCTGCGCGCGCTGGCTGAGGTCTATGCCGCTGCCGGATCGCAGGACAAGTTCGTCAACGACTTTGTCGCTGCATGGACCAAGGTGATGAACGCCGATCGTTTCGATCTGGCCTGAGAACGTCTGACAGACTGTCGGGGGCAGGCGCGGGATTTATCCCGCGCCTGTTTTCGTCCGGGCGACACAAAACTTGCGGCAGCATGCTTCGTGCCTTGTGCCGGCTCGCATCAGCCGATAGCTAGGCGCCATACGGGCAACCGAAATCGGGAAACCAGATCATGCGCCTTGGCGGACGGCTCGCAGCAGCCATGGACGTGCTTGAAGACATCGCGCGGCGGCATCGGCCGGTGGCCGAGGCGCTCAAGGACTGGGGTGTCTCCCACCGCTTCGCGGGTTCCGGCGATCGCTCGGCCATCGGCAACATCGTTTACGATGCGCTACGCCACAAGCGCTCTGCCGGTTGGCTGCTGGGCGCCGACACGCCGCGCGCCATCGGCTTCGGTGCGCTGCTGCTCGAGTGGAACCAGACGCCGCAATCCCTCAACGAAGCCCTGCGCGATGACAAGTTCGCGCCGCCACTACTCAGCGAAGAGGAGCTGGCAGTGCTGGCGACGCGTCGGCTGTCCGACGCGCCGGCCGAAATCCGCGCCGACTGCCCCGACTGGTGTGTACCGATGCTTGAAGCTTCCTTCGGCGAGGACTGGGTCGAGGAGACCGCCGCGCTTTCGGCCCGGCCGCCGCTCGACCTCAGGGTCAATACGCTGAAGGCCAATCGCGACCGCATCCTGACGGAACTTGCAGGGGTTGGCGCTGCCGCTACCCGCCTCGCACCCAACGGCATCCGTATTCCGCCGATAGATGGCTCTGGCCGTCACCCCAATGTTCAGGTCGAGCCGGCCTTCCAGAAGGGTTGGTTCGAGGTCCAGGACGAGGGCTCGCAGCTTGCCGCAGCACTGGCCGGCGCCGCAGCGGGCATGCAGGTGCTCGACTATTGCGCCGGTGCCGGTGGCAAGACACTTGCGCTTTCGGCATCGATGGAAAACCGCGGCCAGCTTTTCGCCTACGATTCTGACAAGGGCCGCCTTGCGCCGATCTTCGATCGCATCCGTCGCGCCGACAACCGCAACATCCAGGTTCTGTCCAAGCCGCAGGAACTGGCGCCGCTTGAAGGCCAGATGGACCTCGTTCTGATCGACGCACCCTGCACCGGATCCGGCACCTGGCGCCGGCGACCTGACGCCAAATGGCGGCTGACGCCGAAGCAGCTTGAGGTTCGCATGGCCGAGCAGTCTGCGATCCTTGACGCGGCCAGTGCGTATGTCAAACCGGGCGGCCGGCTTGCCTATGTCACCTGCTCGGTTTTCGCGGCGGAGAATGGCGACCAGATCGACGCATTCCTGACACGCGCTCCAGGCTTCGAGCCGGTTGATCATCAGGCACTGTGGAATAAGACGTTCGCCGGCGGTGGTGACACCGCCCGCGTCGAGGCAAGGCGCGGCATATCGCTGACGCCCGCCCGCAGCGGTACCGATGGCTTCTTTTTCAGCGTTCTTTCAAGGGTCTCGTGATTGCATTAGACATAGGGTCCTAGTTACCCCGGTTGCGCTTGCCGGGCGTTTGGGAAGTGGCAGACAAGATCCATGGACGAGTTCTTTAGCAACCTGACCAACCCGGACAACGCGTTCGGCCACGTCAACTACATCCTGATCATCCTGTCCGTTTCCATGAGCAGCATGCGCTGGTTGCGGATTTTTGCCATCGCCAGCGGCATCACCGGCGTCATCTACTACGGCTTCATCGTCTCCGACGAGATCAGCGCCATGTGGGAGACGATCTTCACGTCGGTGAACGTGATCCAACTCGTCATCATCCTGATTGCCAGCAGGAAGCGAAAGACCACCGAGGACGAGAAGTTCTTCATCGACACGGTCATGCCGTCGCTGGAAGGCAATCTGCGCGCACGCATGCTCAAGATCGCCCGCTGGCAGACCAGGGAGCCGGGCGAGATACTTGTCGAGGAAGGCGAGGCCAAGCCGCAACTGGTTTTCATTGCGCGCGGCGCGGCAAGCGTCGAGCGAAACGGCAAGCTGGTCGGCGTCTGCGGTCCGGGCGACTTCCTTGGCGAGATGAGTTTCCTGACAGGAAAACCAGCATCGGCGACAGTTCGCGTCGCCAACGAAACGCGGTGCTGCGTCTTCGATCCGGGCGTGCTGAAAGTGTTGACCGACAAGAACCCGGGTATCCGTCAAACACTCGACGTCAGCTTCAATCGTAACCTCATCGGCAAGCTCGAACGGATGAACGAGGCTAATCATGCGGCAGGCATTCAGTCAGACAAAGAAGCTCAATCACAAACAGATACATTGCCTCCCGTGACTTGATGTTGGCGCGGACCGCGCCACATCCAGCCAATACCTGTCCGGTCCTGAAGGTGCATCATGGTTCGCCGCCCATTCGTCCTGATTGCTTTTCTTGCTCTTGTCGTCGGAGGTGGCATGCTGATCGGCCTGCTGAACCTGGCCGGGCCCTGGTACCAGGCGCTTGAAAAGCCATCGTTCAATCCCCCGGCCTGGCTCTTTGGGCCGGCGTGGACAACGCTTTACCTCCTGATCGCCATCGCCGGCTGGCGTGCCTGGCTTGTGGACCGCTCAGGACCGCTGATGAAAATCTGGTGGCTGCAACTGGCGCTCAATTTTCTCTGGTCGCCGGTGTTCTTTACACTGCACCAGATCGGTGTCGCCCTGGCGGTGGTCGCAGCGATGCTTGCAGCGATCCTGGCCTTCATCGTTGTCGCCTGGCGACGCGACCGGCCCTGCGCCTATCTCTTCATGCCGTATGCCGCCTGGGTGGCGTTCGCGACGCTTCTCAACGCTTCGATCTGGCAGCTGAACTGAGCGGCCCGCGACCCTCGATTGTTGCAGTGCAGCAAAAGTCGATTGCGCGATGGTGAAGCGTTTGTCATAAACTGCCCGAAAGGCAGGGTCGTCCAAATGGCTACAGCAAAGCTGGTTCCGGATTCCGATTACGAGGAACGCGTTCGCTCGTCCTTTGCACGGCAAAACGCGATGAAGACCATCGGTGCCGAACTGACGCTGGTGACACCGGGCATCGTGGAAATCGAGATGCCCTATTCGGATGCGCTGACCCAACAGCACGGCTTTCTCCATGCCGGCGTGATCTCCACCGCGCTGGACTCTGCCTGCGGCTACGCGGCCTTCTCGCTGATGCCTGAAAATGCCGCCGTGCTGACGATAGAGTTCAAGGTCAATCTGCTGGCGCCCGGCAGGGGCGTGCGCTTCCTGTTTCGCGGTTCGGTCACCAAGCCTGGCCGCACCATCATCGTCGCCGACGGGCAGGCCTATGCCATAGGCGATGACGACGAGGCCAAGCTGATTGCTACCATGACCGGGACGATGATGACCATTGTCGGCCGCGGCGATATTGCCGGTTAGCCGCTTGCCTCCCGTCACCGTCTTTGCCGGGAAACGACTGCTTTTCGTCATGGCAGCAGAAGCCGAATACGGCACGCGGCTGAAGGCGTTGTTCACGCCGCTGATGACCGGGGTTGGACCGGTCGAGGCCGGCATTGCCCTTGCCGCTGCACTGTCAGAATTGAAGGCTTGCGGATCGATGCCGGATCTCGTCGTCTCGCTTGGCTCGGCCGGTAGCCGGCGTCTGCTGCGAACCGAAGTCTATCAGGTCAGCTCCGTCAGCTATCGCGACATGGATGCCTCGGCATTCGGATTTGAGAAAGGCGTCACGCCATTTCTCGACCTGCCGGCCGTTCTGCCAATGCCGCTGTCCGTTCCCGGGTTGAAACAGGCCTCTCTCTCGACCGGCGCGGCGGTGGTCAGCGGACGGGCCTACGAAGCCATCGACCAGGACATGGTTGATATGGAGACATTTTCCTGCCTGCGCGCCTGTCATGTCTTCGGCGTGCCGCTGATCGGGTTGCGCGGCATCTCGGATGGCCAGGCCGACGTAGAGCATGTCGGGGACTGGCTCGAATATCTGCATGTTGTCGACGCCAGACTGGCCGACGCCGTGATCATCATCGAAACGGCGATCAGCAAAGGTCTGCTTGATGCAAAGCCTGAGGTCGGCGGGACGCCGGCGCACATGGCAAACCGAGCCACTCCTAACACAACGGATGAGGACCAGCTTGATTCATTGTCGCAGCGCCATGAATCGATTTGACCGCAACGGCGAGCAAGCCATTGCACCGACTCACTCTTTTCTTTAAATGCCCGCCATGAAAAGCACCGCGCATCCCGACACCGTCTTGATCATCGACTTCGGCAGCCAGTTCACGCAGCTGATTGCACGACGCGTTCGCGAGGCGGGAGTCTATTCAGAAATCGTTCCGTTTCAGCTCGCCGAAGAGGCGTTTCACCGCACCAGTCCGCGGGCGGTCATCCTGTCGGGCGGTCCCGCCTCGACGTCCGATACCGGCAGTCCACGCGCCCCCCAGATCGTCTTCGACGCAGGCGTTCCGGTGCTTGGCATCTGCTATGGCCAGATGGCGCTCTGCGTGCAGATGGGCGGCAAGGCAGAAGGCTCGACGCACAGGGAATTCGGTCGTGCCTTCGTCGAGGTGGAGAAGGAGTGCCCGCTGTTTGACGACATGTGGGCACTGGGTCAGCGTCACCAGGTTTGGATGAGCCACGGCGACCGGGTGATTTCATTGCCGCCCGGCTTCGAAGTATTCGGCCGCTCCGAGGGTTCGCCGTTTGCAGTGTTCGGCGATCCCGAGCGCAAGATGTACGGCATCATGTTCCACCCCGAAGTCGTGCATACGCCCGATGGCGCCCGGCTGCTGCAGAATTTCGTCCACAAGATCGCCGGTATCGAGGGCGACTGGACGATGCGCGCCTACCGCGAGCACGCGGTCGAGGCGATCCGCAAGCAGGTCGGCACGGGACGGGTGATCTGCGGGCTTTCGGGCGGGGTCGATTCCTCTGTCGCGGCGGTGCTGATCCACGAGGCGATCGGCGAACAGTTGACCTGCATTTTCGTCGACCACGGCCTGATGCGGAAGAACGAGGCCGAGGAGGTCGTGGCGATGTTTCGCGGCCACTACAACATTCCCCTGGTTCACGTCGATGCGGCCGATATGTTTATCGACGCGCTGGAAGGCGAGAGCGATCCGGAAACCAAGCGAAAGACGATCGGACGCCTCTTCATCGAAGTGTTCGAGCGCGAAGCCAACAAGGTCGGCGGCGCCGAGTTCCTGGCCCAGGGCACGCTCTACCCGGATGTCATCGAAAGTGTCTCCTTCACGGGCGGCCCCTCCGTCACCATCAAGTCGCACCACAATGTCGGCGGCCTGCCCGAGCGCATGAACATGCAGCTCGTCGAGCCGCTGCGGGAATTGTTCAAGGACGAGGTAAGGACGCTCGGCAAGGAGCTCGGGCTGCCGGATCATTTCATCGGCCGGCACCCATTTCCGGGACCGGGCCTCGCCATACGCTGCCCGGGTGGCATCACCAGGGAGAAGCTCGACATCCTG
>JBBSOT010000272.1:0-7103 GCA_038259455.1 Hyphomicrobiales bacterium | reverse complement strand
TGAAGGGTTGCAAAGATCAGTTCCTCATCTACCGAGCGCTCTCCTGCCCCGACCAAGGCCGATCGGGCTGCAAAGTGGTTCCCACAGGATGGAAACCGTATGGTTTGCGTATGGCTGGGGTACATCCCTGAACGGACTGGCTCACAGCCAATTCCAGCCCGACGCGGGAACGGATCGCACCTTTCGGCGTGACACGAATAAACCCCTGCCCTTCTGTGCAGGCTGCCGCTTTGTCAGTCCTGATCTGTCAGGGGATGGCCTTCGCGCGATGCCGTTGACAGACTCCGTGCGCTGTAAATCACACGGGGTTATCCTTGATGAATCTTCCATTTGCGACCTTTCGGCTGCGCTGTCATCGAGAAAAGCGATGACTGTGTTTCACGGATATCGCCGAATTTCCTGGCGATGCGGGTCCGTCTAAGGTTTGAAATGTCGGGAACACCGACGACACGTTGGGCGTCCTTGCCCAGATACGCTGGATAGCCACACAAAGGTTTTGCAACCGCTTTCAAAATCGGGACTACCCTCTGCCAAGACCAACAGAAATGTCTTGCTCAAACCAAACAGGACATACAGTTACGATATTTCCCAAGTCCTTATTTGACTCATCTCTTTGCAGACAAAGGACGTTCCACTGCACAATCTCTATACCACGGCCCAAAATTGCCAACTGGCAAGAATCTGAAACTTATCTGTATATCAGTCGGTTAGATCGGATTTGACTCGGTATACTTACGCAAAAATGCAAGGAATGCGCGATCCGGATCCGCTGGTGGCTCTTTTCCTGCAGACCAACTGCGCCACTCACCTTCCACGAAATAGATGTCATAGCCGGGATGTCGCAGACGCGCAGTTTCATACGTTGTGGTGCGCAACGCCTGACCTTTCTGATCAAGCCACGCCGGACGTGGCTTGATCCCCTGCCCCGACTTTTCGGTGCTAACATCCTCTGTGCGCCCCTCCGCCTTTGCCCGCCGACCCCGAGACGCAAACTGCAACGCCCGCTCCACCTTGCCGGTTTCTTCGCCGTCCTTGCGCCACCAGCGCAATTCCACATGGGTCACGGAGCGCCCAGTCTTGAGCGGTTTGATCTCAACCATGTAATCTGAGAGCGCCGAAACCTCTGCCACCGCAGGATCAACGGCCCGCATCCGAAGATTGGACCAGGTGGTCAGCTTGCCCTTGGGCACGCCCAGCACGCCGCGCAGGGAATCGACGCTGAATTTCTCGGACGAGCGCCAGCGCAGATTTCCGCGTTTTTGCACCATCGCATAAAGCGTCAGCGCGTATTTCGACGACAGCGCAAACATCACCTCGCGCTGCAGTCGCGCGAAGATAGTCGAGTTCGAGATGATCTTGCGCAGTCGCGGCGGGATTTCGTATTCCAGCAGACCGTCGCCGCGCTCCATCTCAAGGTTGCCGCCCAAAAGCTGCACCCGCTCAATCGCCGGCTTGCCGTCCCAGACCGCTTCGACTTTGACGATCGCGGACATCAGCCGCTCGATCGACTCTCCGATCCGGTCGTTGGAATTATGCGAGCCGCGCAGATCAGCCTTGGCAATGACATGCAGAACCGGCTTGTCAATCGCTTCCCAGGCGTTTTCCAGCAGCTGATTGTAGATGCGCCGATCCGTCAGGGTCAGCGGCGTGACCTCGATCAGATCCACCAGCTCACCTGGCTTTACCAGCGACTCGCTGCTTGGACGTGCGTCGACGGTCCTGTAGGGTGACGATGACTTGGCCATGGCTGCTCAGATCCATACCTGTTTTTCTTACTTTTGTAGCCGTGCTGACGTATTTTAACAAGAGAGTTCGCAGTGCCCCTCAACCCGAAAGGTAAGCTTTCAACGGCCTTTCCCATGGAGGGGCGAACCGAATAACCCTGCTTTATATAGCAAAAACAGTCCCTTGATTCGCCCGGTGTCGACCCACCCGAAACGTAAGAGTTGTCACACCCTGTACGTAGTTTCAGCCCTCCCCATTCGTAAGGTCAGCCATCCCAATCGGTAAGCCCAATCATCCCGAGATGTAAGGTGAATCGCCATTTGGGTCATGAAAATAAGCGCTATGCGCAACCGGAACAAATGAATCTAAGAATCTAGAATAGGGAGTGGTTTTCTTGATTTGAGATTCTTGGGTTTATGCATTTCACAGCTGTCAGCACGTCAAATGCAACGTTTTGGGTGAGGGCAGGGTGCAACGACGGTTCAAATTCCAAACCTGTCACCCCTCTGCCCCATCTTCAGGTTATTGAGGCAACAAGGCGCAAGGTTCCGTTTTTTCCCCAATAACGTCAAAAATTCGCACTTGAGCACGAGCACCACAAAAGGCATTGTCGCATCAAAACCCAATGAGGCACAGATGTCGGACGAGCAAATCTACGCGGTCACACTGGACGAGATCGACGCGCTGGCCGAGCGTGCAGACACGGTTATCAAGCGGTTGCGAGAACGTGTTTTTGCCCCAGGCACGCAAAAGGCGCTGGAGCTGGTGTTCAACGTGCGCACCGCATCGGAAATGGTCGGACGTACCGAAAAGGCTATTCGCGATGCAGAGGCAGATGGCCGGTTGCCGACACCGGACAAGGACGAGACCACCGGTCGGCGTAAGGGTTATGCGCTTGACGACGTTAATCGCATGCGCGAGGTCTTTGGCACGCTGCCGCGTCGGCGCGAGGGAGACTCGGCGACGGTCCTGGCTGTACAGAACTTCAAGGGCGGTGTAGGCAAATCCACCGTTGTCGTGCACCTGGCCCAGTACCTCGCGTTGAAGGGGTACCGGGTTTGTGTCATCGATTGCGACAGTCAAGGCTCTACCACCTCGATCTTTGGACTGAACCCCGATGTAGATGTGGACGAAGAGGAAGATACGCTTTACCCGTTTTTCCGCCACGGCGGCCCGCCCAGCCTGCATTACGCCCTGCGCGCCACCTATTGGCCGAATGTCGCGCTGATCCCGGCGAACCTCGGCCTTTACGACGCTGAATACGAATTCGCTGCCAGGATGCTGCGCGAGCAAAGCTTTGTGCTCGACCGTTTGCGACAGGGGATCGAGACGATTTCGGATCAGTTCGATGTCATCCTGCTGGACCCGCCGCCCGCGCTCGGAATGATTTCCCTGTCGGTGCTGCGCGCGGCGAATGCGCTGATCATCCCGGCGCCGCCCAACAACATCGACTTTGGGTCGACCGCGCATTTTCTAAAGATGATGGGCGCGACTTTGAACGAACTGTCCGAGCATGGCGGCGCGCGCGGCTACAACTTTGTCAAGATCCTGACGACGAAGATGAACGATCAGAAGAGCGCCCATGTGGCGATCAAGCGAGTCATGGAGGCGGTCTTTCCCCCTGACCTGATGCAATCCGTGCTGAAGGATAGCGCCGAGATCGACAACGCCACCGCCAACCTGATGAGCGTTTATGAAATCACCGGCCCGGCGACCCGGACCGAAACCCACAAGCGCTGCCGCGTCTATCTTGATGCCGTGGGGCGCGAAGTTGAAACCCTGATCCGTAAAACATGGCCCAGCCATCACGCGGCCCTCAGGAAGGAGGGCATCTTATGAGCAAACGTCACGACGCCGTTTTTGACGATGTGCTGGCCGGTCTGGGCGAGTCCGACACACCCGGCCGCGACCGCTCTGGCGCGCGCTTTCTGAAACGGTCGAACACTATGGCCGAACAGGTCGCGGGCGAGCGTCAGGAAAAGGTGCTGCGGCTGGTCGATCCGGCTGCTTGCGTCATGTGGTCTGGTCACAATCGCGCCTATGATCTGCTGACCGAGCAGAACTGCCGGGATCTGATCGACGGCATGCTGTCGCAGGGCAAACAGGAATTTCCCGCCGTGGTGCGCCGTTTGCGGCCAGCTCAGGACGGGCAGGGGCCCGAATTCGAGGTGATCTGCGGCGCGCGGCGCCACTTTGCCGTCAGCTGGCTGCGTGCCAACAACTATCCTCAGTTCCGCTATCTGGTCGAGGAACGCACGATCACCGATGAAGAGGCCTTTCGCCTCGCGGATATCGAAAACCGTGACCGCGAGGATATCTCTGACCTCGAACGTGCCCGCGATTATGCCAAGGCGGTCGAGGCCTATTACCAGGGCAAGCAGAACCTGATGGCCGAACGGCTTCAGGTCTCTGGCGGCTGGCTGTCGCGCTACCTGCAACTGGCGAAACTGGATGACCGGATCGTTTCTGCCTTTGCGTCGCTGAGAGACGTAAAGGAATTACACGCGCGCCAGTTGAAACCGCTGATGGCGAGCGAGGAGGGCAGGGCGGGCGTTCTGGCCGAGGCCGACGTCCTCCGCGCCGAGCAGGCGCAGGCAGACATCCCTGCCGCAAAGGTTCTGAGCCGCCTGAAATCAGCCGCCACGCCGCCTAAAAAACGCAGTGTCGCGGATCGTGTTTATCGTCAGAGCCCGAGTGAACAGGGCGTGCAGTTGCGGCGGAGGGGAAGCCGTATCCTTTTTGAATTTGACAAGGCGCTTGATGACAACTCATTGCGGCAGGCTCTGGAACAATTCATCGCCGATCGCGGTGCGGGGAATTCCTGATTGCCAGTTGGCAATATGTCTGAAATCCGTTTAGATATAGTAAGATAGCTTCTCTTGCATGCGTTACTTCATCCCTTGCGGAGTCCCTGCTTTAGAAAATGCCTTGTATGCAAGGGTGGAGGCATTGTGAACAGACCCGAGCGAGTTGACGGCTTGAGGTCGCGTTTGCGATACCGTGACCATCCCGCAGGCCCAAGTTAAGATAACGGCGCTTTGCTGACATGATGCGAAGTTCATGTTAGCAAAGAGGCACTTTCGTAACACGAAGTAGGGAACATGTTAAAGCCGACATACGTCATCCCCACCATGCCTCCGGCAGCGGAGATGGAAACTGTCCCTGTGCTCAAAGCGCTCGCCCGCGCCAGCCGTGCGCTTGCGGACCTGAAGGGGGAGGCTAAAACCATCCCAAACCAGGGCATTCTGATTGACACACTCGCGCTTCAGGAAGCCAAGGCCTCCTCCGAGGTCGAAAACATCGTTACGACGCAGGATGAACTGTTTCAGGCGGACCTCTTTCCCGACGACCCGCAATCGCCGGCGGCCAAAGAAGTTGCCCTTTACCGCGATGCCCTCCGGCTTGGCTATGCACGGTTGGATGAAACCATCGGCCTGATCCCCAACTCGGCGCTCATCGACATGTTTCGCCTACTGAAAGGGCGAAGTGACGGGTTTCGTGTGACACCGGGAACGGCCCTGAGAAACGAACAGACCGGAGAAATCGTCTTCGTGCCACCTCAGGATCCGCGCGAGATCGTGAGGCACATGACCGCGCTCGAGAAGTTTATCAACGACGACACGCTCTGCGACCTAGATCCGCTGATCAAGATGGCGCTCATCCACCACCAATTCGAAAGCATTCACCCGTTTCCAGACGGGAATGGGCGGATCGGCCGAATACTGAATGTCCTTTACCTAACTCGTACGGGGTTGCTCGACATCCCGGTGCTGTACCTTTCGCGTTTCATCACACGCAACAAGGCGGACTACTACCAGCACCTGCAGGCCGTGCGTGACACCGGGGACTGGGAAAACTGGATTATCTACATGCTCGAGGCCGTGGCAGAGACTTCTGCCACGACCGTCGAGATTGTTACCGGAATCCGGCAGCAAATGGCGGACGTCAAGCACAGGCTGCGAGATGAGTTGCCGAAGATGTACAGTCAGGAGCTGATGAACAACCTCTTCCGCCACCCTTATACGCGGATCGAATACCTGCAGAAAGATCTGGATGTCAGCAGACAGACCGCTGCGAAGTATCTCGACACAATGGCGGAGAGGGGCTTTGTTGAAAAGCGCCGTTCCGGAAAGAATAACTACTTCATCAACGTAGCCTTGGTGAAACTCTTCCTAGACGTCTCAGGCGGCCCATAGGGCCTTGCCGACACAATCAGCGGCTTTGTCGGTTTGTTGTGTCGCGACGTGATGAAGACACTTGCATCGTTCAGGCAGCCATTTCGTCCGCGGCCGTTGTTCGACAGCCTGAATGCGCCAGCTTAAGATTGCCGGTAGTGTGCAGCGGAAAAGCAGAAGCGCTTTGGACGGAAGATGGCGAGATATGCGCAGAAGTTGGTGACGTCTGATCAGGCGACAGCTTGAAGTTGGCGGAGGCCGTCGCGGAACTCAACCCCCTGGATGATTTCGGGCAGGCGGTTCCGGCCATCGAGTTTGCGCCATTTCTTCTGTGTCGACATCATCAACTTGAACGCCATGGCCATCCCGGTCTTGCGGCTGAGGCATCCCTTGGTGCGTTTAGTGCGATGCCGGACGGTGGCGAAGGTGCTTTTGATCGGATTTGACGTCCGGATGTGCTTCCAGTGTTCCGCCGGGTAGTCGTAGAAGGTCAGCAGCGCGTCCCGGTCCTTGACCCGCTTGGCGACCGCCTTGTCCCATTTCACGCCGTAGGTTTCGACGAAGAAATCGAAGGCGGCTTTGGCTTTCGTCGCGGCCTGCCAGATGTCGTGCAGATGCGCCTTCGCCTTGGCTTGGATGGATTTCGCCATCGCGTTCAGCACATTCATCGTCTTGTGGACCCAGCAACGCTGCTCCCGCGTCGTAGCGAAAACCTCGCGCAGCCCGGTCTAGAACCCAGGGCATCGTCACCGACGGCCGTCTGGCAGAGGATGGCAGCATCACTCTGTCGTGGGGCCGGGCAGAGCGAGGGTCTTCCAGCGCCTCCCCCTTGCACCTTGGCGCGGAACAAGACGTCGTGCGCAGCGGGCGGCCCGCCGATCCCACAACTCAGGTCAGAGGGATGCGCACCGCGTCTAAAAACGTCAGACTGACAGCGGCCAGCGCCTCGGCGGCCTCGGCCTTGAGCCGGTCGTCGAGGCGGACGTGGAACATCGAGGTCTGTGCCAACATCCGTTTGCTCCCCTCGTTTGGAGACAGAGTATATCTCATCTAAGAGACGGTCAGAGGCTGATCACAGCCTTGTGCTGTTTGACAGTCGTGCGATGGCGCAGGAAAAAGCGGATCATCTCGCGAGAGGCATCGGGGCCTGCGGGGTCGGTGTAGCTGCCCGCACTTGTGCCCCCGAACCCGGCGGGGCCCGCG
>JBBSOT010000271.1:0-7132 GCA_038259455.1 Hyphomicrobiales bacterium | reverse complement strand
GTGGGAAATCTCGGTGTTCAACCCGCAGGTCGATTTCGAGATGGGCGCCTTCGCGCCGCCGGTCAAGAATGCCGGCGACACCTGCTACATCTCCGACCATAATGACATCGCCATCGGCCTCAATTCCAAGAGCCCGAACGCCGAGGCCGCCAAGACCTTCCTGTCATGGGTCGCCTCGCCCGAGTTCGCGACCATCTACGCCAATGCGCTGCCGGGCTTCTTCAGCCTGTCCTCGGAGCCGGTGAAGATGGAAGATCCGCTGGCGCAGGAATTCGTCTCCTGGCGCGACAAGTGCGAGTCGACGATCCGCTCGACCTACCAGATCCTGTCGCGCGGTACGCCCAACCTGGAAAACGAAACCTGGGTTGAATCGGCCAACGTCATCAACGGCACCGACACGCCGGAAGTGGCAGCCAAGAAGCTGCAGGACGGCCTCGACAGCTGGTACAAGCCGGCCAACTAGGCTCTGATGGACCCTTCCCCTTGCGGGGAGGGGTGTGAACAAGGTGAGCGGGGTGGGCCTCAGGCAGGTCCCACCCCGTCTCGCAAACTTCAGTTCGTGGCGCTTGCTCGACGCCCCTCCCCATCGGAAGGGTAGAGCAGCCCGCCTGCCGCCCTGCGACAGGCAAAGATGAATGATCGGGACAGAAGGGGGGACGGCGATGGCGACGGAGAAAAGACCCATCCGCTGGCATGTCGCTGTCTTCCTGGCGCCCGCATTGCTCGTCTACACGGCGGTGATGATCGTCCCGCTGTTCGGCACGCTGCAGCTTTCGCTGTTCAACCGGGTCGGGCAGGATGCCGTCTTTTTCGCCGGGCTCGACAATTTCCGGACGCTCTTCTTCGACCCGCGCTGGGCAGCATCGTTCTGGAACGCGCTGTGGAACAACACCTGGTTCTTCATCATCCACATGCTGGTGCAAAACCCGATAGGCATCGCGCTGGCGGCCCTGCTCTCCAGCCCGAAACTGCGCTTTTCCGCCTTCTACCGCACCGCCATCTTCATCCCGACCATCCTGTCGTTCGTCATCGTCGGCTTTGCCTGGAAGCTCATCCTCTCGCCGCTCTGGGGCGTCGCGCCGAACCTTCTCGACATGGTCGGCCTGAAGAGCCTGTTCGCGCCATGGCTCGGCAAGGAGGAATATGCGCTGACCACGCTCGGCCTGATTTCGGTCTGGCAGTTCATCGGCATCCCGATGATGCTGATCTACGCCGCCCTGCTGTCGATCCCCGACGAGGTCATCGAGGCCGCCGAATGCGACGGCATCACCGGCATGGGCCAGTTCTGGAAAATCAAGCTGCCGCTCATCCTGCCGTCGATCGGCATCATCTCGATCCTTACCTTCGTCGGCAATTTCAATGCCTTCGACCTCATCTACTCGGCGCAGGGCGCGCTTGCCGGTCCCAACTACTCGACCGACATTCTGGGCACATTCCTCTACCGCACCTTCTTCGGCTTCCAGTTGCAGACCGGCGATCCCTATATGGGCTCGACCATCGCCTCGATGATGTTCTTCATCATCCTGACCGGTGTGTGCCTCTACCTCTTCGCCATACAGACGCGCCTGCGTCGGTATCAGTTCTGAGGGGATGAGGATGATGTCAACGACCCCCCTCTGGCCTGCCGGCCATCTCCCCCTCAAGGGGGGAGATCAGCCTGCACCGCGATCTTTGCCAATCTCGAATGTCGCAGGAGAAGCGTTTAGGCACGAGCTGCCAATCTCCACGTCTGCAGGAAAATCGGTGTGGGCAAAGCTGCTGATCTCCCCCCTTGAGGGGGAGATGTCCGGCAGGACAGAGGGGGGTATCCCAGAACTCCGCCTTAGCCAGAAGCGGAGCTATCACCAATGACCCGTTCCACCCACTCCATCCCGCGCTCCATCGCCGCCCATGCAGCACTGATCACCTACACGGTCATCGCGCTGTTTCCGGTCGTCGTCATCGTCATCAACTCGTTCAAGTCGCGCAACGCCATCTTCCGCTCGCCGCTTTCCTTCCCGACCGAAAAGACCTTCGATCTCGTCGGCTATACGACGGTGCTCAACCAGGGCGACTTCCTGACCTATTTCCAGAACAGCTTCACCGTCACCGTGGCGTCGCTGTTCTTCGTGCTTCTGTTCGGCGCCATGGCCGCCTTCGCGCTGGCCGAATACCGCTTTCGTGGCAATCTCCTGATGGGTCTCTACCTGGCGCTGGGCATCATGATCCCGATCCGGCTCGGCACGGTTGCCATTTTGCAGATGATGGTGGCGAGCGGGCTGGTCAACACGCTGACCGCGCTCATCCTGGTCTACACCGCGCAGGGCCTGCCGCTCGCCGTCTTCATCCTGTCGGAGTTCATGAAACAGGTATCAGAAGACCTGAAGGATGCCGGGCGCATCGATGGCCTGTCGGAGTACCGCATCTTCTTTCGTCTCGTCCTGCCGCTGGTGCGTCCGGCCATGGCCACCGTTGCCGTCTTCACCATGATCCCGATCTGGAACGATCTGTGGTTTCCGCTGATCCTGGCGCCGTCCGAAGCCACCAAGACGGTGACGCTCGGCGCGCAGCTCTTCATCGGGCAATATGTCACCAACTGGAACGCCGTGCTGGCAGCCTTGTCGCTGGCCATCCTGCCGGTCGTCATCCTCTACCTCATCTTCTCGCGGCAGATGATCCGCGGCATCACCTCCGGAGCGGTAAAATGAACATGCAAAAACCGCTTCGCGTCGTCGTTGCCGGACTGGGCAACATGGGCAAGAGCCATGCGCTCGCCTATCGCAGCAATCCGGGCTTCGAGATCGCCGCCCTGGTCAACCGGACGGGCGAAGCGCCGACCGAGCTTGCCGGCTACACGATGCGAACCTCCTTCGCCGATGCCATTGCCGAGTTCAGGCCCGATGTCGCTTCCATCAACACCTACTCCGACAGCCATGCCGATTATGCGGTACTGGCGCTCGAGGCCGGGTGCCATGTCTTCGTCGAAAAGCCGCTGGCCACGACCGTCGCAGACGCCGAGCGCGTCGTCGCCGCGGCCCGGGCCAACGGTCGGAAACTGGTCGTCGGCTATATACTGCGCCATCACCCGTCCTGGATCAGGCTGATCGCCGAGGCGCGCGCCCTTGGCGGTCCTTATGTCTTTCGCATGAACCTCAACCAGCAGTCGTCCGGGGCGACGTGGGAAACCCACAAGCAGCTGATGCAGACGACCTCGCCGATCGTCGATTGCGGCGTCCACTATCTCGACGTGATGTGCCAGATCACCGACGCCAGGCCGGTCGAGGTGCGCGGCATGGGCGTGCGGTTGTCGGACGAAATCGACCCGAAAATGTACAATTACGGCCACCTCCAGGTGCTGTTCGACGACGGCTCGGTCGGCTGGTACGAGGCCGGTTGGGGGCCGATGATGTCGGAAACGGCATTCTTCGTGAAGGACGTCATCTCGCCCAACGGCTGTGTCTCGATTGTCATGGACGAGGCGGCGACGAAATCGGACGATGTCGATTCCCATACGAAGACCAATATGATCCGCGTTCACAGTGCCAGGACCGGCAGCGACGGCAAGTTCGCCGAACCGGACCGCAATCTGTCGATGCAGGACGAGCCCGGCCATCAGCAGCTTTGCGACCGCGAGCAGCAGTTTCTGCTCAAGGCAATCCGTGAGGATGTCGATCTCGGTCGGCATATGGACGACGCGGTGAAGTCGCTCGCCGTCTGTCTTGCGGCAGACGAGAGCGTGCGCACCGGCAAGGCCGTCAAACTATAGGGAAGATGCCGTGGGATCTCTCAGAATAGAAAAAATCAGGAAATCCTTCGGCAAGGTCGAGGTGCTGAAGGGCATCGACCTCGAGGTGCAGGATGGCGAATTCGTCGTCTTCGTCGGCCCGTCGGGCTGTGGCAAGTCGACCTTGCTGCGCGTCATCGCCGGCCTTGAGGATTCGTCCTCGGGCGACGTGCTGATCGACGGTGACAGCGTCATCGGCGTGCCGCCGGCCAGGCGGGGCATCGCCATGGTGTTCCAGACCTATGCGCTCTATCCGCACCTGACCGTCCGCAACAATATGAGCCTCGGCCTCAAGCAGGCTGGTACCGCTGCCGACGAAATCGCCAGGCGGGTCGATGTCGCTTCGACGATGCTGTCGCTCGAGCCCTATCTCGAACGCCGTCCGGCCGAACTGTCGGGTGGCCAGCGCCAGCGTGTCGCCATCGGCCGCGCGGTGGTGCGCGACCCGAAGCTCTTCCTGTTCGACGAGCCGCTGTCCAATCTCGATGCCGCACTGCGCGTCAACACGAGGCTTGAGATCGCGCAATTGCACCGCCGTCTCAAGGCAACGATGATCTACGTCACGCATGACCAGGTCGAGGCGATGACGCTCGCCGACCGCATCGTCGTGCTCAATGCCGGTCGCATCGAGCAGGTCGGCAAGCCGATGGAACTCTACAATGAGCCGGCAAACGAATTCGTCGCCGGCTTCATCGGATCGCCCAAGATGAATTTCATTGACGCCTCCAGGCTGGGCGACAGCGAGGCCAAGACAATCGGCGTCAGGCCCGAGCATCTGACGGTCGATGCTGCATCGGGCACCTGGCAGGGCACGGTCGTTCATGCCGAGCATCTCGGTGCCGACACCAATCTCTATCTCGACACGGAGAAAGCCGGGCTGCTGACCGTCAGGATTTTCGGTGTCTATGACGCTGAGCCGGGCTCGACGCTTTATGTGACGCCCGATGCGGAGAAAACGTATCGTTTCGGCGCCGACGGCAACCGGATCTAGTGATCAGACGCGCTTGTGTATCGATTTTCGGTCCGGTCAGAAGCGATCCGACGACAAGCCATTGTTCTGAATTGCTTTTTTCTGCCAAGAAAATGGCCGCCGGGCGAAATCCATCCACGCTCGGGGCCACTGTGGTCCAGGTCAGGCGTCGGCCCTGAACGTCTGCTTCTGGGTGCCGAGACCTTCGATGCCAAGCTCCACGACATCGCCATTCTTCAGGAAAACCGGCGGTTTCATGCCGAGGCCAACGCCGGGCGGCGTGCCGGTCGAGATGATGTCGCCGGGCAGCAGCGACATGAACTGCGACAGGTAGGAAACAAGGTGGGCGACGCCATAGACCATGGTCTTGGTCGAGCCGTCCTGCATCGTCTTGCCGTTGACCGTCAGCCACATTTTCAGGCTCTGCGGGTCAGCGACTTCGTCCCTGGTTACCAGCCACGGGCCGGTCGGGCCGAAGGTGTCGCAGCTCTTGCCCTTGGTCCACTGGCCCTGGCGCTCGGCCTGGAAGGCGCGCTCGGACACGTCATGCGCGACGCAATAGCCGGCGACATAATCGAGCGCCTCAGATTCCTTTACATATTTGGCTGTCTTGCCAATGACGACGCCGAGTTCGACTTCCCAATCCGTCTTTTCCGACCCGCGCGGGATCAGCACGTCGTCGTTTGGTCCGACGATGGCCGATGTCGCCTTCATGAAGATGATCGGTTCGGACGGCACGGTGGCGCCGGTCTCTGCGGCATGGTCGGAATAGTTGAGGCCGATGCAGATGAATTTTCCGGTCCCGGCAACGCAAGGCCCGAGTCGCGGATTGCCCTCGACCAGCGGCAGCGATTTCGCGTCGACAGAAGCCAGCTTCTTCAACGACTCCGGGCTGATGTCAGCGCCGGCGATGTCCGTCACATGGTCCGAAAGGTCGCGAATGTTTCCGTCCGCATCGATCATGCCCGGACGCTCGCGTCCAGCTTCTCCGTAGCGCAGCAGTTTCAAGAAAAGTCCTCCTCAGTCGCCGTACGGCACCCAGACGTTTTTCACCTCGATGGCGCGCCGCAGGAATTCGTCCCCCGCCGCCGCCCCGGATGCCCAGTCGAGCGAGCGGCCATTGCTGGTCCAGACCCGCTTCAGATTGCCTGTCGACTGAGCTTCGGCGTTTTTACAGGTGTCTGCGTCGGCGACAACCCACAAACCGTCAACATCGTCATGTTTTGCCAGCACGTCGGCGAGTTCGGCGGTCTTTCCGGTCACGATGTTGATGGCTCCGGCTGGTACGTCCGACGTTTCGATGACCTGGTAGAGGTCGGTCGCCACCAGCGCATGCTTCTGGCCAGGGACAGCAACCACCGTGTTGCCCATGGCGAGTGCCGGCGCGATCAGCGACACCAGGCCAAGCAGCGGTGCGCTGTCGCCGGCGACGACTCCAAGCACGCCGACCGGCTCATGCAGCGCCAGTGTGACGGCGCGGGCCGGCGGCTGATGCACGCGCCCCTCGAACTTGTCGGCCATTCCGGCATAGTAGAACAGCCGCTCGACCGAGGCTTCGACCTCCGCGCCGGCAGCTCTGGCCGACGTTCCGGTGAGATCGGCGATGCGCGAAGCAAATTCACCCGACCGGGCCGACAGGTTTTCGGCCAGGAAATAGAGCACCTGTGCGCGGTTGTAGCCGGTGGCGGCTGGCCATGCCTTGCAGGCGCGCGCCGCCGACACGGCTTCACGGATATCCTTGCGGTTGCCGAGCCCGACCTCGCCGGCGGATCGTCCTTTGGCCGTCATAATGGTAAGCGAATAATTACCATCGGGACGAGCCTGCTTGCCGCCGATATAGAGCTTTGCCGTGCGGTCAATGCCGACAGCGTCGCCTGCTACAGATGGGACCGCCGAAGCCGTCCCACTATTTGCCTTGATCGCCGGGCCATAGGGCGGCTTGCTCGCCAGATATTCGAACATGCCCTCCTTGCCGCCCTCGCGGCCGAAACCGCTCTCCCGGTAACCGCCGAAGCCGCAGGCGGCGTCGAACATGTTGGTGCCGTTGATCCATACGACGCCGGCCTTGAGCTGCGGCGCGACATGGAGCGCGAGATTGACGGTTTCGCTCCAGACGGATGCGGCGAGCCCGTAGCGCGTGTTGTTGGCGATCTGGACCGCCTCGTCGGTGCTGCGGAAGGTCATGGTGGCCAGGACCGGGCCGAACACTTCTTCCTGCGCGAGGATGTTGGAGGTGCCGAGATCGGTGGCCAGGACCGGGAGATGGTAGTAGCCGGCTTCCGGCAGGGCGCAGTCCGGCTGCCAGCAGACGGCGCCCTGTGCGGTGCCTTCGGCAACCATACGCTTCACGCGGTCGAGCTGCGAGACGTCGACCAGCGGGCCGATGTCGGTGTTCTTGT
>JBBSOT010000270.1:0-7147 GCA_038259455.1 Hyphomicrobiales bacterium | reverse complement strand
TCAGCGTCGCGACGAGGGTCTCCGGTTCGCTGGCAGCGGTCGTTTCCTTGACGATCTTGCCCTGCGCGCTCACCACGCAGATTGCCGTGCTTGCGAGCGAGACGTCCAATCCGATATACACATCCATGTCGTTGCCCTTTCGTTGTCAGAGATCTTGGGGCGCGCCTCACAGCACGACCCCGTAGACACGCCTCACAGCGTGCCAAGGGCAACGACACCTCACATCGGACCGTCAATCAATGCACCACGATGCCAGTCGGGCCGCGCCCTGTTACGGCACCTGATCACCATACCGGCCGCGGCTTCTGGAAACGCAGCTCAGAATAGGCCTGAAAGAAGCACGCAATCGATCACACGCACTGAAACGGTCAAAAGACTCTTGCATCACGTGCGGCAACCAAAGAAGCTGCGACAGCAGACCGGCTAAGCGATTGAAGCCATTACGGCGGGATACGCCATTTTGTGACTACACGCAGGCTGTGAGGCGGGGGTTGTCAGGTTCAGTGTGTTGAAAAGCTCCAACTGTTCAGAGGTTGCGGTGGAAAGGCCCTCGACCGAGCGATCGCCGTTCTTTGCCTGGTGCCGTTGGATGCGGGCGAGCAGGTCAAGCGCGGTGAGCGGGCTGGTGCTGTGACCCCTGGCCTTAAGGCGCATGCACATGACTCGGTAGAGCACGAGGGCGAGGAATCAGATCAAGGCGTGGGTGCGGATGCGGTCGGGCATCCGGTGGTCAACGGGCGCGATCTCGATGTCGGATTTCAAGATACCGAGGCCGAGCTCGATGTCGGCGAGCTCCCTGTAACGCGCGACGGCGTCTGCGGGGGTCAGCTCCCGGTTTGTTGGTAATCGACACACGCTTGCCGTCGCGACGGCATCATCATCGACCGACCAGCGGAAGCAGTCGGCGATGAGGTGAGCCTAGATGAAGCGCGTTATCTCGGCCTCCGCGACGGCGAGGGTATTTTTGGCGTCGAACGCTCCGACGCCCGGCACAGACTTTTCGTATTTGACAGGCTTTCCGCTCGGCTCATGGATCTGGCGGAACGACACCCGGGAAGGGGTATTTGTCGCAGAATGGATTTCCAGCGGGACCGAGACATTAAAAGGCGTAGGTGCCCCTTTACAGATCGCGCTCGATGCCATCTCACTCGGTCGAGGTAGCATTATATTTCACGGCTGCCCGCACACACATTAGGCATCAAAGAAGTGCAAACCGAAGATGCCTAAATGCTTACTAGCAGCGTACGGAAATTCAACCAAGAAGTGAAAATTCAGTCGTCCTGATCTTTGGATTTTTCAGGGTTCGGATCAGTGAATTCCTCTGGCTTGTGGGCCGATCCTTCATGGTTTGCCTGTGCATTCTGCCGTTTGCTAGGGGGCGTTCGCTTCTCACGGGCGGCTTGGGGCTTGTTTGGCATGATAACTCCATTTTCCGGTCGTATGGTCGGGCTGCTTTGCGGGCGGGTGACTCCGTGCCACTCCGCTCCGTGTCGCTTCACGCAGCTTTTTGCTGTCCCGGTTTCAGTACGACCTTCGTCCAGTCGTTCTGGTTATAGCGGAAATTGCGGTAGCCTTCGACAGCGTCCTCGAGCGGCAGTCGATGGGATATCAGGAATGTCGTTTCCAGCTCGCCCTCGCGGATCCGGTACAACAGATCCTTAATGTAACGCTGGACATGGGTCTGACCGGTTTTGATCTGCAAGCCCTTCTCCATCATAGCGCCCAAGGGGAACTTGTCCTGAAATCCTCCGTAGACCCCGGGGATCGATACCCGGCCACCCTTGCGTACCGCCATGATTGCTTCGCGCAGGGCATGGCCGCTATCGGCACCCACACCAACCGTCTGCTTGATGTTGTCCATGATCGTGTCCGGTGCAAAGCCATGGCTTTCCATCCCAACGGCATCGATCACAGCGTCCGGTCCCAACCCACCTGACATCTCCATCAGAGCTTCCAGAACATGGGTTTGCTTGTAGTCTATTACCTCTGCTCCCAGTTGCCGCGCCAGGGCCAGCCGGTTCGAATGCTCGTCAATGGCCACGACGCGCGCCGCCCCCATCACTAGGGCAGACTGGATTGCGAACAGACCGACAGGCCCGCACCCCCAGACTGCAACGGTGTCACCAGGTTCGATGTCCGCATTCTCAGCCGCCATCCATCCGGTGGGCAGAATGTCCGACAGGAACAGTACCTCTTCGTCCTCCATCCCGTCGGGAATGACGATCGGCCCGACATTGGAAAAGGGCACCCTGACATATTCGGCCTGTCCGCCCGGATAGCCGCCGGTCAGATGCGAATAGCCGAACAGTGCCGAGACTGAGTGGCCAAAGAGGGCCTCGGTCACATCCTGCTTTTCGACCGGATTGGTGTTGTCGCAGGCCGAAAAAAGCTTTCGGTCGCAGAAGAAGCATTTTCCACAAGAAATTGTGAAGGGCACAACCACCCTCTGATCCTTTTTTAGAGTGCTGCTCAATCCAGTATCGACCACGCGACCCATGAATTCATGACCCAGAATATCACCACGCTGCATTCCAGGGATGACCGCGTCGTAGAGATGAAGATCTGATCCGCAGATCGCGGTCGATGTGACTTCGATGATCGCATCACCGGGATTGACGATCTCGGGATCCGGGACGGTTTCCATCCGGACATCGTGTTTGCCGTGCCATGTCAGTGCGCGCATGTGGATCTCCTCAGGCTGGGGTTCGGCGGTTACGGTTTGTCGCGATTTCGCCCGTCTCCATCAGCATCTTCAGTCGCTTCAGGTCACGGCGCCCTTGCATGGTCGGCTCAGCTTGGAATGCCTTGGCAATCCAAAGGCCGATTTCACCGCCGGGCGGAACATAAGCGATATGAGCCTCCAACTCTGTGCCGCGGTTGCCGGAAGCATCGCGAAAAGTGACCCTGCCTTCCGTCTCGATGTCTGATGCCGGGGTGGAGCGCCATGCAATGAAGTCGTTCGTGCACTCGTCGGTGATGCGGGTTTCGACGGACACCTCTTTTCCGGCAGGGGCAGCGATAACCCAACGAGTGAGATCGCCATCCACCTCGACGCTGCGCACATTTTCCATGAATGTCTCCAGATTGGAGAATTCGCGCCAGAAGCGGTAGAGATCTTGCCGCGGTTTGGCGATGGTAACGGTGCGCCCGGTCAATGCATACCGCCCGCTGTCCTGGCGATGGGCACTAAGTAGCGGCGCATCATCGATTGCGCGAGAGGTCCGCTCCGCGCGGAACCTTTGTGTCAGGAAGGCCAGACTCACAACACTGGCCCCGAGGGCCAGAATCGGCCATAAGGCTGATCCTTCATTGGAATGGGGCGTCGTTCTGTAAGGATTGGACATCACCGTCTCCTTGGCTTTCCTGTAATTTGTGAACTACGTTAGTTCTCAATTGTTCCCGTGATAGTCGCACTAAGTAGACGGTCGGCGCGGTCTGATGGCAGGCGATTTGCAGTACTGAACAGAGGTAGTCTTCGCCTCAGACGTAGCGTCAGCACGCTCGCAAAGCCGACTCACCCCAATTCGTGCCATAGGGTGACCTAATCCTCACGTAGGCTCAGCGGCCTTCACTCGTCCTGGAACCTCCCGAATATGGCGGTCGCGCAGCAAGATCGTCGTGATCGTCGGCAATGCGGCAGCGCTCAAAAACATCGCCTTAGCCCCAAAAGTGTCGGACATTATTCCTGCCAAATCGGGACCGACCACGCTACCAGCTGCCATTGCCAATAGTGCCGCTGTGAAACTAAGCGAAAGCAGGAAAGGGAAAAGTTGTTCCGACCAAAAGGCGAGGATGGCGCTCGTCATCATGACGTGTACGCCCATCAATCCGGCCTAGGCGATCAGCCCGGTCCAGCTGCCGGGAAAAATGGCCAAGAGGCTAATCGAAAACGCGTCGACCAGCATCAGAAGGCGCAGCAACCAGGGCAGACCGATGGCATCTTGCACCTGCCTCGTGAAAAGTCCGGCGTAGCCGAAAATGCCGACGCAGATGAACACGAACGCAGGCGTGTTTGACCTTGAGAGGCCTGGTATTCCGCCACTGCAGAGCAAATGATCGGCCGCGAAAGATATGAAGATTGCAGAAGTTGTTCCGAAAAAAATGCGATGGCAAACAGTGGGAGTGCCATGAGATGAAGAGGGGACCGCCAACCGTATTCCGGTGTACCGCCCTCGTCCCTCTCGACTCCGCTCAGTGCCGTGCAGTTTACGACAAGCGCGAGCGCACTTGATATCCGAAAGAGTGCCCAGAATATTCGCCACGAGATGCCCGACGTCCCCACGATGCCAGGGCCTATGACCTGCGAGCAGGCCAGTGTTTCGAGCTCGGTTCATCTTATTCCATGGGCCGTGACTGCGATAGCCACATTACGGAAGCGACCTGTTAGGTGATCCGGCCCGTCTCGAGCAGGACGGTCGCCTATCGCGCCGGACCACACTTTCGGCTTTGACCGGCGAGCGGCAGAATGCTGCCTTCGCGACGTGTTTTTGCTGCGCGTGAGGGAACATTGCTGCGCACTCCCTGTTAAAAAGTTTAGCAGGCGAGACAATGCGCGACTGCATACCACTTGAAAGGAGAGACAGATGTTTCATCATTCCGCAAAGCTTCAGTACGAAGTGCGCTGCGACACGCCCGACCCGCAATTCGCCAAATACCTCCAACAGGCGATCGGCGGCGTCGAAGGAGAGATACGCGTTGCCATGCAATATTTCTTTCAGGCCATGGGGGCGCGGGGCGATGCAAAGTATCGCGACATGCTGATGATGACCGCAACTGAGGAGCTCAGCCATATCGAGTTTCTGGGCCATGCAGTGGCGCTCAACCTTGAGGGCGCGCCGTTGACGGTCAAGGAAGAAGCGGCGAAGGACCCTGTTGTCAACGCCATCATGGGAGGTGCGAACCCCCGCCACATTCTGTCATCGGGACTTTCGGCGATGCCTGTCAACGCCAACGGAATCCCCTTCGACATGAGCCATGTCTATGCCACCGGCAACCTTGCGGCCGACATGATGGCAAATGTCACAGCCGAAAGCGGAGGGCGCGTCCTGGCGAGCCGCCTTTACAACATGACCGAGGATGAGGGCATGAAGGATATGTTGTCGTTCCTCATCGCGCGGGACACGATGCACCAGCAGCAGTGGATGGCGGTGATCGAAGAACTCGGTGGGCTGGAATCGCAAATGCCGATTCCGAACTCGACCCCCGAATCCCATGAGGCGACGGAGCACTCCTATTATTTCCTGAACACATCGCTTGACGAGCCCACCCCGGAGGGCCGTTGGACCTCGGGTCCGTCACTCGACGGTCGGTCGGAATTCACCAAGCGCGACAAGCCTGAACCGTTGGGGCAGAAGCCGGACCTCGGCAAGGCGAGGCCCAATTCAGGTACGCAGACCGAACAGCAGTAATGGTGTTCGAAAAGACGCCCTGTAAAAACGGGGCGTCATTTGCGGAAAGCGCATCACGGTAGCAGAGGCGGCTTCGAGAGCTTAGCGAGCTCGCTTCAATACCGCAGCGCAATCGTATCACGAAAGGAGTCGCTCATGTCCCGAAAGCCCGAAGAATCGGCGTTCGCCGAAAAAACCATCCGCTCCGATCTTGCCGAGCCGAGCCGACCTGGTGGCCGGTACGGTATGCGGCAAACGATCGAACCTGAACCCTCGGCAGTTCCCGACGAGACTCCCACGACCGACCGCGAGCTTCGCGATCTGGCGATCCGCACCTTGCAAGCTGATGGCCGACTGGAGGGTCAGAACATTGAAGTTGCCTGTTCAGGAGGTATAGTCGCTTTGACCGGGGAAGTCGTGTTGGAGTTCCATCGCAATCTCGCGACTGCCATACTGGAAATCCTTCCCGGGGTTCTGGTGGTTGAAAACCGGCTTGCTGCCAGTGAAATCGGTGATGCCGAGGCTCCCGGTGTTCACGGTCCGGGCGATGAGAGCGACGCCGAGAGCCCGGCATAGGCCGATAGGCCATCATGTCGGCGGAGATTGCTGTCGGTACACGCCATTGGCTTACGCTGATCAGCAGCCATGAATATCTGAGCATCGAAGGTTCTCTGCGGGTTTCACCGCACGATGGACGGATGCATTTCGACGGAACATTTGATAGGAATGCTGGCCTGTGATGACGGTCAGCACGATCATCAGGCAGAGCCGCTGAGCATCATCCAATCCGCAAAAGACAGCGGATGCCGGATGCTAGCCATCAGATGTTTGTAGGACAGGCGGGACAGGTCGACCGCTTCGAGCAAGATGTTTGTGACTTCGCCCATGAGCCCTGCGTTACCTATTCACCGGAACACCGGTGACCGTGTGGATGTTCGCCGCCCTGCGGGATCAGTATGAAGAGGTTGCCGGGCCAGTCCTGAAATCGTTCCGGACGGAAGGAGTTGGGCTATCCTTTCCCACATAGCCGGATCAAGGTTGGTTTTAGCTGATGTCGAACGTCACTAAGCGGCCTTGCGGGATACCGTGTAACGGCTTGCACGCGCCGCGAGAAGCAGAAAGAACGGATAGGTGCGACGCATCTCCGGAACGAAAAGGTGGATTCGGCTGGGATCCTCGACTAGGGCGGCGGCCTCACCGCGTCGGGTAGCAAGCGCATGTGCGGCCATTGTAGAGGGTGGCCAAGGTCGAGCAAAATCTCTCACGGTTGGATGCGAATACCTATAAGAAGACTTGGGTACCATCGAGATAGTCATTTAACATGTGATCGCACTGGCCAGTCCTACCCCCGCGCTTAGGTATCGTCAAAAAGCGAACGCCGAATTGCGTCGATCGCGGCATAGGTGTCTCGCGTGAAAGTCGGGATAACATAATCCGGCCAGGACGAAAGTTTGGTTACGATGAGATCGCTCTCCGGGTCGACGTAAACTAACTGCCCGCAAACCCCACGCGCGGCAATGTCGCCTCGATCCGCATCGCAGATCCACCAAAAGCGGCGGTAGGCGCCTTTGACAGCGACTGCATCGTAGGGAGGGCCGTAGATCGAAGGGTCACCGTTTCGCATGTCGTTCACCCAAGCCTGCGGCAGCACCTGCACGCCTTCATGAACGCCTTCATTCAATACGAGCCGTCCGATGCGGGCGTAGTCCCTAAGAGTAGCGTTGAAGCCGCCGTCGGCCTGTGCCGTCCCCTCCTGGTCG
>JBBSOT010000269.1:0-7163 GCA_038259455.1 Hyphomicrobiales bacterium | reverse complement strand
GCTCTGACGGGTTGCAGTGCAAAATTAAGGAGTCTGTATGGGTGATCCGAAAGATGTCCAAGGAATCTCATTATGATCGAGGGAACTGGGGGGCTGGTCAGGGCCACTGATCGGCGCGGCCATGCGGACTCCCCCACGCAGGGGTCGAGCGGTGCCGGAAACGCGGGCGACCATGACGACGCAGACCTTCGCGATGGCACGGACGCTGACGATGGGGAGTACGCAGACGATAAATCTGCCCCAAAAGAAGGCACGAGATGCGGTCAGACAGACAGGAGATCGATCCCCGGCAGTTGCGCCGCCTTTCGGTCGAAGGTGACAAGCGACGTGGCACCAGCGCGACGGGCCGCCGCGGCAATCATCAGATCGGCAAACCCGAACCCCTCGTCCCGGTAGCGGAAGGTGGCCGTGCCGACATCATCCGCCGCCTCGATCTCGATCTCGACGGAGGCCAGGAGGCCTTCGATGCCCGCCGCCACCTCAATCCGGCCGAAGCGATAGGCGCGTTCGAGAACCCAGACCAGTTCGATCATCACTTCTCGGCTGATGAAGCCGGGCGCGGCAGCTGTCAGGCTTCGCATAAAGGTGCTGGCCGCCGCAGCCTGACCCGGATCGTCCTGCACAAGAAACCGGACCAGCACATTGGTGTCGATGGCGATCATCTGTCAGGTTGCGCCTCGTCAGCCGCCCCGGCGGCAATGGCGTCGTCCATATCCGCGAGGCTGACCGCCTGCTCGCCCGGCCGCGTCAGAGCGCCTTCCAGGTCCGACACCGACCCGACCTTCAGCAGCCTGACTTCGCCATTCATCACGACATAGCGCACCCTGTCGCCGCTCCTGAGACCGAGCGCGACCCGCACGTCTCGCGGCAGCGTGGTCTGCCCCTTGGTCGTTACGGTCGATTCCTGCATCGCTGAATTCCTTACTTATCCAAATTTCTCCTTACCACATCATCGCCATTTGCCGCAAATCGAAACTCCAGGCTGAGGCTGGAATAGAGAGGCCTGGTCACCTGATCGGGCGCAGTTCTATCTGGTCGAACTGCACGAAAGCTCGAACGTGAGACCACATTACTCCGTCAGAACGTTGAATTCTGTCAGAAATTGATCCAGTTTTCAGAAATACCGCGACCCATCATCTGCCAGTAATTTCATCGAATTTTCAGAGAACTACCGTGTCCCAGAGTGGTCAGAGCGAAATGGAAAAACGGGTCAATTCGATCGGCAAATCAACAGCCTACGCCCAAATCACGCGCTCTTTCGGTCAAGACGCGACGCAAGCCTGTCAGGACCTCCACGCGCGACGATACCTGTCGCTGGACAAGCCCAAGTCTTCGCGTGATGGCGCCCTCGCAGAATGGTCGACAGACAAGCGTTCCCGGCGCCGCATCGAGAAAGGCGATCTTCGGAACAATCGCAACTCCCAGCCCCGCCTGAACCAGACCAATAACCGAAGGCATTGTGTTGGTTACCGCAATCTCCTGTGCAGCAACGCCAAGCCGCGACAGCTCTGTCTCGATCTGGCGGGCAAGTGGCACGGTGGTCTCGTAACGGATGAACGGCAGATCGCGCAGCAACGACAATTCGGAGCGCCCCTCGGAGCCAGGTGGGCCAACGAGTACAAGTGGTTCGGACAGCACGGGCGTCCAGGATAGGCTGGCAGGGACGCCGACATGTTCCGCCACAACGGCTGCGTCCAGTCGTCCTGCAGCCACGTCGGACATCAGCGTTTCAGACATGCCCACGGTAAGATCGAAGGACAGATCAGGATAGAGCGCCCACATCGCGGCAAAGGCCTGCGGTACCAGCCGCATCGACACAGTCCGGATTGCCCCAATTTTAAGCACACCCGCCGTACGCCCGCCGGAAATCGCCATGCGCGCTTCTGTCATGGTGCGCACAACAGAGCGAGCCGCGCGCAACAATTCCTCTCCCTTGGCATTGATCCGTGGCGGACGTTTCGTGCGATCGAATAGCGTGACCCCCAATTCACCCTCAAGCGCCTGAATTTGCTGGCTTACCGCCGATGACGTCAGATGCACCACACGCGCGGCAGCCGCAAAACTGCCGGTGTCGGCCACGGCCACCAATGTCTGAAGCTGACGCAGATCCATGCGGTTAGGTTAAGCAACGCTGTATTAAAACACAAAAGGAAATCGCTTTCACAAGAGACACTTGTGGACTTAGCGTTAACACAACACGCGTACCGGAACGCAGATCCCGACAACAAGGAGAAGAACATGAGTGTTTTCACATGGATCATTGCCGGCGTCGGCTTGGCGGCGTCGACCATGGTGCAGCCCGCCCTGGCGCAGGACTATCCGAACCGACCGGTCGAATTCATAGTGCCCTGGTCGCCGGGGGGCGGCAGTGACACGCTGATGCGGATCATAGCAAACAATGTGACGCCGTTTCTGGGCGCCGAGATGCCGGTGATCAATATTCCCGGTGTCGGCGGCACTGTCGGTCTGACAGAGGCATCGCGCCGCGCTGCCGACGGCTATACGATCAGCCAGGTCCACGAAGGGCTGCTCGCCGCGACGGCAACCGGATTGACAGAGCTCAAGTGGGACGATTTCGACCCGATCGCGCTGATGACTGCATCGCCGCAATACCTCGTCGCAGCCACCGATCAGCCCTACGACACTTTTGAGGGTCTTGTAGAATATGCTCAGGCCAACCCCGGCGCGCTGACAATCGGCGTTACGCTGGGTGGGGTGCCGCACCTGCATGCCGCGATGATCGCCGAAGCCTTTGATCTCGACTGGCGCTATGTCGGTTACGAGGGCACGGGCGAACGCGTCCGCGCACTGGTCGGCGGCAATCTGGACCTTGCCATCGGCGATATTTCTTCTTCGCTCCAGTTCGTCGAAAACGGCGATATGACATTCCTGGCGACTGGAGCGCCGGAGCGCTTGGCCCAGACCCCGGACGTACCCACCCTGGTAGAGCTGGGATCGGATCTGGATCTGTCGATCACACGCGGGATCGTGATGCCAAAAGGTGCGCCCGACGAGGTACGCGCCACTCTGGAGAGCGCGTTGATGGAACTTTCAAAGGATCCGAAATTCATCGAGCAGATCAACAATGCCGGTGCCGATGTCGCGTTCCGCGGTCAGGAGGGCTATACTGCCTACTTGTCAAACCTGTCGGCGTCAGTTGATCGCCTGGCAGAAGTGATTGCGCCTTGAGCCGCACCGCTGCAGTGACGATCGAGGAGGAGCCGGGTGAAGTTGCCCGGCTCCTGTCCTACGTGGCCATTCTTGCTGTATCCGTCGGCCTGTTCCTTGAGGCGCGCACGATACCGACTTCACGGTTCGAGGTTCTGGGCGCTGGCGCTTTTCCGATGCTGGTCCACGGCACGCTGATCACATTGCTCGTTATTGCCATCGCAGGATCTGTCCGCAGGATTCCCGGCGATGCCTATGGCAGGGTGTCTGCTCAGATCACCGATTGGATCCGGGCGCGCCGTCTGGTCTTTGCCGTATTCAGCTTCCTTGCAATCTACCTTTGGTTCATGCCGGTCGTCGGCTACCCGATCGCGACATTTGCCTTTCTGGCCGTATTGCAGATCACGCTGGCGCCAAAGACGCGCAAGTCCGCCGCCATTGCGATCACGCTGGCATTGATCTTTTCATTTGGCCTCAACTGGCTCTTTGCCGAGGTCTTCAACGTCTTTTTGCCGCGGGGTCTTTGAGCCATGGATGCCTTTCTGATCGGCGCGGCGCAGGTGCTCGCGCCCACCACGCTGCTGTACATGCTGATGGGATCCGTCGCAGGCATCATCGCTGCCGCGATCCCGGGCTTTACTGTCACCATGGCCATCGTGCTGACACTGCCGCTGACCTTTGCGATGGAGCCGTTGCAGGGCATCTCGCTGATGCTTGCGGTCTATGTGGGCGGATACACCGGCGGGTTGATCTCGGCGGCCCTGCTGGGCATTCCCGGCACGCCATCCTCCGTCGCCACCACGTTTGACGCCTTTCCGATGGCCCGGAACGGAGAGCCCGGGCGCGCCCTGTCCCTTGGAATCTGGGCGTCATTCTTTGGCACAACCATATCGACCATCGTGCTGATCTTTGCTGCCCCGCCGCTGGCGATCTTTGCGGTAAAGCTGGGTCCGTGGGAATATTTCTCGCTGATCGTGTTCGCCCTGACTATCGTGGCAAGCCTTGTGGGCCATTCGTTACAACGCGGGTTGATCGCCGCAATGATCGGCCTTGCGATTTCGACTATCGGCACGGACCCGATGATGGGCCGCCCGCGCTTTGACATGGGGCTTGAGGTGCTGGCCGCCGGGCTGCCCTTTCTCGTGGTGCTGATCGGGATCTTTGCGATCTCGCAACTAGTGTCAGAGGTCGAGGATGCCGAGGACATCAAGACCGGCGAAAAGTTGGTCCAAGGCGAGATCGACTTCAAGACCTGGGCCGTGATGCGCGAAGTGCTGATGCGCCCCGTCAATCTGATCCGCTCCTCCCTGATCGGCGTGGCCATCGGTGCGCTACCGGGTGCAGGCGGGTCAATCGCCAATCTTGTCGCTTATGATCAGGCAAAGCGCGGTTCCAAGACGCCTGAAAAATTCGGCACCGGCACCCCGGACGGCATCGTTGCCTCCGAGGCCGGGAATTCCGCCACTGCGGGCGGCGGACTGATCCCGCTGATCGCGCTCGGCATTCCCGGATCTGCGGTCGATGCAATCCTGATGGCATCGCTCATGGTACATGGCATTTCCATTGGGCCGCGCCTGATCATGGACAATGCCGATCTGGTCTACGGCATGTTCCTGGCCATGGCAGTGTCGAGCCTGATGATGCTGATGATCTGCGTGCTGTCGATGCGCTCCTTTCTGCGCGTGGCCGAAGTGCCGAAATGGGTTGTTGTGCCGATCGTTCTGGTCTGCTGTGTCGTCGGATCCTTTGCCCTGAACAACCGGGTCACCGACCTGTACCTGTTGGGCTTCATCGGCCTGTTTGGTTATGCTCTGAAAGCCCTGGACTACCCCTTGGCGCCGCTTGTGCTGGGCGTCATCCTCGGCCCGATCGCCGAAACGAACCTGCGCCGCGCCCTGATGACTGATCCGGACTGGAGCCTGTTCGTTACCCGCCCCGTCAGCCTGATCTTTCTGATCGCCGCAGTTCTATCGGTCAGCTGGGCCATCCGTGGAATCCTGAAATCCCGAAAACAGACTGAAAAAACTGAGGAATCTGTGTAATGAATATGCGTCACGACGCACTCTATGCCTCTCGCCGGTCACCCGTTCTGGCCGACAACCTTGTTTCGACATCGCACCCGCTGGCCGCCCAGGCGGGTCTGTCGATGCTGGCGCGGGGCGGCAATGCCGTCGATGCAGCGATTGCGGCGGCCGCCACGCTGACCGTCGTCGAACCTACTGGCAACGGGTTGGGATCAGACGGATTTTGCATTTTGTGGGATGGTAAGGAATTGCACGGGCTGAATGCCTCTGGGGCATCCCCGGCGGCATGGACTCCCGAAAGGTTCGCAGGTCAGGAAAGAATCCCCTTTCGCGGCTGGGAAAGCGTCTCGGTCCCCGGTGCGATCAGCGCCTGGGTGGCACTTGCACAGCGGTTTGGTACGCTCGACCTTCCCACCCTGCTGGCCCCGGCGATCCGCTATGCAGAGGAAGGTTTTATCGTATCGCCCATCATCGGCGCTCTGTGGAAACTTGGCGCCGATCAGCTGTCCGGCCAGCCCGGCTTTGCGCAGGCGTTCATGCCAGATGGTCGCGCGCCCCGCGCCGGGGAGCGGTTCCGCAACCCCGATCAGGCGCGCAGCCTGTCGCTGATTGCTGAAACCGCCGGTGTCGCGTTCTACGAGGGCGAGCTTGCTGAAAAGATCGCGGCTCATGCCAGTCAACATGGCGCGGTCTTGACCCAAGCGGACCTTGCCGCCCACAAACCGGAATGGTGCGGCACAATCTCGACCGGGTTCGATGACAACATTCTGCACGAGATCCCGCCCAATGGTCAGGGTATTGCCGCGCTGATGGCTTTGGGCATGCTGGAACATACTTCGGTGCGCGACGCGGGGCCGGATGATCCGGTTTCGCTTCACCTGCAGATAGAGGCGATCAAGCTGGCCTATGCCGACCTGCACGCCTATGTCGCGGACCGCGCCTATATGACAGATCCAACGCCCGAGGATCTTCTGGATCCCGGCTATCTCAAATCGCGCGCGGCGCTGCTGACGCCAGACCGAGCGCAAGCCTACGGCCCCGGCGCGCCCCGCAATGGCGGCACTGTCTATCTGACGGCGGCAGATTCGTCGGGCATGATGGTGTCGTTCATCCAGTCGAACTATGCCGGCTTCGGATCGGGCGTCGTTGTGCCCGGTACCGGCATCAGCCTGCAGAACCGCGGGTCCGGCTTCAGCCTGACACCCGGCCACCAGAACGAGGTGGGCCCCTCCAAGAAACCGTTCCAAACGATCATACCGGGCTTTCTGATGAAGAGCGGCCAGCCTAAAATGAGCTTTGGCGTCATGGGCGGGCCGATGCAGGCGCAGGGTCATGTTCAGATGGTCCTGCGGACGCAGCTTTGGGGCCAGGACGTGCAAACCGCCGTCGACGCGCCACGCTGGCGGTTTGTCGCAGGGCAAGACGTCGCCTGTGAACAGGCAATGCCAGAAGCGACCCGCGACAAACTTGCCGGTCTAGGGCATGTGATCTCAGTCGAGTCGCCCGACAGCGCGTTTGGATTTGGCGGTGCGCAGCTGATCGAAACGCTTGAAGGCGGTGGCTATGCCGCCGGGTCCGACCCTCGCAAAGACGGGCAGGCGGTCGGTTTTTGATCCACCGCAGCCTTTAAGTCTGCACGCAAAAAAAATCTCCCCCTAAACGAACAGGGTGATCAAGTCTGAGGCGCGGGAAAAATTGTCGACCCGTTGACTTAAAAGAAAGAGGAACGGCTTTCCGAAGGACAGGGCCGTTCCTTTTTACTGCTACTTTTGGCGACTGGGCTTAGCCGCCGGTCGCTCAGCGTAGTTTGAGATCCATGTGAACTGCCGGACGATTGGGATTGTCTCAGTCATACGGCGGGACGTCACAATTACAGAAGTTCAGGTTAGACTCTCATCGGACATCCACAACGTCTTCTTTTGGGCAAACACAAAGTCCTGTGCACTTTGTCTCCGGTCAGACCTGAACTAT
>JBBSOT010000268.1:0-7175 GCA_038259455.1 Hyphomicrobiales bacterium | reverse complement strand
ATCCGGTCGAACACCTCCTGCTCGTCCTCCTCCTCAGCGGCGAGCTGGGCGAGCACCTCGGTGCGGATGCTCTCGTAGACCGGGTGGCCGGGCTTGAGATTGTGGACCCCGTAGCGGGTCGGCAGCCGGTGCTGGAGCAGGAAGCGCAGCAGCGCATTGTCGGGCTTGTCCCACCAGCCCAGCACCTCGCCGCCCGAGACGATCGGGGTGCGCGTGCCCGCCATCGCGCGTTCCAGCGCGACATCCTCGAGCCGCTGCATCCCGCGCTCCAGCGCCGCGTCCCAGGCTGCGGAAAAGCCCTCGGCGCCGGGCCGGTGGCGCAATTTGTAGAGCGCCTCGAGACTGCGCCCGACATGCCGCGCGGCCTGCTTGACGATGCCGGTGGCGGCGAGATGCGCGACGAAGGCGCGCTGAACCTCGGGCGTGATCGACCGCGCCCGCGGCTCAGCGTGGATATAGGGAGTGAAGCCGAGCAGCGGATCGTCGTCCGCGGGCAGCGGCCCGACGAAGGCGACCGCCGACGTCGCCTGCCGCGGAATCTGCCGCAGGTTCACGGTCTGCGAAGCGTTCTGGCGGGTGGGGTCGGGGGCGGGCGGCCCGCCATCGTCGCGGGCATCTTCATGATCGTAATACCCAGGATCCTCCCCATCCTGCGGATGGGGAGGGGGACCACCGAAGGTGGTGGAGGGGTCATGCGTCATAGTCGAACCTCCTTGGCAGGCGCGGGAACGACGCCGCAGGCGTCGCAAGGGCGACCGCCCGCCCGCAGGCCCGCAAGGGCCGAGGATATCGCGAGCGCGGATGCGCTTGCGGAAAACAAACACCCGGTGGTGGGGACTCGTGTCATGGAACGTCCTCCTTGGTAGGCGCGGGCACCGAGGGGCGGGCGCTCTAAGAGGGAGGAAAGCAAAATACAGGCGTGTAGGAAAATGGTTTTATTCTATCGGAGATTCGCGATGAGGCGAGCGCCTACTACTTAAAGCTAACTTGCACGCAGGTGCCGACATCCCAGTGTCGCTTCACCCCATTTGACAGCGAAGGTGTCGGATACGATAAACCAATCGGAGTTAGGCCCGCCTGTGCCGTGAAATTCTCCCATGCACGAACAATCACAGTCCAATCCCTTTGCGGCTCTGCAATTTGGTGCGCAGGTCTTCGCAGTTCGGTAGGGCTGGACAATGTAGCACTCGTTATAGCGCGATAGAACCAACCGTGTCAGCGGCGTTAGCCATGCTTTAGGCACTTGCCATCCACCATACTGTTCATGCCAAACGGGAATTCTACCTCTAGGACTTACCTGCCGCAGCCAAAAACGATTGCGGTATCGCCAAAGGGGGTCTTTTTCATAATTCGGTAGCCGAACGAAAAGCTCCTTTGTCTCCATTCTTTGCGCCAAGACCGCTATTTGTGTCTGTCGCCATATGGCACGGAGATCCATAACTGCTTTCCTCTTGAACAAGCTATCGTCTAAGCTGATGCAATGATCGTGGGGGGTGCTGAATGTCCAGACGTACACTTACACTTTATCTAGCAAAGCCGGATGCGCAAGATTTTCAAGCAGTGCTTTCCGAGAAGGCGCAGGAAAAACTTCGCGATAGATTAACCCAAATCGTTGAAGCACCCGATTTTGCTGACGGTGCCCGTCTATATATATTCGCTTCAGCCGCATTCACGCCAAAATGGCTCACCGAACTGTCGAGGCATTTTAACGCGGACCCCAGTGTTTTGACATCAACAGCATGCGCCGTTCTGGCATTTCGAATGAATGGACGGATGTTCGTTTCCACGTTTGCGCACGGCTGGATGTACATCGATGAGTGCAATATTGAGGGCGATTTCGGACTACGCGTAGCGCTCAATGGACTTAACGATGAAAAGTTGCGTCGCTTAGAGCGAGCTAATTTGGGCGATGCAATGAGGGGAGTATCTCTCTCTCCTTTCCAAAGAGAGTTTGAATCCTTCGGGCTGGATGATGCTTTGGACTTGGTGCGCAAAATTAGCGGGGTGGCCAACGAAAACTCATCTGCTGATGTTCTGACTGGAGCCAAATCAATCAAGCTGGCTGGCGACTTCGATTTAGCAGATCTACCTGGGCTGGCGGCGGAGTGCATTATAGCTTATGAATCAGATGCTTACCAAGATACTTCGTTTCGGGTTTTAGACTTGGTTTCGCCTGTCGCCGATCGACGGAAGATCGACAGCCTTAATAGCGAACTCTGCCATCGAATAAGAACCGCAACAGGAGAATTTGAGCTCGGTTTACCTGATACTCAGGAAGTCCAAACGGTCGGATATAAGTTTGTTGGACCAAATCGCCGCGGCTATTTTGCGGATTTACTACTTGAGAACTATACCGCGGTTTTGGGCGCGCGGTTAGCAGATTTAGACGAGGAAATGATCACATCACACAAGATCGTATCCGTGCACGATGAGCCCGGATTGTCCCAAAAATGGTCAATCCGAATGGCACTTGTTGGATCTCTAGAGCTTGACGGGCAACTTTATGCGATCAACGAAGGGGAGTGGTATAATTTAGACCAAGCATTCAAACAGTCCATTGATCAGACGTTCACTGATATCAGATCCGAATGGACCCAGAATCCCGTTAGGCTACGAAGGCAACTCGACGAAAACGGTAACGCAAAATTCCAAAGCGAAGCGAGTTATAACCTTGAAGTAGCAGAGCAGAAGGGTTGGCTTTGCCTCGATCGTAAGTTGATCAGTGTCGCGGGAATGGAGCGGTCTGACTTTGAGGTATGTGATCTGTTAGATATTCAAGGTAAGAGGCTCATACACGTAAAAAAGAGTTCGCGCCGGTCTAGTGTATTAAGTCACTTTTTTAAACAAGGCTCAAACTCAGCCCAACAGATGGTTAAGTTTGGTGGCGCTTGGGATGCCTTGATTGCACTTGTAAACGATGAATTTGGAGCAGCCACGCGTGACGAATTGGCGGAAACGATTGCGGATGATCAACGTAAGTGGACGGTAGAATTTCTTATTGCGGATACACCGCGCGCCAACGGTCAGTTTAATATTCCGTTCTTTAGTAAGATTACCCTTCGCGATGAGTTATCGAGCCTCCGCGCGATGGGCTACGAGGTTGATCTCAAGTTTGTCCGGCTTGCCCGGGAGCATATCGCCTAAGCCCACCACACCTTGACCCAAACCCCGAATCCCCCTAAGCGCACCTCCATCCAGCCATGCCCCCGCGTCCGCGCGACAGGCGGGCTGGACAGATAGAGCTGAACATTGCCGGTCATGTCCCGGGGCCTCGAGCGACAGCGCGAGGCTCTTTTCTATTGCAGCGAGATGCGTCTCGCTCGGGGCATACGGTAAAGTAACCCGGTGGCTTTTGCGGGCCGCGGGTGGAGTGTTTCAGGTCCAGTCGTCGTTCCGGCCCCGCGCCGGAATTCGCGTTCCGCCAGCTCAGCGCTGGTGGAAGCAGATCCCAGCTTTCGCTGGGATGACGGATTGAGCCGAAGACCCTCCATTCCGATCCGCGCCAGTCGCCGCCAGCCTCCGCCGGGAAGAGCCGCGCCCCTTCAGGAAAAGTGGGCACCGGTTTTCCGCCCGGAAGGGGCGCTCCGGACGCGCACTGTCGCGCGTTCGGCAAATCAGGTGAAGTGAGAAATCATGCCGACGATCAACCAGCTGGTCCGCAAGGGCCGCGTTCCGCAGAAGGCCAAGTCCAAGGTCCCTGCGATGGAGCAGAACCCGCAGAAGCGCGGCGTTTGCACCCGTGTCTACACCACGACCCCGAAGAAGCCGAACTCGGCTCTGCGCAAGGTGGCCAAGGTTCGCCTGACCAACCAGCGCGAGGTCATCTCCTACATCCCCGGCGAGGGCCACAACCTCCAGGAGCACAGCGTCGTGCTGATCCGCGGCGGTCGTGTCCGCGATCTTCCCGGCGTGCGCTACCACGTGCTGCGCGGCGTGCTCGATACGCAGGGCGTCAAGGATCGCAAGAAGTCGCGGTCGAAGTACGGGGCCAAGCGGCCGAAGTGACCTTGCGCGGCACCTGTCCCGGGTCCGTCATCCCAGCGAAAGCTGGGATCTCGATCCGCCGGGGGCAGGGCCCGATGGTCTGTTTCAACCGGAGCGTTACCGGACAAGGATCCCAGCTTCCGCTGGGATGACGTTCGAGACTGAGGGCGCCCAGCGAGGCGCGCCGCGCTCCCGGATAGAAGGAATTTGCAATGTCACGTCGTCGTCGTCCCGAGAAGCGGGTGATCCTGCCCGATCCCAAGTTCGGGGATCAGATCCTGTCGAAATTCATGAACAACCTCATGCTCGACGGCAAGAAGGCCGTCGCCGAGGGGATCGTCTACACCGCGCTCGACACCGTCGAGGAGAAGGCCAAGGCGAACCCGATCGAGCTGTTCCACACCGCGCTCGAGAACGTGAAGCCGCAGGTCGAGGTGCGTTCGCGCCGCGTCGGCGGTGCCACCTATCAGGTGCCGGTCGAGGTGCGCCCCGAGCGCGCCCAGGCGCTCGCGATGCGCTGGGTCATTTCCGCCGCGCGCGGTCGTCCCGAGACCACCATGTCGGCGCGCCTCTCGGGCGAGCTGATGGATGCCGCCAACAACCGCGGCAACGCGGTCAAGAAGCGCGAAGACGCCCACCGCATGGCGGACGCCAACCGCGCCTTCTCGCACTACCGCTGGTAATGCGGGCCTGAAGACCGCACCTCGCGTTCGCTTCGTCCCTGGCTCAGCCGTCCCTGGCTCAGCGGAGGCACGGGTGGGCGCGGGGCGGTCTTCATAAGGTCATACAAAGCCCCATATGGGAGGCGAGCCGATCCGGCGCCTTCGGTATGGACCGACTGCACCGACCGATTTCACGAACCGTCTTCGCCCCGAATAAGGAATTCCACATGGCCCGCGAGTATCCGCTCGAGCGTTATCGCAACATCGGCATCATGGCCCACATCGATGCCGGCAAGACCACCACGACCGAACGCATCCTGTATTACACCGGCAAGTCCTACAAGATCGGCGAAGTCCACGACGGCGCCGCGACCATGGACTGGATGGAGCAGGAGCAGGAGCGCGGGATCACCATCACGTCGGCTGCAACGACCACCTTCTGGGCGGCCGAAGACGGCCAGGGCCCCAAGCACCGCATCAACATCATCGACACCCCCGGCCACGTCGACTTCACCATCGAAGTCGAGCGTAGCCTTCGCGTGCTCGACGGCGCGGTCGCGGTCTTCGACGGCGTCGCGGGCGTCGAACCCCAGTCCGAAACCGTCTGGCGCCAGGCCGACAAATACGGCGTGCCGCGGATGTGCTTCATCAACAAGCTCGACCGCACCGGCGCCGATTTCTATTATTGCGTCCAGTCGATCATCGACCGCCTCGGCGCCGAGCCGCTGGTGCTCTATCTCCCGATCGGGATGGAGAGCGACCTCAAGGGTCTGGTCGATCTGGTGAACAACCGCGGCATCGTCTGGGAAGACGAGAGCCTGGGCGCTTCGTTCAACTACATCGATATCCCCGAGGACATGGTCGAGAAAGCCGCGGAATACCGCGAGAAGCTGATCGAGCTGGTCGTCGACCAGGACGATGCGGTGATGGAAGCCTATCTCGAAGGCGAGATCCCCGATGTCGCCACCATCAAGAAGCTGATCCGCAAGGGCACGCTGGGGCGCGCCTTCGTGCCCGTCGTCTGCGGCTCGGCGTTCAAGAACAAGGGCGTCCCGCCCCTGCTCGACGCGGTGGTCGACTACATGCCGTCGCCGACCGACGTTCCCGCGATCGAGGGTATCATCCCCGACAGCGAAGAGACCGCGAGCCGCGCCTCCTCGGACGACGCGCCCTTCAGCGCGCTGGCGTTCAAGATCATGAACGATCCCTTCGTGGGCTCGCTCACCTTCACCCGGATCTATTCGGGCAAGCTGGTCAAGGGCCAGGTGCTCAACTCGGTCAAGGACAAGAAGGAAAAGATCGGCCGCATGCTGCTGATGCACTCGAACAACCGCGAGGACATCGATGAGGCGTTCGCGGGCGACATCGTCGCCATTGCCGGGATGAAGGACACCACCACCGGCGACACGCTGTGCGACATGGCGCATCCGATCATCCTCGAGCGGATGGAATTCCCCGAGCCCGTGATCGAGCTGTCGGTGGAACCCAAGACCAAGGCCGACCAGGAGAAGATGGGCGTCGCGCTCAATCGCCTGGCTGCCGAGGATCCCTCGTTCCGCGTCACGACCGACCACGAATCGGGCCAGACGATCATCAAGGGGATGGGCGAGCTTCACCTCGACATCCTGGTCGATCGCATGAAGCGCGAATTCAAGGTCGAGGCCAATGTCGGCGCGCCGCAGGTTGCGTATCGGGAATCGCTCGGTCGCACGATCGACGTCGATTACACCCACAAGAAGCAATCCGGCGGTACCGGGCAGTTCGCCCGTGCCAAGGCGACCTTCACCCCGGGTGAGCGCGGTCAGGGCATCGTCTTCGAGGACAGCATCAAGGGCGGTAACATTCCCAAGGAATATATCCCGTCGCTCGAGAAGGGGATCCGCGAGCAGGCTGCGAGCGGCTATCTGATCGGCTTCCCGATCATCGATTTCACCGTCCATCTGACCGACGGCGCCTATCATGATGTCGACTCCTCGACCGTGGCGTTCGAAATCTGCGGCAAGGGTGCGATGCGCGAAGCCGCGGAGCGTGGCGGCATCAAGCTGCTCGAGCCGGTGATGAAGGTTGAAGTCATTACTCCGGACGATTATCTTGGCGATGTTATCGGCGATCTCAACTCGCGCCGTGGCCAGATCCAGGGCACCGACAGCCGGGGCAACGCCCAGGCAGTCGAAGCCATGGTGCCGCTTGCCAACATGTTCGGCTACGTGAACGAGCTGCGTTCGTTCAGCCAGGGCCGTGCAAACTACTCGATGCAGTTCTCTCACTATGAAGAAGTGCCTGCGGCGGTTGCACAGGACGTCAAGGAGAAGCTTGCCTAAGGCAAGCGATACAGCTAGGGGCGGCGCCTGTTTCGGCGGGTGCCGCATTTCCCCGCACAGAATCAATTTTTGAACAGAGGTTAGAGTAAAATGGCCAAGGAAAAATTCCAGCGGAACAAGCCGCACTGCAACATCGGCACCATCGGTCACGTCGATCACGGCAAGACCACGCTGACCGCGGCGATCACCAAGGTGATGGCGGAAACCT
>JBBSOT010000267.1:0-7180 GCA_038259455.1 Hyphomicrobiales bacterium | reverse complement strand
TCGAGATCACCGCAGAGCGCGCCGATGCCTTTGCACAAGCGGTCAAGGAGCATGGTACGGTGGAAAAGGGGGTCGTTATCCAGCGGGCCGACGACGCCGCAGCGCCTGCCCGCGGCGCGGACACGGCAGGCGGTTGGGAAGGCAAGAAAAAGAAGCACCGCAAGGGACCGACCGGCCAAGCGCCGAGGCCAGCTCACGATGGTGCCGTGACCGATCGTCCAAAGAAGAAGTTCAAGCCGAAGAAGCGACCGGCACAAGCCTGAACTGTGAGATGAACGGTCGCTTTTTGGCTTTTTATGGCACCCATTTGCCGTATTCTGTGTTATGTTTTCCGGCATACTGAACCAGGAAAGGAGATGTCCGATGAAAGAATTTCACTGCGGATCGCTTGTCCCGGGTTGTGAATGGCACACACGCCACGAGGAAGAAGCAGAAATCATGCGCCGCGCGGCACAACACATGCGCGAAACGCATGGGGAAACCGTGATCCGTGAGACGATGGTCGAGGCCATACGTTCTCGGATCGAAAAGGTTCGCAACGCAGCCTAGGGTTTTATCAATTCGGCGGCGCGCTCCATCAGCGCGCCTCGATCCTGCTTGAAGCCGCCTTCGACCCATAGCTGCTCAAGTTTCTTCAGCAATGTGCCGAGTTCTGGCCCGGCTGTGACCCCCATTGCAAGCAGATCGCCGCCGCTTACCGGAAATTCCGGCCGGTTCCAGCCCTCAGCAAAACGCAGCAGCCGGGCGTAGCCGCCGGCCTCGATCATAGCGTCATCGCTGTCGATGGCCCGACTGCGCGCCGTGGCAAGGGCGATACGAAGGCGGTCGACAATTGCCTGGGCATCGCCGTGGTACAATCGTGCAGCAAGGTCGCGTTCGCTCAGTGTGGGCGTCATCGTTGCGGCCGCCGCCCATTGCTGAAGGCGCGTCATCTCTGCCTTGGACATTTTCAGTCTCAATGCCATGGCTTCCATGCGCGCGGCGTCGGGTGGAACGATCGCCGCGAGCCTGAGCAACGGGTCTGCTTTCCAGTCAAGGTCAGTCTCGGCCTTCGTCAGCGGATGAATGCTGTCGATACCCCACTTCTCGCTTTCCGGCAGCACTCTCGTCAGCACTCCCGCCTGCCGCATCCACAGCAGGGAGCGAGAGGGGTCCGGCGCCGCAAGCAGACGCTTCAATTCTGCCCAGACACGTTCGGCAGAAAGCTGGTCGAGACCCTCCTTCAGCCGCGCGCATGCCTTGAGGCCTTCGCCGTCGGGTCGCCCTTTGCCGTACCAGGCGAAGAAGCGGAAGAAACGGAGAATGCGCAGATAGTCTTCCCTGATGCGAGCCTCGGGATCGCCGATAAAGCGCAGCGTCCGGCTTTCGAGGTCTGCAATCCCGCTGACAAGGTCGATCACCGTTCCATCCGCCTTGGCGTAGAGGCCGTTGATGGTGAAATCCCGGCGTTCTGCGTCAGCCTTCCAGTCCCGCCCAAAGCGAACCGCCGCGTGCCGGCCGTCGGTCTCGATATCGGCTCGCAACGTGGTGACCTCGAACGCGCTCCCATTGGCTACTACGGTAATCGTGCCATGGTCGAGCCCGGTCGGGATCGCCTTGAAACCGGCGGCTTCCGCGCGCTTGATCGTATCCGCAGGCAGGGTTGTCGTTGCGATGTCAATGTCAGCGACGGCCTGTCCAAGCAGCGCGTTACGCACGGCGCCGCCGGCAATTCGCGCCTCTTCACCATCCGCACACAGTGCGGTCAGCAGGCTCTGCAACGTGTCGTTATGCAGCCACTTGGCGCGGTCTTCTATGCTGAGGGTCACCGGTACAGCCTCTCGTAGAGCGTGCGTATGATACCGGCCGTGACGCCCCAAATGCGCTGTCCGCCATAAGGCATGTCGTAGAAGAACCATTCGCGATCCTGCCACATCCGGCTGTCCCGGCGATGGTTGGCCGGATCCATCAGGAAAGCGAGCGGCACTTCAAAAGCAACGTCGACCTCGTCGGCATTGATCGAAAGGTCGAATCCCGGCCGCACAACTGCCAGAACCGGAACGATCCGGTAGCCACTGCCGGACACGTAATCCGGCATGCGACCGATGATTTCGACGTGTGCCCTGTCGAGGCCGATTTCCTCTTCGGTTTCGCGCAGTGCCGCAGCTTCGGGCGAGATATCCTGCGGATCGATCGCTCCGCCCGGAAACGCCACCTGGCCGGAATGATTTGTCAGTCGCTCGGCCCGTTTCGTCAGTATGACGGTCGCGTCTTCGCCATGATCGACGACCGGGATGAGAACTGCCGCATCGCGCAGTTCACGCTGCAACGCCAGCCTTGGGTGCTGCGGATTGAACCGATGGTCGCCGTAGCCGTCGTCGTCCGCGAAAGGAACGCGCTCATCGGCGGCACGCCGGCGAAAATCATCCGCTGAAAATGATATGGCATCGGCATTGTCTCTCATGTGCTGAGCTGCTTCAACGTCTCGGCGGGCATGACGGGGTAGATTTCGCCGTGTGAGCGAAGGGCAAACATGGTCTTGCCGCCGACCTCAAGCTCTTCGCCATGTTCCACGAGCTCGTACATTACCGGTCGCGCTACCAGCGCTTCCAGCCGTCCGCGCACCAGCACATACGGTTTCAGGCCGCCGGTTTCGCTCTCGTCGACGAAACGCAGCGGATGGTCGGGGCCGGCTTCAACAACATCGCCGACATTGGTGCGGAACGTTATGATCTGGCGGTCGCCCTTGCCCGATATATCCATCTCCACGGCGACAAAGGGTGCATCGACCACACGAATGCCGACCTTTTCCACCGGGGTGACAAGATAGGTGTTCCCGTCGGCATCCTTGCGCAGGACAGTCGAGAAAAGCTGCACGAGCGGCATGCGGCCAATCGGCGTTCCAAGATAGAACCAGGTCCCATCCGGCTTTATCTCCATGTCGAGGTCGCCGCAGAAGTCCGGATTCCATTGCTCCACCGGCGGCAAACCCTTGCCGGCACGGGTGGCCCGCGCGATCAGCGCCGACAAGCCGGCCGTATCGGCGGCTCGGGTCAGGCCGGGTTCAGTCGATTTCCTGTTATCTGCCATGGTCACGAAATAGTCACTGTTGTTCCGCTTGTCAGCCGGGGGTAGTGATTTAAGTTCAGCTGTGCGCCATGCCAACTGCCAGACGCGGCATTGGAAATCTGCCTGCGGCGCCCCAACAAAGCGAGGACCGTTACGGCATGAGCATCATGGTCAAGCAGCCCCCCATCAGCGAAAAGGAGATGATCGCCGAGGCCGAAAAGGCGCTTGCAGACATATCGCGCATACGAGACGGTGTTGGCCGGGTGATTTTTGGCCAGGAAAGCGTCGTCGAGCGGACGCTCGTGGCGCTGCTTGCGGGCGGACACGCACTGCTGGTTGGCGTGCCCGGGCTTGCCAAGACCAAACTTGTCGAAACGCTCGGCATTGTACTCGGTCTCGATTCGAACCGCATCCAGTTCACGCCTGACCTGATGCCGTCCGATATTCTGGGTTCCGAGGTCATGGAGCAGAACGATAGCGGCAAGCGGGCCTTCCGCTTCATTCCGGGACCGATCTTTGCCCAGTTGCTCATGGCCGACGAAATCAACCGCGCCAGCCCGCGCACCCAGTCTGCGCTGCTGCAATCAATGCAGGAATATCACGTCACCGTAGCAGGTGCCCGGCACGATCTGCCGGCGCCCTTTCACGTTCTGGCCACCCAGAATCCGTTGGAGCAGGAAGGCACCTATCCGCTGCCCGAAGCGCAGCTTGACCGCTTCTTGATGCAGATCGACATTCTCTATCCGGAGATTGAAGCAGAGCGGCGCATCCTGCTTGAGACAACCGGCGTCGAGGATGCCAGGGCCGAGAACGTGCTTAATCCGGAAAGGCTGAGGCAGATCCAGACACTGATCCGTCGAATGCCCGTGCCCGAGAGTGTTGTCGAGGCGATCCTCAAGCTGGTTCGCTCCGCCCGCCCTGGACAGGGCAATGACGATGCAGACAAGCACATTGCCTGGGGTCCAGGCCCCCGCGCCAGCCAGGCGCTGACGCTTTGCGCACGTGCCCGAGCGCTCTACGATGGGCGACTGGCGCCTTCCATCGACGACGTTCATGCCTTGGCCGAGCCAGTTCTCCAGCATCGCATGGCGCTGACCTTTGCCGCGCGCGCCGAAGGCATGAGTGTCCGTGACGTTGTCGCCAGGCTGGTCAAGGCGCAGGGCTGACATGGCGAATTCCGCGGCGAGCATTTCGTGATGGCCCGCATCGGCGAAGCTTCCGACCGGGTTTCGACGCGCGACGCGCTTGGCCGCGGCCGGATTCGTGCGGCGTTGGTTCCCGACCTGCTGGTCGAGGCACGCCGTATCGTCAATACAGTGATCGGCGGCTGGCACGGACGACGGCGGCGCGGTATCGGCGAGAATTTCTGGCAGTTCAGGCCCTATGTTGATGGCGATGCGATGGCTCGCATCGATTGGCGTCGTTCGGCCCGCGACGATCATACCTATGTCCGCGACCGCGAATGGGAGGCCGCCCACACGGTCTGGCTGTGGGCCGATCCGTCGCCTTCGATGCTCTTTAAATCGAGTGGAGCTCTCGTGTCGAAGGAGTCGCGGGCGCTTGTGCTTGTCTTTGCAATGGCCGAACTGCTGTCGCGCAGCGGCGAACGCATCGCCTGGCCAGGGCTTACCGATCCGTTCACGGCGCGTAACGGAGCCGAGCGGCTGGCCTCGCATCTTGGCCACGCGATCGACTTGCCAGCCAAGCCCGACCTGGCAAATATCCGACGGTTCTCCGACATCATCATTGCCAGCGACTTTCTCGATCCGCCTGAAGAGACCATGGCATGGCTCGATGTCCTGGCGCGGCATGGCGTCCGGGCGCATCTCATCGAGGTGGCCGACCCCGCCGAAGAGGCTTTTCCCTATGCCGGGCGAACCGAGTTCTCCGACCCTGAGACTGGTCAGAAAATGACAGCAGGGCGCGCCGAGAACATTCGCGACGAGTATCGCCTGGCCTATTCCGCGCGACGCCAGGAACTTGTGCGCTGGTGCAAACGGCTTGGCTGGAGCTACACGGTCAATCATACCGACCGGCTTGCTTCTGAGGCTTTGGTGCGCGTGCATATGTCGATGACAGCCGAGAGCGGATTCGCAGCCGGTGGCTTCGCATGAGCTGGCTGCCGCTTACCTTCGGCTTTCCGGCCATTTTGTGGGGCCTCCTGGCGCTGCCGGTGATCTGGTGGCTCTTGCGGCTGACGCCGCCGAAGCCACAGACGGAAGTTTTTCCTCCCCTGCGAATTCTTGCCAAGGTTCTCAGGAAGGAGGAGACCCCGCACCAGAGTCCCTGGTGGCTGACCCTGCTGAGACTGTTGATGGCGGCGTTGATCGTGGCAGCACTCGCGCAGCCGATCTGGAATCCGCGCGAAAAGCTGCCGACGGGCGGCGAGGCCCTGGCAATGGTCGTGGATAATGGCTGGGCCAGCGCACAGGGGTGGGAACGACGCGTGGCAACCGCCAGAAGACTGATCGCCGATGCGAACTCCACAGGCGTGCCGGTCGTCCTGGCATTCACGGCTGAAAAGCCGAATGCCGAGATCGGTCCGTTCGATGCGGCGGATGCTCTCGAAAAGCTCAATGTCGCCGAGCCTCGACCGGTGCCGGTCGATCGCCCTGCAGTCTTTGAGCGTGTCGCCGCCGAATTGCACGGATTGCCAGGAGCTACGGTCGCCGTACTCTCTGACGGACTGGCCGCGCCAGGGGACGAGGACGCGTTTTCCGCGCTGCTTTCCGAAAACACGACCGATGTATTGTGGGCGACACCAGACAGGCTTGCCATGGTCGGCCTGACCTCCGCCGAAAACGAGGTCACCGGGTTCACGCTGTCGGCCACCCGTGCGGCCGGAGATCCCGCGCCACGGCAGGTTACGGCAGGTGCCTTCGACGACAAGGGCCGACGGATCGCCGACGCCACCATCGCGTTCGGTGCCGGAGATACAGTCGGGGCCGGCGAGATGACCGTGCCGTTCGAACTGCGCAATGATTTTTCCTACATCGCTATCGACGGTGAAAATCAGGCTGCCGCTCTTCGCGTCCTCGACGAAAACTCCAAGCGGCGTCGCGTCGGCCTGCTTTCGCAGTCCGAGGCGGACCAGGCGCAGCCCCTGCTGTCGCCGCTCTACTATATCAGGCGTGCGCTTCAGCCTTTTGCCGATCTCGTGGAGCCAACAAGCCAGGATCTTGCGGAAGCCATTCCGCAACTTCTCGAGCAAAAGCCGGCGATGATCGTGATGGCCGATGTCGGGACGCTGCCCGATACCGCCCGCGCGCAACTGATCGACTGGGTCAACGATGGCGGCACGCTTTTGCGTTTCGCGGGCTCCAGGCTCGCGGTAGCTGGAAATGATGACGATCTTCTGCCGGTACGGCTGCGGCTCGGAGAACGATCGATGGGCGGTGCGCTGTCGTGGACCACGCCGCAGCAGGTTACCGAATTTCCAGCCAGCGGACCTTTCGGTGACCTTGCGCCTCCGACGGAAGTCACCGTCTCGCGCCAGGTTCTTGCCGAGCCGACGTCCGACATTGTCGAGCGCACCTGGGCAAGTCTCGCCGACGGAACGCCACTGGTGACCGGCGCCAAGCGTGACAAGGGCACAGTCGTGCTGTTCCACGTCACGCCCGAGGCAACCTGGTCGAACCTGCCGATTTCGGGCAGCTTCGTCGAGATGTTGCGTCGGATCGTGCAACTGTCGCGCAATCAAGGGGCCGTGGCCGCAGATGCGCCGGGGCAGGAAGTTTCCCTGCCGCCGTACCGCATGATCGCCGCCGATGCGACCCTGGCACCGCCCATGCCAGATGCAAGACCGCTCGACCTCAAGGGTGGGGTTGTTCCAGTGACGATCGAGAATCCGCCCGGCCTTTATGGCAGCGAAGACGGTGTTTTTGCGCACAATCTGCTTGCCGCGGACGCCACATTCGAGCCACTGGTCCGGCCGACAATCACGGCACCCGTGACCGAGCTTCGCTACGCTCTGGATGAGTCTCGCGATCTTAAAGGGCCGCTTGTGGCAATTGCATTGATCCTCATGCTTCTCGACACGCTTGCTGTTTTCTGGATGGGAGGGGCTTTTTCGCGGCGTCGCGGATTCTCCAGCAGTAGAGCGGGCGCATCGGCTGCCATGTTGCTGCTGGTT
>JBBSOT010000266.1:0-7188 GCA_038259455.1 Hyphomicrobiales bacterium | reverse complement strand
AGTTGTTGCGCTCTGCCGAGACATAAGCGCTTTGGCGCGCGATGTCGGTGCTGAGCTCGCTCAGTAGCCGATCGACCAGCACGATCGATTGGTTGATCTCGTTCTCCAGGATCTTGAGTTGGCGGTGGTCTTCGTCGACCGCGCCCGAGATGCCATAGGTAGCGCGCACGCTTTCGAGCATGAACGCCGCTTGCGAGGACGTGTCGGACACCGCGGTGCCCAGCGAATTCATCTGGCTGAGATCGGTGTTCAACCGCTCGAGCTGGGTCTGTGCCTGGTTCCAGGCGTTGACCAGTTCGGGGTTGCCCGGCGTGGTGCCGACTTGCAGGCGGGCGTTGATGCCGGCCACCAGCGAGTAGTAGCCCTGCGCGTCTTGGGTCGCCGTCTGGCGGATCGATTGCAGCGCGGTGGTTTGCTGACCCAAAGTGGTCATGGCCCGCACGAAATCGGCCCGCATTTGCTGGACGCGGGCGCCGACGGCGGTGCCGGTCGACGAACCGGGCGTCACTTGGTTGGGTTGGAAAATACCGGGAGCCGGCTGCGGAGTCGTTGCGCTATCGGACAACACCGCGTCTTGCGAACAGGCCCCCACCGCCAAGATGGCGATGAATGCCGCAACACGGGATTTGCTAATCACCATCAGCCCCTTTGCTTACGGATCGACTGCGATGTCAATTTTTCGCGAGCGCTCCCCAAGAGCGTCCGCGCGTCGCAGCTTTTGCCGCATCCCCCAAAAAAATCAAGGGGATGGTACTGAAACCCCCTAGGCTCTACAAGCGCTATCATGGCGTTTACAGGGCTGGCGTTGCAGCGTTGCAACAGGCTGTGGATAGCATCGGCAGTTCGGGCGGAAATAGGGAAAATCCGCCCCGCTCTTGCACCGCCGCAACGATTTGAGTAGGTTCCCGGCCTCTTGAGGTGGCACGTCGAATTTACCGCCGCCGAAAATGGGAAAAGGCGCCCGTAGCTCAACTGGATAGAGCATCTGACTACGAATCAGAAGGCTAGGAGTTCGAATCTCTTCGGGCGCGCCATTTCTTTCAAACACTTAGCAGATCAATCCACAGAACAAATCGGCATCGTGCAACTCGCGCGCTTTGCAATCGTGCAACTTTGCAGTCGCGCCGGCGTCCTCTGCGGCGAGCCGCTTGTTGAACGCGTTGGTCGCCTGCTGCTTCGTCACCGCGACGTAGTGCGCCAAGTAGAAACCTCTTTATAGCCCCACATAAATGCATGCAGTATGTTTATGGTCGGAGCTGTTAATCAGTGTCGTCTTCATTCGTCGCCAATTTCTCAAGCCAACGCAAGACCCGATGGTCGTCGCACGCGGCGACGTTGAACCGCATCCATGGCGAGGGCTCGAGTTGGGGACGGAAGACATTTCCGGGCGCGAGCATGAAGCCGTCGCGCAAACCGCGTTCGGCCAGCTTGGCGGAATCGTTGATCTGAGGAAAACGCGCCCACACAAACATCCCCGCATCCGGCTCGATGAACAATTGCAGACCTATGCCCTCGAACGCCGCGACGACATTGACGCGTGTCTCATTTAACCGCTCGCGCAGTCGCACGAGGTATTTGCGGTAATGTCCGTCAACCAGCATCGTGTACAGCAAGCGTTCGGTAAACTGAGAGGTTGAAATGCTGGTCAGCATTTTGATGCCCGTCAGATCGTTGGCGATCTGCTGGCTGCATGCAATGAAGCCGACTCGCAGGCTTCCCGACAATGTCTTGGAGAAGCTGCGCGCGTAAATCACGCGATTAAGACTGTCGAGCGTCGCAAGGCGCGGCGTTTGCTTAGCCTGCAGGTCACTGAAAATGTCGTCCTCAACGACCATGAAATCGTAGCGCTCGGCTAATTGTAGAACCCGGAAGGCTATATGCGGACTAATGCAGGTGCCGGTCGGATTCTGCATCGCCGACTGTGTGAAATAGACCTTGGGTTTGTGTTTGGCAGCGAGCCGTTCGAGCGACTCCACATCCGGCCCGTCGGTGTTCCGCGGCACGCCAAGCATACGCACGTTGTTGAGCCGCAGATTGCCATACAGATTATAGTAGCCGGGATCGTCGACCAGCGCCGCGTCCCCCGGCCGCAGCAGCAGGCGAATGATGAATTCCAGCGCCTGGCTCGTGCCGTGCGTCAGAACGATCTGCGTAGGCTGGGCGACTATACCGATCTCGCCCAAGAAGACCGATAGATGTTCGCGCAGAGGCAGATAGCCAAACGGATTGCCATATTCAAGCAGATAGGCGCCGTTCTTTCGCGCCAAAACGTTCAAGCTCTTTCGGATGCCGGCTTCATCGAGCCAGCCATTCGGCAGCCACGGCCCGCCAACAAGGACAGTGTCCTCAGACGCATCAAGCAGATGTCGGACCATCAAGACCGGGACCTCATTGTACTTGCGGTCCGCGTCAGGAGCGACCTGCTCCGGTTCCTGGCTGGCTGGCGCAACGTAGAAGCCGGCACCACGGCGCGATGTTAGATAACCTTTGGCAACCAGCCGATCGTAGGCCTCCACCACCGTGAAGCGGCTGATATTGTGAAGCTTCGCCAAGCTGCGGATAGAGGGCAGCTTGGTTCCCCGCCGAAGTTGCTGATCTTCGATTTGTTGAACAACGCTGGCGACGATCTGGTCAACCAGAGACTGCGAACCGTCCGGGCTCACCGACAATGAGAGCATGCATCCCTCCATCGGCAGCGTGGCTTTCAAACTGGCCCGGTAACACGACCGGTACAGTCCGGTACGCTGGCGTAACAATTGTCTATGTCTGTCCATCCATGTGTCGTGCACTGTCCAGCCAATGTCAATCGGGAGGAAGTCATGACGCAATGGAATCTCAAGGGTACCTACTTCGAAACCTGCAATTGTGAAGCCGCTTGTCCCTGTGTGTTCACCAGTCCGCCGACACAGGGCGACTGTACGGCTCTAGTCGCCTGGCACATCAACAAAGGCAAGTTCGGCGACGTTGCGCTCGACGGGCTTAACGTGGCGCTGGCGGTGCACGCTCCCGGCACGATGGTGCAAACCAAATGGAAGGTGGCAGCCTATTTCGACGAGAAAGCGAGCGTTGCCCAGAACGAAGCGCTGCATGCGATCTTCTCCGGCAAGGCCGGCGGCCATCCGGCCGTACTCGCTTCGTTTATCGGCGAGATGATGGGCGCGAAGAACGTGCCAATGCGCTACCAGGGCGACGGCAAGCATGCGAGTCTGACAATTCCTGGAATTGCCGAGGCTGAGATCGAGGCGATGGAAGGCCAGGGCGGCAAACCGATCACCATCGACAATCACCCATTGGCCATAGCGCCAGGCAATGCGGCCACGGTGGCGCGATCAAAGCACTTCAAATATTCCGACTATGGATGGGACTGGAAGCTTTCGGCCTGCAACGGCTTCCTCTCTGACTTTGCTTATAGCTCGACGTAAGCATAGTGACGAATCCCGAAATGCAAATCGACGCGGGGAGATGGCGGGACCGTCTCCTCGCTCTTGGCGGCCTCATCGTGGTGATAGGGCTAAGTTGGTTCTATCTCGTTCGCATGAACGCCGATATGGGTTTCATGGCTATGCCCGGGTCGACGCCGGGATTGCCGGAGCAACTCTTCGCGGCTTTTATCATGTGGAGCGTCATGATGCTGGCCATGATGCTGCCCACCGCGCTGCCGGCGGTGACAGTATTCGGCAATTTGACGCAACGGCGCAGTTTGCAAATCGGCTCGACCTCTCCGACCACCCTTTTCGTGGTGGGCTATGTCGCGGCCTGGACCGGCTACGCCGGCATGGCCGCGTTGGCACAGGTAGCGCTGTCCCGAGCAGCCCTGCTCACCCCAATGTTGCAAAGCGCCAGCATCGCGCTCAGCGCCGCCATCCTCTTGGCCGCTGGAGCGTTTCAGTTCACTTCGCTCAAGGATGCATGCCTCACCAAATGCCGGTCGCCGCTCGCCTTCTTCCTCGCTGAATGGCGGGATGGCAAAGCCGGCGCGCTCGTTCTCGGCATCAAGCACGGCAGTTACTGCGTCGGCTGCTGCGGCGCTCTGATGGCAGTCATGTTCGTGTTGGGCGCCATGAATCTTCTTTGGATGGGCGCGCTTACGCTGTTCGTGCTCGGCGAAAAATTGGTGCCGGCGCGCTGGCGGTTTCGTAGTTTGGCGGGCATCGTCCTGATGGTGTGGGGCGTTGTCGTTGCGACCGCGCTCGTTCGCTGAGGTGGCCTTACCACCTGCCAACGCGTAACGGCCTCAAACAGGCCCCCATCCACGACAGCTCATCTTATCGATGAACCCCCAGCCTTTCAAAGAGGTCAGTGTTTAGCACCGAGGGGGATCTGGTGCAGAACACCGCGCCGCCACAAGCACCACGCCCAGCATCGTAGCGGCTGCTGTTGCCGTGGCTGGCCAAGGGACCCGCCGCGTCAGGCGGCGCCATGACGGAAGAGTTGCGCGGCCGCTTCAGCCGGCATCTGCCCCAGCTGCGCCAGGCGGTCGAGCAAATGATCGCCGGGAACCCCGAGCGCGTGATCATCGCCCATGGCAGTTGGTACCAGAGCAATGGCGCGGCCGAATTGCGCCGCGCCTTTGACTGGTTGCTTAAAGCCTAGGTCGGCGGGTTAAGGGTTAGGGGTGGGGTCGATGAACTGATAATCGGCTTTGATGCGCCTGTCATCGGCCAGCACCAGCAGCTCGAAACCTTGGGCCACGATCTTGCCGCCGTCGGCCGGGCGCATGTACCAGTTCAAGCGCACCACGTTGCGATAGTTCTTTCGTTTGCCGGCTTTGATTTAGCATCGTCCGAGCGACAAAAACGCGAGAAACCAATCCACTCTTTTTTGCGATCGTTGCGCTCGCGTTCAACCGGACGAGACAGTTCGACGATAAATGGCAGTCAATTCTTCCGGGCCGTCCGCAATACGTTTTCAAGGACTGCGATTAGACATCCGAAGAGCAGGACGCTGCCGGTGACAGCCGCTGGCGCATCGACGCCGGCAAATATAGCGGCGAGAACCACGACCACGACGATCGCCTTTGCCAAGCTGCCGTCGTCGATGAATAGTCCGATCAGTTTGCGCAGGATTGCGGCGACGGTTGTCATGGCGAAGTCCCTTCTCTACGACGACGCAACAGAGTTACGACCGCCACGCTGAATGCCAGAAAAACGGCCACCATCGCTAGGATGGCGATATCGTGACCGGGCCACGCGATAGTCAAGCCTTCTCCCGTCCAAAAGACGCCGAAAGACGAAAGCATAATCCCGACCATGAATTTGAGAGTATTCTCCGGTACCCGCGACAAGGGCCGATGGATCAAAATGCCAACCAACGCAACGAAAAGGCATGCCGCTAACGCGCCGATGCTCGCCGGCACGATCAATCCGCCGCCCGCGCCGACGGCTATAACGATAAACACCACTTCGATGCCTTCAAGCATGACTGCCTTGAAGGCCGCAAGGCCCGCGATCCAGTCCGCATCGATGCGGTTGCGCGCCGTTTTCTGCCGAAGGGTCTTTTGTTCGTTGGCAAATACGGCAACTTCGTCGTGTAGAGGAATAAGTCCGGCCGCCCGAAGTATCGCCTTGCGAAGCCATCGCAAGCCAAATAGCAGAAGCAGCACTCCGATGCAGAATTGAAGCAAGTGAATGGGGACGCGATCCAACAGCGGTCCGAGCGATAGGACCAGCATGCCGAGCACTATCAATCCGGCTAGGGCGCCGATTATCGCCGGTCGCCACCCACGCAACGTCCCGACCGCCAATACGATTGTGAAGGCCTCCACAACTTCGACGAGGGACGCTAAAAACGCGGCGATCACCGCCGGCGCGGCGATATTCCAAGCGACAAGGGTCAAGGCGCGTCTCCCTATATATCGATAGAATGGGATGTAGCATTTACAACATCATGGTTAGCATTTGTCTGTTTTACTACACGAGTCAAGAAAAGGTTTGCCATGAAAAGAACGATGAGATTCGACGACACTGTGGTGGCTCGACTGGCGACGATGAGTCCTGCGGAGCAACGGGTAGCGCGCTTTTTCCAGGCAAACCGCGAAGAAGTTCTCATCGGTTCGGCGGCAGCGCTGGCGATAAAAGTCGGGACCAGCGACGCCACGATATTGCGCACAGTGAAGTCGCTGGGCTTTGCGAGCCTCGATAAGCTGCGTCGCACGCTCGCTTCTGAGTTGCGTTTCAACTTGTCGCCAGCTGATCGTCTAGCCAACACTCTTGAAGAGATCGGGGACGATTTACAGACGGCTTTTACGGTCGCTCTCGATATTCACATCGAGGCGCTGGCCAATCTGCGGCGCGATATTTCCCGGGCTCAGTTCAAGGCGGCGGTGATCCGCATAGCCGGGGCCCGCCGCATCGTCGTATTCGGCATTGGCCCTTCGAGCGCAATGGCGGATTATTTCGTGATTCAGCTCACACGGTTCGGCCTAGAGTCCATCAGTCTGACGCGGACTGGCCTCCTGTTCGCCGACGATTTGCAGAAGCTGCGCAAGGGCGATCTAGTGGTCATCCTCGCTTATGGCCGCATCTACGAAGAACTGACGGTTCTTCTAGAGAAAGCAGACTCAATCGGTACGTCCAAGATTCTTCTAACCGATACGCTTGCTAGTCTTCTACGCGACCGTGTCGATCTCATACTTCCGGTCGCGCGCGGTAAGACCGACATGTTAAGCATGCATACGGCCACGCTTGGTCTGATTGAAGCGCTGCTTGTGGGAGTTGCCGTTAAAAGGCCGCAAGAGACAGTCAACGGTCTCAAGGCGCTCAATGAGGCGCGCATCAAGCTCGTTGGCAAGCCCATGGCTCTGCCCGTTGCCCGATAATGGCTAACGGTATGCAAGGTAAAATAGCCAATCGATTAAGGCCTTGCCGACAGGAAAACGGCGGTCTGATTGGCCAGTGGCGCTGCTGGTTTACGTGTTGGACGCTTCTAGCGAAATCGTAGGGCGCCCGTCGTCGTTGGCACGATTACAGGTGCTGCCGAATGCCTCGCGCATAGGGCCGACAAAGGCGATTTCGGACCCCAATCAAGTCGCAGCGGCGGTGTATCAAAACAATAGTGCTGTCGCTCTGCGCCGCGCCTTTGACTGGTTGCTTAAAGCCTAGGTCGGCGGGTTAAGGGTTAAGGGTTAAGGGTTAAGGGTTAAGGGTTAAGGGTTAAGGGTTAAGGGTTAAGGGTTAAGGGTTAAGGGTT
>JBBSOT010000265.1:0-7199 GCA_038259455.1 Hyphomicrobiales bacterium | reverse complement strand
CTTATACGCTTTTTTTGGTGGGATGGGTGGATTCACAAACAAAGTGCAACTTCTGTATCAAAACAGAGTATTGCATGGAGTTGATCAATGGGACGCACCTACTCTCACCTGAGCCTGGAAGAACGCCGCAGGATTGCCAAGTGGCGTGAAGCCAAAATGCCGATCGCTGAGATAGCCGATCGTTTGGGCCGCGATGCATCGACTGTCTATCGGGATCTGCGTCGGAACCACTACGATGACAAGGAACTACCCGAGTTGAACGGCTACTACGCTTTGAACGCACAGGACATGTACGAACGCCGCCGTGCAGTACATCGCAAGATGGTCCTGCATCCCCAGGTTATCCAAACTTTGCAAGGACATAGATGATAGGGTGCATGAGTTTCTCGACCGCCCGCTTTCCGGTGAATGGCCCTATCTGTGGCTGGACGCGACCTATCTGAAGGTGCGCCAGGGCGGGCGCATCATCTCCGTCGCTGTCATAATCGCCGTTGCGGTGAACAGGGACGGTCGGCGCGAGATCATCGGCCTCACCGTCGGCCCCTCAGAGGCCGAAACCTTCTGGACCGAGTTCCTGCGCAGCCTCAAGGGCCGCGGTCTGGACGGCGTGAAACTGGTGATCTCCGACGCGCATACCGGCCTGAAGGCGGCGATCTCGCGGGTGTTCGACTCGACCTGGCAGCGGTGCCGCGTACACTGGATGCGCAACGCCCTCGCGCATGTGCCCAAGAGCCAGCACACCGTCGTCGCCGCTGCGATCCGGCAGGCCTTCAATCAGCCCGACCAGAAGGGCGCTGTGGAAGTCTGGCGCCACGTCGCCGACCAGCTCCGCGGACGGTGGCCGAAGCTTGCCACTCTGATGGACGAGGGCGAGGCCGATAGGCTGGCCTACATGGCCTTTCCGGCCCATCACCGCACCAAGTTGCACAGCACGAACCCGCTTGAGCGCCAAAACAAGGAAGTGAAGCGGCGCGCCGACGTGGTCGGGATCTTTCCCAACGAGGACAGCATCATCCGGCTGATCGGCGCAGTTCTGTTCGAACAGAATGACGATTGGCAAAGCCAGCACCGCTACATGATGGTCGAAGCTTTCAGCCAGATCGATACCGCCCAGATCGACCCGCTTCTAAGCATAACCACACAGGCCGCCTGACCGATGATAACGAATGGCCATCCCAAAATTTACACCAGCTTGACGGACGTGACCGGCGAAGTTGGCCGGGTGGCAGATTGTCTTGTGAGCCGGTGGCGCTGTAGCCCATTTCTGTCCGTGTCATGACAAGGCATGGGAAGCGTCGATTTCAAAGGTGTTCTACTGCCTTGTCAATCGGTGTTGTCCCTTGGGTCAGCTCTACGACGACCCGTCGCAGGTCCGGCCGGTCGACCAGTGCAGCGAGAAATGCAGCAACATCATCGCGGGAAATTTCGCCGTAGGGGATGGCGAGATCGGCGCGCACCTTTCCGGTCCCTCTGTCTTCGTTAAGCGTTCCGGGCCGGACGATCACGAAGTCGAGGTTGCTGGCGACGAGATAGGCATCGGCCAGTTTCTTGACCCTGATATAAATTTCGAACCCCTCCCTGCGCTCGCCCTCGCGAAGGGCGTCCGGGAACACCGAGACCAGCAGAATCCTCGTCACGCCTGCCGCCTTCGCTGCATCCACGGATTTTTCCAGGCCCTCTCCGTCTATCGCCCGGGTGATGTCCACCCCGGCGCCCCCGGCGCCGGCGCTAAAGACGACTGTGTCATGGCCGCGCATCAAAGCCGCCAGGTCTTCTACAGAGAGTGTGGCAAGATCTCCCTTTACCGGTGTCGCGCCGAGCTCGGCCAGATCGGTTGCCTGTTCCGGATTGCGGTGCAGGGACGAAACCCGGTGACCCCGCTCGACCAGAAGCGGGGTGAGGCGGCGGGCAACCTTGCCGGACCCGCCAACAATGAAAACGGTGCTCATTGAGATTTCCTTTTTGGTGATACCCGCCACGGCGGTCTGGAATCAACGGGATCCGCCGATTACGCGGCGAAGAGCTGGTCGATGTTTTTAAACGCCTTCAGTTCGACTGCGTTTCCAGCGGGGTCGTTGAAGAACATTGTTGCCTGTTCGCCCGGTTCGCCTTTGAACCGAACGTAGGGCTCAATTACAAAAGTAACGTCGGCTTTTTTCAGGCGCTCGGCGGTCGCGTGCCAGTCATCCATGTCCATGACGAGGCCGAAGTGTCGGCAGGGGACTCCGTGGCCATCGACTGCATTGGTCTTGGCCGTACCGACCTCCTCGGGCGCGAGGTGGGCGACGATCTGGTGACCGTAAAAGTCGAAATCGACCCAGTCGGGGGACGACCGGCCCTCGCCGCAGCCCAGAAGGCCCTTGTAGAAGCCGCGCGCGGCATCAAGGTCGTCGACGGGAAAAGCGAGGTGGAATGGTCGGATGGATGGGTTCGTCATCGGGATCTCCATGAATTGCTAATTTCCGCAACTTAGCGACTTCCGAGCGACTTAAAAAACGGTATATAATCATTCTGAGCTACGTGGAATATGATCAATGCTGACGGAACTAAAGACCTTTGTTTGCGTGGCACGTTTGGGAACCTTCGCGGCCGCGGGCGACCGGATGGGTTTGACCCAGTCGGCTGTCAGTGGACAGATGAAGCGGTTGGAGGAGAAGTTGGGACAACCGCTTTTCGCTCGGACCGGCCGCGCGGCGGTGGTGAACGAGGCCGGTCTGAGGGTACTTGCGAAAGCCGGGGATCTTATTGCGATGGCCGAGACGCTGGCCGATCCATTGGACCCGGAGACGCAGTCCGGCCGTATGAGGATCGGTGCAATTGCCTCCGTCCACTCCACCCTTCTGCGTCGGGTTCTGCCGTCATTTGCGGCGAGGTTCCCGAACGTTCAGGTTCAGGTCGTCCCGGGCACCTCGCTCGACCTGCTGGACCGCATCGACTCGGGTGAACTGGTTCTCGCGATCATCATTCGCCCCAGCTTCGGCATCCCTCAAGCCATGTCTTGGAAGGCGCTTTTCAAAGAGAGTTTCGTCCTTGCCGTGCCACCATCTTGGGCGATCCACGACCCGCACGACGCACTCTCAACCCTACCGTTTTTGAGATATAATCGGGCTTCCTTCGGCGGTAGGCAAGTGGACCGCTATTTGCAGGAACAGGGCATCGCGACCCTTGATCGCGCGGAACTTGACGACATTTCGACCCTGCTGGCGCTGGTGGCTGACGGGTTTGGCATCACTGTCATTCCTAAAGCTGCGGCTTATGCCGAGGAACTGAGCAGGGTGCAGATTCTCCCCATTGATGAGCCGGAGTTCGTACGCGAAATCGGCATCATCAAAACATCCGCGGCATCGTTGCTCGCCGAAGAGTTCATGAGATTGTGTTAAACGGTACATCGACTTGAAAGCGGAGTAACGGGTTCTTTCGCGATAATGCGAAATGAAACAACACGGTTTGCGGACACCCCCTTTTTTTATAACACATGGACGCTCCTGCATCCTGGCTTGCGCCAGATCGGTTCAATCTCAGCACCATCTGCGCGGCACGGTCGGAACGAGCTACTGCCCCGGAATCATCGTGATTCACTGCCCAGACTTTAGCACCGTTACGCTGCGGTGGGTGATGTCCTCCCCGGTTTCAGCATCGATAAGCTTCGGTACGAGAGGGTTCTGCGTGCGCCGGTTCAGCAGGCTGATGGAGGGGTCCTTGTCGCCTGGCACATGTGCGTTCGCCCAGTCGATCAGCGTGACGAGAACAGGGTAAAGCGCCCGCCCCTTCGGCGTCAGGCGATATTCATGGCGCAGGGGACGTGCCTGATAGGCTTCGCGATAGACGACACCATCCGCTTCCAAGTTGCGCAACCGGTCAGCCAACACGTGCCGAGTGATCCCAAGACGAGCTTGCATGTCATCAAAGCGGCGAATGCCCAGAAAGCATTCACGCACCACCATCAGCGTCCAGCGGTCGCCGATTACGGACAGACCGCGGGCGACGGGACAGGCTTCTGTGTGTAGCTCATTCCATTTCATGCGTCCCTTATACAAGCGATTGACAGGTTCCGAAACAGAACTTACCCAGAGTGGGTTCCTTTTTGGAACGCGGCCGCAGGCCCATGACGCTGCGAGATAAGTAAAGGTGATCTGACAATGACGCAGACATCGGTCAATCTTGGCCCGCCCACGATGGTCAGCAACGCGGATCATCTGCGCGCCGCCCGCACGCAGGCCCTGCTGCATGCGCCCATCGCGCCGACGCTGGCGAAACTCGCCGCCCCCAACGTGCTGGCGATGTTCGTGCAATCGGCGCAAAGCATTGCAGAGGCGTATTATGCCAGCCTGCTTGGCGTAGCAGCACTGGCGGGTCTGGCGCTGGTGTTCCCGCTCGTCATGCTGACGCAGATGCTGTCGGCGGGGGCCATCGGGGGCGCGATCTCTGCCTCCGTCGCGCGGGCGCTTGGGGCTGGCAACTCCGACCGGGCCGGCAGCCTGACACTGGTTGCATGGATCATCGCGGCGGGACTTGCCTGCGTGATGGCCGTTCTGATGGCGGTCTTCGGACGGACGATCTTTGATGGTCTGGGGGGCGGTCCGGATGCGATCAGTGCCGCCGTCGCCTATGCGGCGGTCTTTTTCCCTGGCTGCATCGCGATCTGGCTGTGCAATGCCTCGCTCAGCATCATCCGCGGCACCGGTGATATGCAGATGCCGTCGGTCCTGCTGCTGGTCGTGGCGGCTGTGTCGATCCCGCTTGCAGGGGCCTTCGCGATGGGCTGGGGCCCCCTGCCCGCGCTTGGAATGGCCGGTCTGCCGCTGGGCCTGATCGTGGCCTATGGGACCGGTGCGCTGATCGCCATCGGCTACATCCTGTCCGGCCGGACCGGGCTTGCGTTTGGCGGCGCGCTGCGGCGGATCGATCCCGGCATGTTCCGCGACATTCTGCGGGTCGGGTCCATGGCTGCGATCAACACGGTGCTCACTGTACTGACCACCGTCATCATGGTCGGCATCATTGGCCAGTTCGGCGAGGCGGCGCTTGCCGGTTACGGTCTGGGCGCACGGCTGGAGTTTCTGATGATCCCGGTGATCTTTGGCATCGGCGCCGCCATGACGGCAATGGTCGGTGCCAACATCGGCGCAGGTAACCGGGACCGCGCGCTGCGTGTAGCCTGGACGGGGTCGCTGGCGGCAGCGGTGATCGTGGGTGGCATCGGGATGCTGCTGGCGATCTATCCGGACCTGTGGCTGGGCATCTTTCTGGACCCTGACAACACGGGGGCACTTGCGGTCGGCCGCAGTTATTTCCACACCGTCGCACCGTTCTATGCCTTCTTCGGGCTTGGTCTGGCCCTTTACTTTGCCTGTCAGGGTGCGGGTCAAATGGTCTGGCCCGTCGTCAGCAGCCTCAGCCGGATCGCCGTCGCCGTGCTGGGGGCGATCCTTTTGACACGGACGACGGATCTGGGCTTACAGGGCGTTTTTGCCGCCATCGGCGTCGCAATGCTGGTGTACGGCGTCGTGATCGGCGTCGCCCTGCGCCTGACGCAACGGAAGGTCGCCACCCGATGACCGCGATGTTTCTGGAGGATTTCGCACCTGGCCAGACCTTCGGGTCCGGTCACCTGACGGTGACAGAGGCCGAGATCATCCGTTTTGCACAGGATTTCGATCCCCAGCCCTTTCACCTTGATCCTGACGCCGCAAAGGCGACGTTTTTTCGCGGTTTGGCGGCGTCCGGCTGGCATACCGCCGCCATGACCATGCGGTTGCTGGTGACCGGCGATTTCAAACCTGCAGGCGGCATCGTCGGCGCGGGGTTCGACGAACTGTCGTGGCCCCTCCCGGTGCGCCCCGGCGACACCCTGCGTGTGGTGTCAGAGGTGCAGGAGGTCCGCCCGTCCCGGTCCCGCCCTACACGGGGCCTGATCAAGGTGCGATGCATGACGCTCAACCAGAACGATGAATTGGTGCAGGTTTTTGTCGGCAATCTGATCGTGCTGGCGCGTCCGGCCGAGACCTGAGTGTCGCGCTGCAGTCCACTTAGCAATCCCGCAAGGCTTATCATCCCTGCGATAGTTGACGCCGCCGGGCTGCTAAGCCTTGCTATCGGCGGTGCTCTTGGTGACATTCCTGCTTTGCGCAACGGGTGAAATTTATGGATGGTTGCAACAGCAATAAATCATTATTGATCAATATATTAAGACTTAAAAGTATCCTGTCTTTCGCGCTTCACCTGCTCCCATCCAATCCCGTCCACCGAACGCAATGAGAGCGACAAAAATGCAGTCACGTTCACGATCAGCTTGAAAGACGATCGTAATCCGGTGCCCGCGTCCTCCATGTCGGACCAGCCATCCGTCGAGCGGCAGCGCAAGCCGCATACCTGACATGGGATTTGTACAGATGTCGGAGACGAGTGCATCGATTTCTTCAAGTCTTCGACCTGCGGCGGCGATATCGCCTTCCGTAACTTCTAAAATGTGGTCCACCAGCGCGTTCAGATCGTGTGCAACGAGTGGATGGCGGACAATACGCATCAGGCGTTATCGCGATCGCCCGCTTTTACGCGCCGGGCGAGATATACCCTGGCATCTGAGGTGATGAATTCGCCTGTCTGAATCGGCTCCCAGGCATCTTGTGGCAATGTGAGGCGACGTTGAACCTCCGCCTCGAACAGCGCCTTTTCCCGTTCCCGCGCCTGGCGCGCGCGAGCCATTTCTCCCGAAACCGCGGCGCTGATGTTTGGATATTCGCCACTGTCTACGAGTTCACGCGCAAAGGCGAACGCGGTATCTGTAAAGCTGACACTTTGCTTGTGGGCACCCATATCGTTCTCCAGTTCGGTAGTCCGTTGGAGCACCGTACGCATTTTCCCGCCCATTATCAACCGTGTCGAGGCCGGGACACCCAGCTGTAGAAACGTCAAGTTGCGGGAAGTGTCACCTGGCTGTTTGGCTTTGTCATTCGCGGAAAAGCTGTCGCGCCGAAACGAGCAGGAAATCTCGTCGTAAATTCAGTTTTTGAGATCGACCTACACGATCCGTCGCCAGAGAAACTTGGACGTGCCGATCCCCTTGCGGCTCGAACGAGCTGCTGCATGTGCAGCGACACCGCTCATGAAAGCGCGCGACATCGAAGGTGGTGATTTTGGGGGAAGCGGAGGCCGGGCGTAGCCCGGCTGTAGCTTCCCCCAAAATCTCGCGCGGGATT
>JBBSOT010000264.1:0-7213 GCA_038259455.1 Hyphomicrobiales bacterium | reverse complement strand
GGAGAAGATCAATCCGCTGGCTGGCTGCTGGCCGGTTTTGATTCAGATTCCGGTCTTCTTCGCGCTCTACAAGGTGCTCTACGTTACCATCGAGATGCGCCATGCGCCGTTCTTCGGCTGGATCCAGGATCTCGCCGCGCCAGACCCGACGTCGTTGTTCAACTTGTTCGGTCTTTTGCCTTTCGCGGTTCCGGCCTTCCTGATGATCGGCGTGTGGCCGATCATCATGGGCGTCAGCATGTTCCTGCAACTGCGTATGTATGCGACGCCGCCGGACCCGACGCAGCAGATGATCTTCACCTGGATGCCGGTCGTCTTCACCTTCATGCTCGCAACGTTCCCGGCCGGTCTGGTGATCTACTGGGCCTGGAACAACACGCTGTCGATCATCCAGCAGGGCGTCATCATGAAGCGCCAGGGCGCCAAGATCGAACTCTGGGACAATCTGGTCGCCTTGTTCAAGAAGAAGCCGTCACCCGCGGAATAGCCCGCCGGCTGCGCACTCGCGCGGCCGGCGCCGCTCCGTGCCAGCCACTGCCAGTCCTGAAACTATCAGTATCACCTGCCGTATCTACTCACGGCTAGCATGTCGGCTGACGGTCATTTGGGGTGATTGCTGCCGGTAGGTCAGCGGTGTCGTTTCGCCAATGGCTCAGCCTTGCCGGAGCAGTGTACACGACCGCCATCAGCGGTCTCAGGCCCGTCGGCTTTCTTGGTCTGGATCGTCTGCCTCGCGGTGGGGTCGCGCGGTCGGAACTGCCTTCGACAGGACCGGGGTCCTGCAGACGTCCCTTCCGGGACCCCGGTTTGCCGTCAAGTCACGCGATCAACTGGACTTCTTTGTTTCGTCCGATACCACTGCCTCGGGCCGATCGTCGCCCGCCGCAACCTCGCCGTGCCAGCGGCCTTCCTTGTCCTCGTAGCTTATGCCTTCGGTCTTGCCGGCTACCTGTTGCTCCGCAGCAGCGATCTTGGCCGCTGCCAGCGCGTCGTCGTGCGTCCGGAACGTTTCAGAGAACGTACCATCTTGCCGGTATGCCCAGCCTCCATCGTGTTCGACGATCTCGTAGGTCACTTTGGTCATGGACAACTCCTGCTGATTTACTGAGTTTGCGAAATGGCGCGATCACAATACACCGGTTTCAGGGGGTGTGAGCGTCGTTATGCGGTACCATGCCCGGTCTGGCAATTTTCAGTTTGCCAAACGGTCTGGCAGCGGCCTTGTTCCGGGGCAGGGCCGCGCGGCTTGATCACACGCCATACAGGCGCTCACCCGTGCGCTCGCACACCTGTCAGCTTTTGTGTCGCTCAACTGGCGTTCCGGTCAGTTCTTGGACACGCCGGCCAGGAAATTGGTGTCGAATGTCGGCCCCAGCCTGTAGTTTTCCACGGCCCTGCGCAGGCCGGCGACTTCGCTCTGCTGCAGGATGATCACGAACGGACTTGTCTCCAGAACCGTCGTCTGCAGCTTGCGGTAGATTTCGGCTCGCTTGTCCTTGTCGCGTTCAAGCAGCGCAGCGTTGGTCTCGACCGTCAACTCAGGTATGTCCCAGGCATTGCGCCAGGCAAGCGTCTTGAAGGTTGAATTGTCGCCATTGTCGGGATTGTTGGTGAAGGTTTCGGCGTTGGCGTGCGGGTCCCAGTAGTCGACATCCCACTGTCCGATATACATGTCGTGATCGCGGGCACGGTATTTGCTCAGGGTCTGCTTGCCGCCGCCTGGAATGATCTCGACCATGATGCCGGCTTCGCTGAGAGACTTCTTCAAGGAGTCCGCAAGAGCAGTAACGGGTTCCGCGTTGCGCACATCCATTGAGACCGAAAAGCCTTCCTTCAACCCGGCCTTGTCGAGTAGTTCCTTGGCTTTTCCCACGTCGAATGTGTAGGGGTTGTCGTTGGTAGCACCCAGCATGCCGACTGGAAGGAAGGTCTGGTGGATTTCGCCGATCCCCTTCATCAGCGTTCCGCCGATCCCGTCATAGTCGACGAGATGTTTGAAGGCTTCGCGCACTTCCGGCTTGGCCAGATTCGGATTCTTCTGGTTGAGGCCGACATAGTAGATCGTGCCCTTCGGGGCACTTGTCGTAGCCAGGTCGGCATTGGTCGAAACGGCCTCCAGGTCTTCGGGTTCCAGGTTGCGTGCGACGTCGATGTCACCGGCTTCGAGCATCTGCCGCTGATCGGCGCTGTCCTTCACGTGTCGGTAGATCACGCGCTGAAGCTTGGCTTTCTCGCCGTAGTAATTGTCGTTGCGCTCGAGCGTCACGAGTTCATTGGCGCGCCAGTCACGCATTGAGAACGGCCCGGATCCCGCGGAGTTGGTCTTCAGCCACTCATTGCCGAAATCACTGTCGTATTTGTAGTCGGCGCGCGCCGTCACCGCTACCAAGTGCTGCTTGACCACCACGCTGTCGACAACCGAGGCGACCGTTGCGGCCAGACAGTTCACCACGAAGCTCGGGGCGTAAGGCTTGTCGACACTGAGAACGAAGGTCTCGGGATCGACGGCCTTGGCATTGTCAGCCACATTGTCGCCAGTCAGTCCTAGTTGCTGGAGGACGAAAGCAGGGCTCTTGTTGAGCTTGATGACGCGCTCGATCGACCACGCAACATCCTCGGCGGTAATCGGATTTTCCGACGCAAAGGTGATGCCGGATTTCAGATTGAACGTGTAGGTCAGTCCGTCGTCTGAGACCGACCAGCTTTCGGCCACGCCCCCCACCACATTTGACGTATCGGTCACGTCGAGACTTACGAGCGTGTCATACGTGTTTCCGGTTATCTCGCCGGCGCTGTGCTCGAAAGCTTCGGCCGGATCCATGGTGGTGATGTCGTCGATCGCCAAGGCCTGCACCAGCGTATCGGCTGGCGTTTCGGCTACGGCCGGGGCCGCAGCAAAAAACAGAGCCGACATTGCCGCCCCTGCAAGCATCAGGCGGAATTGGTCTTTCATCGTTCCCATCATCGATCTACCGGCTCTCTGTCTGCGTTGATGCTATTGTTTTTTCTGGGGTCTTTATTGGCTCGTGCCACGCTGAGGCAAGAACTCTGAGCCAGTTGTCGCGGCAGATTTTCGCCAGATCCGCCTCACCATACCCGGCGCCTTGTAGGGCCACAATGAGCTTCTGGAGCCCGCTCGCGTCGCCAATCTCGGCCGGTATCGGTGCGCCATCGAAGTCCGACCCGATCGCCACGCACTCGATGCCCATCCTGTCGACCAGATAATCGATATGGCGGATCATGTCCGAAACAGGCGTGTTCGTATCCTCCTGCCCGTCGGGACGCAGCATGCCGACAGCGAAGTTCAGGCCAACCAGCCCTTTGCGTTCGCCGATCGCATCGAGTTGCCGGTCCGTCAGATTGCGTGCCACCGGCGTGATTGCATGGACGTTCGAATGGCTAGCCACCAGAGGCTGGTCCGACAATTGCGCGACGTCCCAGAAACCCTTTTCGGTGATGTGCGCTAGGTCGATCATGATGCCCATTCGGTTGCAGGCAACAATCAGCCGCCGGCCGGCGTCGGTCAGGCCGGGCCCGCAGTCAGGATTCGCTGGATAGGCAAAAGGAACGCCATGCCCGAAGATGTTGTTGCGGCTCCAGACGGGTCCCAGGGAGCGCAGGCCGGCCGCATAAAACATCTCGAGTGCCGCAAGATCGGCGTCGATTGGCTCGCACCCTTCCATGTGGAGCACAGCGGCGAACTTCCCGTCCGACAGGGCAGCGGCGATATCCGTGCTGTTGCGGCAGATGTTCCAGCCACCCGCACGTTCGATGCGCAGTGCGATGGCCGCCATGTCGAGTGCAAGATCCAGGGAGGGCGAGCGCTCCAGCGGCTTGGCCAACGGCGTCGCGTGGTGACCCCTGCTGTCCGGCTCTATCGGGACGGATTTTCCTGAACTGATGTAGATGGCACAAAGCCCGCCGGCCAGTCCGCCTGCTTTGGCGCGCTGCATGTCGATATGTCCGGCACCCACGCCGGCAAGCCCCATGCTGGCTGAGCCACTGATGAATTCGGCCACGGGATCGCCGCCCCTGGCGGCATGCTTCCAGAGCCTGGAGAGAACATCATTGTGGCCGTCGAAAACCGTCTGCATGAGGCTCTCCCGGTAAACAGATCGCGGATCACGCGCCGATATGGTCGTACTGCCATAACCTGTCGCGGCCAGACAGTTACTATTGCGGCCGAACGGGCAGACCGCTCATTGGTAGACCACCTATTGTGTCTTCAACGTCACGGCATCAACTGGAAATCGTAGAGCTTGCGGTATGCACCGTCGGTGCGACTCAGGAGATCCTTGTGGGTGCCCTGCTCGACTGCTCTGCCAGCTTCCATCACGATGATGTTATTGGCCTGATGGACAGTGGAAAGCCGGTGCGCGATGGCGATCGTCGTGCGACCTTCCTTCAGATGCTCCAGCGCATCGCGGAACAGGGCTTCCGATTCCGCGTCGAGCGCACTTGTCGCTTCGTCGAGCAACAGGATCTGCGACTGGCGCAGCATGGCGCGGGCTATCGACAGGCGCTGCCTCTGGCCACCTGAAAGGAAAACGCCGTTCTCGCCGATTTCCGTCTGGTAGCCGTCCGTCGTTGCCAGGATGAATTCATGTGCATTGGCAGCCTTCGCTGCGGCGATCACTTCGTCATCGGTGGCGTCCTGGCGACCCATGCGGATATTGTACATGATCGTGTCCGAGAACAGGAACGTGTCCTGGCTGACATAGGAAATGCGCTCGCGCAGCGAATGCATCGTCGTCTGTTTTATGTCCTCGCCATCGAACAGCACCCGACCGCTGTCGGGATCGTAAAGGCGCATGATCAGGTTGAGCACAGTCGACTTGCCGCCACCCGAAGCGCCGACCAGCGCCGTCATCTGTCCAGCTGGAAAAACCAGGTTGAGCCCGCTCAAGACCGCTTCGTCGTCGCGGTAGGAAAAGCTCACATCTTCGAACCTGATCTCGCCGGGGCCCTGGTTGAGCGGCTTGGCGTCGGGAACCTCAATCAGACTCAGCGGCCGGTCGGTTATCTCGTACATCATGCGGACGCCGACCATGCCCTTCTCGAGCGCCACGCGCGTGCGCGCCAGGCGCTTCGCCGGTTCGTACGCAAGCAGCAACGCGGTAATGAAGGACATGATCGAGCCCGGCGAATAGCCACCCTGGACGATCATGTAACCCGAAAGCAGGATCACCCCGGCGATCGCCAGGCCGGCCAGCGTTTCCATGATCGGGCTGGTCACCGCTTCAATGGCTGCGATGCTGTTGGCGCGATGCTCCAGGTCGGTAACCGCATCGTTCATTTGCGTACGCATCGTCGTCTCGAGATTGAACGACTTAACAATGCGCACGCCGAAAACCGTTTCCTGCATGACCTTCACGATTTTCGCGACCGACAGGAATTGCATCTCCATGTAGCGTCGCGCGCGCTTGAGCAGGCGATTGACCAGGAAGATTGCGACAGGTCCGAAGACAAACGCAATCAGCGACATCAGCGGCTGCTGGATGAACATCACCGCGACCAGCCCCAGCAACGAGAAAAGATCACGAACAAAGGATGTGACGATGACGTCGACCACCGATCGCGCGGCCTGAGCGCTCTGCGTCAGCCGGATGATAAGGTCGGACGACGAATAGGCGTGATAGAACTCAATTCCATGGCTGAGGATCCGGTCGTAGGTCCTGCGCTGGCGGTCGGCGATGATGCTGTTGCCGGCGCGGCTGAGGAACAGTGCCTGGATGTAGGTCGCGATTCCCTTGACGATGAAAATGCCGGCCACCGCACCAGCGATCATGTAGATCGTGTTGATGTCTTTGGAGATCACGAATTCATTGGTGACGTCGCGCATGATCCAGGCGCTTGCGCCGGTCATGGCAGCGACGACCAGCATGGCTATGATCGCGACGCCGTAGGCTGGTGCGTGTTTTCGAAATGACTCCGAAAGTAGACGGCCAATCAGGCGCTGGTTGGCGGACGAGCGGAAGAATTTGAGCACGTGTAGGGTCCTGCGGCGTAGGAAGCGCGAAGTGGGGGCTATATAGGATCAAATCTGGCAAGTCACGGTCGAAACCTCGCTCCTGCCATGCGTCATCGCGCGTCGACTTATTGCTGAATTGACCAGTTGCGCCGATTGCTCGCTTTCAGGAATTCGCCTATCGTTGACCAAACGATAAAAAAATCAGGGCGGGACTCACCCCGAACCTGTGCCAACCAGAGGTGGTCAAACTATGCCCAGAAATCGCATTTTTACGGTAGATCTGAACTTTTCGCGACGGCAGGTGCTGAAGGCTGGTGGCGCCATCGCAGCGCTTGCTGCAATCGGCGGCTCTTCGAACCTGTTTGCCCAGGAAAAACTGAAGGTGGCAGCCATTTATACGGTTCCCTTCGAGCAGCAGTGGGTGAGCCGTATCCACAAGGCGGCGAATGCTGCCAAGGAACGCGGCGATATTGAGTATGTCGCAACAGAAAACGTATCGAATACCGACTATGAGCGCGTCATGCGTGAGTATGCCGAGGCCGGCAACAAGCTGATCCTGGGCGAGGTGTTCGGTGTCGAGGAGGCTGCCCGCAGCGTGGCTGCCGACTATCCCGAAACAGCATTCTTGATGGGCTCTTCGTTCAAGCCGGATGACAAGAACCCGAATTTCGCGGTGTTCGACAATTATATCCAGGATGCCTCATATCTAAGCGGCATCATTGCCGGCGCCATGACCAAGACCGGCAACATCGGTATGGTCGGCGGCTTTCCGATTCCCGAAGTCAATCGCCTGATGCATGCCTTCATGGCAGGCGTGAAGGAGACGGCGCCAGAGGCGAAATTCCAGGTCGCCTTCATCGGCTCCTGGTTCGACCCGCCCAAGGCAAAGGAGACCGCCTTTGCACAGATCGATGGCGGCGCCGACATCATGTACGCCGAGCGTTTCGGCGTCTCGGATGCAGCCAAGGAAAAGAACGTTCTGGCCATCGGCAATGTCATCGACACGCAGGCCGACTACCCCGAAACCGTCGTCGCGTCGGCGCTCTGGCATTTCGAGCCGACGCTGGACAAGGCGATCGCGGAGGTCAAGGCCGGCACCTTCAAGGCGGCTGATTACGGTGTCTACTCGTTCATGAAGGAGGGCGGCTGTTCCCTGGCGCCGCTCGGCACTTTCGAGGGCAAGGTACCGGCAGAAGCCATGGCCATGGTGGCCGAGAAGGAAAAGGCCATCAAGGATGGCTC
>JBBSOT010000263.1:0-7224 GCA_038259455.1 Hyphomicrobiales bacterium | reverse complement strand
GCGGCGCTATGCCTTTGAGATAGTAGGCCGACATCGCCATCGGTGGGGTCAGGAACGAGGTCTGCAGGTTAAGCGCGATCAAGATGCCGAAGAACAGGGGATCGATGTCGAACAGCGGCAGCAGCGGCAGGAAGATCGGCACGAAGATGATGATGATCTCGGACCATTCCAGCGGCCAGCCGAGCAGGAAGATGATGAGCTGGGCGAGCAGCAGGAATTGCAGCGGCGTCATGTCGAGACCGACGACGAATTCGCGCACCACCTGTTCGCCGCCGAGATAGGAGAACACCGACGCGAATGTCCAGGAGCCGACGAAGAGCCAGCACACCATCGCCGTGGTGCGGACGGTGAGATAGACCGATTCCTGAAGGCGCTTCCAGGTCAGAGCCTGGTATGCTGCGGCCAGCACGAGACCGCCAAGCGCGCCGATCGCTGCCGCCTCGGAAGGCGTGGCAAGGCCGAACAGTATGGCGCCAAGGACAGACAGGATGAGGATCGCCAGCGGAAAGAAGGACGTGAGCAGCATCCAGGCGAGCTTTGCGCCGGGGATCGGCACTTCCGGTTCGGCGGGCTTCGGCGCCAGTTTGGGCTGCAGCATGGCGCGCACGACGATGTAGATCAGGTACATGCCGGCGAGCAGGAAGCCCGGCAGAAGGGCGCCGGCATAGAGCCGCACGATCGAAACGCCAGAGGCCGCCGCATAGACGATCAGCATGATTGAGGGCGGGATGAGGATGCCGAGGGTGCCACCGGCACAAATGACGCCGGAGGCGAAACGCTCGTCATAGCCGGCCTTCAGCATGGCGGGCAGCGCCAGCAGCCCCATCAGCGTGACCACCGCGCCGACGATACCGGTGGCGGTGGCAAAAAGAGCGCAGGTGACCAGCGCAGCGACCGCCATCGACCCCGGGACACGACGGGTGGCGATGCTGAGCGTGTCGAACAGGCGGTCGACGATGTTGGCGCGCTCGACGATATAGCCCATGAACAGAAACAGCGGGATGGCCGTCAGCACGTCGTTGGCCATCACCGAATAGGTCTGATTGACGAACAGGTCGAAGATGCGGTTGTCGAGGAGATGGCGCATCCGGTCGGCGTCGAAATAGGCGTAGTAGCCAAAACCGATGCCCATAGCCATCAGGGTGAAGGCGATGGGAAAGCCGAGCATGATCACGAAGATGAACAGACCAAGCATGAAGATGGCGATCTGCGGGTCAGTCATCGGGCTGGTCCTTTTGGCGCTACAACATCGACGGCTTCGGAGCCGTGCCGGAGCGCTGCGGCTCCTTCCCGCTGCAGGACGGCCTCGAGTTCTTCCACGTCATCGTCGGCCTTCGGCCACACGCCGGTCCGCATGGTGATGACACAGCGGAAGACCTGCGCGATGCCCTGCAGGAAGAGCAGGATTCCGGCGGCGATAATGACTGTCTTGAACTGGTAGATCGGGATGTTGGCCGGGCTCATGACGCTGACTTCCAAATAGCGCCAGGAGCGACCGGCATAGCGCCACCCCGAGATCACGAGCGCGAGAACGCCTGGAAAGAAGAACAGGAAATAGAGCACGAATTCGAGCCGCGCCTGGGTCGCAGGCTTGAGCAGCCGATAGACGAAATCACCGCGGACATGGCCGTCGCGCGACAGCGTGTAGGCGCCGGCCATCATGAACATGGTGCCGTACATCATGTAGCTGATGTCGAAAGCCCATGGGGTCGGAGAGTTCAGCACGTAGCGGACGAACACTTCGTAGGTGACACCGATCGTCATCACCATGACGCACCAGCCGAATACCTTGCCGAACCAGGCCGACAGCCTGTCGGCGAAACGAATATAGCTTTCCATCGAAAGTCCGATTCCTGCCGCCAGCCGACGAAGATCGGGCGGAGCCGGCAAGGGCTCCGCCCGACATCAGTTCAGTTCAGTGGCGCCTGCACCGCAGCGCCTCCGGTTCAGATCTTGCCCGGGAAATAGTGCTGGTAGGCCAGCTTGTAGTCCGGCGCGTTCTGCAGGCTGTAGTAGACCACGCGCTCGCACCAGGCCTTCTGGCTGTCTACAACCTTGGCGAAGAAGGGATCCTCCATCAGTGGCGGCAGGATCTTGTCCCAGGCCTCGAGCTGCGCCTGAAGCACCGAATCCGGCGTACGCTTCACATTGACGCCCGACTCGTTCTGCAGCGACTGCAGGTCGGCGGAGTACTGGTTCATCGCCAGTGCGAAGTTTGCCAGATGTGTCGCCTCGACAGCGTATTGCAGGATCGCCTGCAAGTCTGGATCGAGGCTCTCGAACTTGTCCTTGTTGAAGATGTACTCGAAGGACTCGGAAGCCTGGTGATACGAGGCCAGCATGTAGTTCTTGGCCACGTCCTGGGCGCCGAAGCGCTTGTCCGAGGTCGGGTTGTTGAACTCGAAGCCGTCGATGACGCCACGCTCCATGGCCGGAACGATTTCGCCGCCCGGAAGCTGGGCAACCGAGGCGCCCATCGACTGGAACAGGTCGGCGGCGAGGCCGACGGTGCGGTATTTCAGGCCGGAGAGTTGCGAAGCGTCGGTGATTTCGCTCTTGAACCAGCCAAGGGGCTGCGCCGGCATCCCGAAGGACAGGAAGCCCACGACGTTGAGACCGAGGATATCCTGGGTCAGCTCGCGATAGAAGTCATAGCCGCCGCCATGGTAGAGCCAGGCGATCATCTGGTTGGCGTCGGCGCCGAACACGGGGCCGGTGCCGAACAGCGAGGCGGCCGTGTTCTTGCCGTACCAGTAGACGGGCACATCATGAGCCGCGTCGAGGATGCCATCGTGACAGGCGTCCTGGACCTGAAAGGCGCCGACCACCGCGCCAGCCGGCAGCAGGTCGATCTTCAGGCGCCCGCCCGACATGGCTTCGACGCGCTCGACATATTGCTTGGCCATGTCCTGAAAAACGTCCGACTCCGGCCACGAGGACTGCATCTTGAGCACGACTGGTGCCTGAGCCAGCACAGCCGGCGCGGCGAGTGTTGCGCCGACGGCCACCGTGCCGCCCAGAGCGGACGTTTTCAGAAACCTGCGGCGTGAAATCGGATCCTTGGTCATGATGCACCTCCCAGTTGCATTTTTTTGTTTGTTCTGCCGGGCCAGCATATTCAAGAAACAGTATGTTGCAAGCGTGTAATGACGGCGGGAGATTGTCCAGGGTGTCTGAAACGGAAGGATCCGGGTCGATGGATAGCACTTTTAGACTTTAGTCTTAGCCGCTACGTGCAATACCGAAAGCGCAGTTATTGGATACGGGATGAATTGGTCAACCAATTTCATTCGCGTATATTGCAATGCGAAATTCAATACTGCATTGCAGCAACTGTATGGTCGCAGCGCTGCACTGGCGTGACCAACGGCTTTGACGTATGGCTGGCAGCCTGCTCCGGAAACGCCCTCATGTCTTTCATCCCCAGTACGCCGATCCTTATCCAGTTTGCCATTGCGTCGGTCATTCTGGCGATTACGCCCGGCCCCGACATGACGCTGTTCGTCAGCCGTGCGCTGAACCAGGGACGGGCAGCCGGCTTCGCGTCGATGGCAGGTGCCCTGACGGGTACCCTTGTGCACACGACCCTTGTGGTGGTCGGTATCTCGGCGCTGATCGTTGCCTCGCCCGGCGCGTTCCTCGCGCTGAAGATCTTTGGCGCTGGCTACCTGGTGTTCCTTGCCTACCAGGCCATAAGGTATGGGTCGGCATTCAAGCCGGCCAAACGCAGCGGTCCCAGTCTCTCAATGCTCAAGAGCTTTTCAACGGGGCTTGGCGTCAACCTTTTGAACCCGAAGATCATCCTGTTCTTCATGACCTTCCTGCCGCAGTTCGTGTCGCCCCACGATCCCCACGCGCCGGGAAAACTGTTCTTCCTGGGCGCCATCTTCGTGCTGATCTCTATCCCGGTCACGGCACCGATGGTGCTGGCGGCCGAGCGTTTTTCGGCGGCGATGAACCGCAACCCTCGCGTGACCCGGGCTGTCGACTATCTGTTTGCCGGTGTGTTCTCGGCTTTCGCGCTCAAGATCCTGACGGCCCAGGCGAAATAGGCAAGCGTTCGACGCGGTCGCGCCATCTGCCGGCGCTGCGTCCACACACCACCCAATAGACGATGCCGCCACACATGCCGCTTGCCAGTATGGCAAGGGCGAAGCCCGGGTCGGCGATCATGTCAGAACCGGTCTCGGCGGTGCCGGTCATGAAGCCGATCACCACGGCGGCAACGATTGCGCCGGCGATGGCATAAAACAGCCAGTCGCGCTTGCCGAGCACTTCGGCGATCAGGATCGCCGGTACCGCCGGGACAAAGGCCAGATAGGCGACGAAGAGTGATACGAGCGGAACCGAGAAAATCATCGACGCGATGACGGCCGGCAGCGTTTCGTCAGGCCGAAAATTGATCGCGCCAAGCAACAGGATGTTGAGGAACACACTGGCAGCCACGGAGGCGACGGCGTAGCCGACGATGATGATGAAAAACCTGCCGAGATAGATCAGAACGGCAGCCATCAGGCCTCGCCGTGACCTGCTATCATCATGGCCTCGAGCGCCAGCCGGTCGGACTTCTTCATGCGTTCGGAGTCTGATTTCAGCTGGCCGCAGGCGGCCAGAATATCGCGTCCGCGCGGCGTGCGGATCGGCGATGCGTATCCAGCGGCGTTGATGTAATCCGAGAATTTCTCGATCGTCTCCCAGTCTGAGCACTGGTAGTTGTTGCCGGGCCATGGATTGAAGGGGATCAGGTTGATCTTGGCCGGAATGCCCTTGAGCAGCTTCACCAGCTCCCTGGCATCGGCAAGGCTGTCATTGACGTCTTTCAGCATGACATATTCGAACGTGATCCGCCTGGCGTTGGACAGGCCGGGATAGGCTCGGCAGGCCGCGATCAATTCCTTCAGCGGATATTTCTTGTTGATCGGCACAAGCATGTCGCGCAGATCGTCATTTGTGGCATGCAGCGAGATGGCGAGCATCACGCCGATCTCCTCGCCGGTCCGGTATATTTCCGGGACGACACCAGATGTGGACAAGGTGATGCGCCGCTTCGACAGTGATAGGCCGTCGCCATCCGAGGCGATCAGCAGGGCTGTCTTCACGGCCTCGAAATTATAAAGCGGCTCGCCCATTCCCATCATGACAATGTTCGAGATCTTGCGCCCTTCAGCGGGCACGATGGCTCCGTCGGGCGTGTCACGGTCCGGAAAATCGCCGAGACGGTCGCGCGCCGTCATCAACTGGGTGAGAATTTCCTCGGCGGTCAGGTTGCGCACAAGCTTCTGGGTGCCGGTATGGCAGAAGGAGCAGGTCAAGGTGCAGCCGACTTGCGACGAGATGCAGAGCGTTCCGCGACCTGCCTCGGGAATGTAGACGGTTTCGATTTCGACGGGACGACCGGCGCCGCGCGGCGGGAAGCGGAACAACCATTTGCGGGTGCCGTCGGTCGAGATCTGCTCCTCGACGATTTCGGGACGCGCAATGTCGAAATGCCTGGCCAGTTCGACGCGCAGATCCTTGGATATGTTGAACATGTGGGCGAAGTCTGAAACACCGCGCACATAAAGCCAGTGCCAGAGCTGCTGTGCACGCATCCTTGCCTGGCGCTCCGGCACGATGCCGGCATCAACCAGCGCCTGCGCGAGTTCACTGCGCGTCAGCCCGATCAACGACGCCTTGCCCCGGGGGGCAGGCGCCCTGAGGGCATCGCGTGCGGCAGTATCGGCAAGGTTGAGCGAAAGGGTCATGACAGCGGCTATATGGGTGGATCGGGAAGAATTGTCGACGTATGGCGCGCACATAGCATGATGTGGGGAGTGCGTCACGCTCGACGGTTGACACGCGTCGTCGAACAAACTTGATGAAACTGTCGGGTCCAGAGACTGGAAGAACAGGCTTGTGCGCATAGAGAAGAGTTTTCCGGTTCTGCGCCGCTCGCGGGTCATGTTTACGAGCAGGCGCGTTTGGCAGCCGCGGCTCGTTTTCTGGGCGGGCGCCATCGCCATTGGCCTGATCAGCGTCCTGTTCGCGCACCTGGCCGATGCGGCGCAAGCGCTGTTCCACCACGTCAGCGACCAGCAGGGCTGGCGCTCGGGGCTGCCCCTGGTCATCACGCCGGTCGGCTTCGTGCTGTGCGCCTGGATGGCGCATCGCTGGTTTCCCGGCTCGCAGGGCAGCGGCATCCCGCAGGCGATTGCGGCACGGGTGCTGCGCGACGATACCGACCGAAGCCATATCCTGTCGCTGAAGCTGGTGGTCGGCAAAATCCTGCTGACGGTGGTCGGTCTGGCGTCGGGCGCGTCGATCGGCCGCGAAGGCCCAACCGTGCAAGTCGGCGCGTCGCTGATGCTTCAGGCAGCGCGCTGGGGCGGCATGGCGCATGCGCGCGGGCTTATCCTGGCAGGTTCGGCGGCCGGAATCGCTGCGGCCTTCAACACGCCGCTGGCGGGTATCGTCTTTGCCATCGAGGAGATGGGCCGCAGCTATCAGTCGCGCACCAACGGCATCGTGCTGTCGGCGGTCATTCTAGCCGGCCTTGCGGCAATCGGGCTGGTCGGCAACTACACCTATTTCGGCGTCACCGACGCCAGGGTAGCATCGACGACGGAGTGGGTGCTGGTCGGGGCCTGTGGCATCGTCGGCGGCGGCCTTGGCGCCGGGTTCAGCTGGGCAGCACTGCGCGCCATCCGCCGATTGAGGCGCTGGGTGCAGCCGGATCCGTTGAAAAGGACGCTGCTGTTTGCCGGCCTGTGCGGACTGGCCGTCGCCGGCATCGGCCTGATGTCGGGCGGACAGACCTTTGGAACCGGCTATGACCAGGCGCGCAGCGCCATCGAGGGCAACGCGCTGCCATGGTTCTTCTTCGCCGAAAAGCTGGCGGCAGGGCTGATCTCGATGGTGTCGGGGATTCCGGGCGGCATTTTCGCGCCATCCCTGTCGGTGGGGGCGGGCATCGGCAGCACGCTCGGATTGATACTGGGGGCTGACATCGGCATCGCCGCCCTGCTTGGCATGGCGGGCTATTTCGCCGGCGTGGTGCAGGCTCCGATGACGGCGTTCGTCATCATCCTGGAGATGACCGGAAGCCACGACAACGTCATTCCGCTGATGTGCGCATCGATGCTGGGTTACGGGACAGCGCGGATGATTTCGCGTGAGCCGCTCTACCACGCCATGTCGCGGCTTATCATCGCCGACGGACTGCGCCGCAAACGGGCCGAGGCAAAG
>JBBSOT010000262.1:0-7253 GCA_038259455.1 Hyphomicrobiales bacterium | reverse complement strand
AATTCTGTCCTTCTAGATCGTCAGACAGGGCCATATCGGGGGCAATGTGGCTTGATAGCGGAACGTTTGTTCGCTTTCTGTGGCGGGATTTGAGATCTCTGGAGTTTTTCACCAGTATCCACATGGTGTGATTGCGGCGGTCGCTCTCCAGTGGCGAACGAGGTCCGGTATACTGGCCTCATGGATATAAGCCGTGAGGAGAACGACCATGAAATATTATGTCGGACTTGATGTGTCTCTCAAAGAGATTTCGATCTGTGTTGTCGATCAGGACGGGGAAGTTACCATGCGTGGTAGCGCACCAGCAGATGCAGAAGGTGTTGCAGGATGGTTCAGGAACCGATCACTTCAGCCGGAGAAAATCGTCCACGAAAGCGGCCAGCTCTCGATCTGGCTACAGCGTGGAATGACTGAGATTGGTTTGCCTGCAATCTGTATCGATGCCCGCAAGGCGCACAAAAGCCTGTCGGCTCGTCTCAACAAGTCCGATGCTGCCGATGCCGAGGGTCTTGCCCAGCTGGCACGAACAGGTTGGTTCACTCCAGTTCACATCCGTAGCGAAGAGGCGGATCGCCTGCGCAGCCTCATTGGTGCTCGCGAACGTCTGATCCGGCTTCGCAAGGACCTGGAAGGCCACATCCGTGGTATGCTGAAGACCTTTGGCATCCGTATGATCGGTGTTGGGCAAGGCCGACAGCGACAGGGCTTTCGCGATCAACTGGTCACTGCGGGAGAAAACGATCCGGTTTTGCGTACCATCGCAGATGGGTTCATTGCCGCACACAGGACGCTGTGCCAAGCGGCAGCCGATCTGGAATTGGCCGTGAAGGCGAAGGCAAAAAACCACCCTGTTGCCAAGCGTTTGATGACCATCCCTGGGGTTGGCCCGATTGTCTCTCTGAGTTTCGTGGCTTTGGTCGATGATCCAAGCAGGTTCAGCAAAACCACTGATGTGGGTGCTTTCCTCGGCCTGACGCCCAGGCGGCACCAATCTGGCGAAATGGATTGGTCAGGCCGTGTGTCCAAGTGTGGAGATGCAGCCATGCGCGGGCTCCTGTTCGAGGCGGCCTCTTGCGTGATCCGACAAGTGAAACGCTTTTGTTCGCTTAAATCATGGGCCGTCCGGTTGGCTGGGCGGCGTGGTTTCCGCAAGGCTGCCGTCGCCACCGCTCGGAAAATTGCCGTGCTGATGCTGACGCTTTGGAAAACTGAAGCCGACTATCAATGGACAAAGGAGGCCACTGCCTGATCTGAATTTCCGCCGCTGATAGGGCGGGAAGCGAAGTCCCGACGGGACGGAGGTTGATCGATCTCGTAAAAACGGTTGGGACGCTGCATTCGCTGCTCATCCCGCAAACGACATTGGAGACGATCCACCACCGAAAACCATCATGAGGCGCGGACAAACACGACGACCGCGACCTCGGAGAGAACCATGACCCCGAACGGACAGATCGCAATCCCGCTTGACACAGCCGCAATCAGAGAACCGTTTTTGAACGGTTCTGGAGGTCCGGAGAGCGGACAAAGCCGTCATACAAGGCGCTTGACGCATCCTATAAAATGGCTGACTTTGCAGTTGTTGGCTGGCCGTATCGGCATCCCGATCAGGATGGTCGTGCCAGACAGTCTGGCGTGAAATAGCGCCATGACGACGCTTCCGAATAAGCGTCCCCGTATCAACCGAAATCAAAAACATTGGAGGCTGAGAAAATGATCTCATCCGAATACTGCCGACTTATGGCCCGCTACAATACATGGCAGAACACCTCTTTGGTAGACGCCGCCGATGGGCTCACAAATTCGGATCGTTGGAAGGATCGAGGTGCGTTCTTCCAATCGATTGCGGCTACTCTGAACCATATTTACTGGGCTGATGCCTTGATGTTGGAGCGACTAAAAGGGAACGGACGCCCGGAGGAAACCATCAAGCATTCCCTCACTAGCCCGTCGAACTGGGATGATTTCAAAGCACTGCGTACACAACGCAACGAGAAAATCGAAGAATGGGCAGCTCGATTGGTCGATGCTGATCTCAACGGGACAGTTGTTTGGTATCCTGGGGACGGTTCAACCCGGATGGAGAGACCAACAGCTCTCTGTGCTGTTGAACTTTTCAATCACGAAACCCACCATCGCGGGCAAGTCCACGCTATGCTGACAGCGGCAGGCGCAAAGCCAGAGCCAACCGACCTCTCGTTGGTGCCATAACTTGTCCGCTTTGGGCTCCAAGCGGACACTCGCAACCACTCCAAAAACCACCGATACTGGTGAAAAACTCCAGAGATCTCAAATCCCGCCACAGAAAGCGAACAAACGTTCCGCTATCAAGCCACATTGCCCCCGATATGGCCCTGTCTGACGATCTAGAAGGACAGAATTCTCGCAAAGTGGGCTGCGAAGGCGCATGGTCGAGTTTTTCACCAGTATCGGTGGTTTTTGGAAGGCCGTGCGGATGGGCAAATGACAGCTCCGAGCCCAAAGCTACCGCCAGCCCTAAAAGGGCCCGCGGCTTTTGGATGACGGCTCAATCCTCGGGCGGAAGCAGGTCCGGGTTCCAGACGATTTCCCAGAGATGCCCGTCAGGGTCGCGGAAATAGCCCGCGTAGCCACCGTAGAATGTGTCTTGGGCGGATTTGATCACTTCGGCACCTGCATGCGCCGCAGCCTCCATGCACTGATCGACTTCTTCCTGTCGTGACACGTTGTGGCCGATGGTAAAGGCGGTCGAGCTGACCGGCTGCACCGGCAATCCGGTATCGTGGGCAATGTTGGCCTGCGCAAAGAGGGCAAGTTTCAAACCCTCAGACAGGTCAAAGAACGCCACCGCACCATGTTCGAATTCTTGGCCGATGATGCCTTTCGTTGGCAGCCCAAGGCCGTCGCGATAGAAAGAATGCGACCGTTCGAGATTGCTTACGCCGAGTGTTAGTACGGAAATTCTAGGTTTCATGTCATACCCTTCCTATCGGCATCTGCACCGCGCAGACGCCTTGATAGTCTTGGGCCGTTGCCTTGCAACGGAAGGACCCGCAGAGCGGGGGCCGGGCCAACCTTCCCGAGCCTAACCTGTTTCAGACCAGAAGAGGTTAGGCCGGAAATCCGGGTCGGTCAACGGCAGCAAAGTCCGCTTAGCGGACCTACGGGCCGTGCCAAAACCCCCAAGCAAAACCAAGGGAGTTCTGGCAGGTTTGTGGTGGACGGTGTCCGTTAGGGGATCGCCAACCGGACAGGGGGCAACACACGCACCGCCCGCTGTATTCCCTACGGAAAGTGATTCTCATTTAAATGGTACGGTGATAATATCATTGAAGGGGCGTCACGCGTTACAGTTCGCGCCACCCAAACCAACGGTCGGCCATTTCCGGCCCAAGGACAGATTCATGACGGAAACCCGCATTGGATACGCCCGCTGTTCCACCGACAGCCAGGACCTCGACGCGCAGCGCGCGGCCCTCACTGCTCTCGGCGTCGCGGAGGATCGCATCTACACCGATCATGGTCTCACCGGCACCAACCGCGAACGCCCGGGGCTCGCTCAGGCTCTGGCCGCCGTGCGCGAGGGCGACACGTTCGTCGTCCCGAAACTGGACCGTCTGGCACGGTCCGTTCCGGATGCCCGTGCCATTGCTGACGAGCTGGCGCAGCGGGGCGTCAAACTTGCGCTCGGGGCGAGCGTTCACGATCCGACCGATCCGATGGGAAAGATGTTCTTCAACATCCTCGCCACGTTCGCCGAGTTCGAAGCCGACCTGATCCGGATGCGCACGAAAGAAGGCATGGCCGTCGCCCGCGCCAAGAGCAAGCTGAAGCGCAAGAAGCCGAAATTGTCGGATCGTCGTCAGATCGAGTTACGCCGCATGTACGACACCGGCGACTACTCCATCAGCGACTTGGCCGAACTGTTCGACGTGTCACGTCCAACCGTCTATCGTGTTCTTCAGCGGACGAAGCGAGCGGACCCAACTTCTGCCATGTCATAGGGATTTCTGCGATCCCGCCATTGCCGTCACGTTCGATAGGGTTTCTCCGTCGCGCTGCCACCCGGTCGGTGCCATCCCCGTCACCCGCCGAAATTCACGGTTGAAGTTGGATTTCGTATTAAACCCGCTCTCCAACATGGCGTCGGTGACGGACGCCCCCCCTTCGATAAGCTTGCAAGCATGGCGGATGCGCCAGGCGTTTATGTAACGCGACACATTGGAGCTGGTCGTGCGGTTGACGGCAGATGAAAGCCGCTTTTCCGGCATGTGCAGCCGCCGGGCGAGCCGTGTCAGATTGAGGTTCGGGTCGAGATGCACGGGCTCACGCGTCAAGAAGGTCTCAACGCGGGCAAGGATTTCTCCATCCTCCGCAACAGACTGTCCGGACGGTGCAGGGCGCGCCTCATCGTCATCGTTTTCGGCACCGGCTGCAGCCGGGCTGCCGCTGAGTAATCCCAGAAGAAGAAGTGCAATCGACGACGAAACCGTGATCATCCAGCCCGTCCACCCTGCATTGCCGGTCACAAAAGCCAGCGCAATCAGGACATCGCTGACGGCTGAGGCCACCAATGCCCAGCCGAGGATTTTCCAGATCATCCCCGGCGTCTCTCCCGCCTCCAGCCGTACGAGCGGCATGTCGGAGGAAGCGCGAAGCCGCCACAGAATCGCACCACCATAGCCCAGGAAGATCAACGGCACGACCGCATCGGTCGTCTCTGGCGCAAACACACGGGCGAACAGAGCGAAGGCCGGAGCTGCGGCATGAACCGACATATCGCGCAGGGACAGGCGACTGATGAGCGCGTCCTGAAACGTGATTCACGCCAGTGGAGGGATCGCCGCAGCGCTGACAGGCAGGATCGGACGTAGCCCCTCCACCCCATAGCCGCCCACAAGCGCCACCAGAAGCGATTGCCCGGCACAGGCAGTTAAGAACACCACGAGCAGCGGCCTGCCCTCGGACAGGAGGGTTCGCCCGGCAAGATATGCGAGCACGAGAGCCACGAAGGCAGGTATCGGCAGCATCGGCATACCGCCCGTTCTATCCTAAATCCGGATCGTGGCGACCTGAATCCCGGAAAGAGGACGCGAGCCAGGCCGAATGGGGCGCATCAAGAGGACAGCGTTCACCAACGGAGGTTCCCATGAAACGTCTCGCCTTGCTTTCCTTTCTCGCACTCTCTCACGCACTGCCTGCGGCGGCCGACATGCTTCCCGGCTATGATCGGTTCGACCTTTCCGCAGCGCATCGTGCCCGGCCCGTCGCGGCATCGATTTGGTATCCCGCGGCCAACCCGACCTATCGCGTTCCGGTGGGCGACGGTCCCATCTTCGACCCGACTTTCGCCTTCGTCGGGCCCGCCATCGCCGAAGGCCGACATCCGCTGGTCTTGTTGTCGCATGGATCGGGCGGCAACGCGGATGTTCTGGGCTGGCTCACGAAGGGGCTCGTGGAGCGGGGAGCCATAGTCCTGGCGGTCAATCACCCGGGCTCGACCAGCGGTGACAGCTCGCCGCGCCGGTCGGTCGACCTTGAAGCGAGGGCGAACGATCTTTCCGCAGCGCTCGACATGATCATGGCCGACCCGGCCTTCGCACCCTTCATCGCCGAAGACCGGGTCGGCGTCGTCGGATTTTCACTTGGCGGGACAACAGCGCTCGGGCTGGCGGGGCTGCGGTTCGACGGGGCGGCACAGGATATAAACTGTACGACTGGTCCCGACGCTGCTGATTGCGGGTTCTTCCTGCGCGGGGGTGTGCGTTTTGCCGATCATTCGGGGTTCTCCGGCGACGCACGCGATGCTCGCATCGCACGCGCCGTGGCCATCGATCCGGGCTTCGGTGGAGCCGTTGACGCTGATACGCTGAATGACGCTCTTCCAGAGATAACGCTGATAAACCTGGGCGATGCCGACCGCCTTGTTGCGGTCGATGTCGGCCCTGATGGAAACGATCTTGCTCGCCGCTTGCCAGACGCGAACTATGTCGTGATAGCCCCGGCGAACCACTTCACCTTTCTGGGAACCTGCAAGCCTAGTGCTGCGGAAATGCTGGAAGAGGAAGGCGAAGATCCGATCTGTACCGATCCCGGAGACACCGATCGCACCGCAACCCATGCGCACCTGGTTGACGCCATCGCTGAAGGGCTTGGGTTGTAGCCGGGCCCTGTCGGCGGCCCCCGATATGATCAAACACCTGCTGCGCCCTCCGGAGCCCTGCGCCCTGAGGGTAATCTTCGCAAATGAGCGCAACCCCAATCGCTGCGACAAACAGCGATGAAAGAGCTGCGCCAAATAGCTTCGAAGGTCACACCAGATTCCAACGGGTTGACTGGGACAAAACCCCCTGACAAAACACATCATGTTTTGGGAGGTTTCTGTCCATGATCCTGGGGTATGCCCGTGTCTCAACGAAAGATCAGAACCTCGACGGCCAGCGCGATGCCCTGGCGGCAGCCGGGGTGGAACGAACTTTCGCAGACACGATCACCGGGACAGCACGGTCCCGTCCCGAACTCGACCGGATGCTGAAGGAACTCCGGAATGGGGACGTGGTGGTCGTGACGAAATACGACCGTCTGGCCCGGAGCCTGAAAGACCTTCTGGATATCGTCGATCAGATCCAAGCCGAGGGCGCCGGGTTTCGGTCCTTGGGCGAAGACATCGACACGACCAGCCCGGCCGGACGGCTGGTGTTTCACGTTTTCGCGTCGATCGCCCAGTTCGAGCGGGAGCGGATCGTGGACAGAACCGAGGAGGGCCTGGAAGCCGCCCGAAAGCGTGGCCGGGTTGGTGGCCGCCCCCCTGCCCTCTCACCCGCCCAGAAGGCTGAGATGAAGCGGATGAGGGACGAGGAGCACCGTCAGATCCCCGAGATCGCGGCGCTATTCAAGGTCAGTGAGAAGACGATCCGGAGGGTGGACTGATCGCGCATGACCCCGGGATCTGAAAGCACGACCGAGGTCATGGCGGGGCTGGTTGAAAGGGTCACCTTTCACAATCCGGAGAACGGCTTCTGTGTGCTGCGGGTGAAGGCCCGTGGCCATCGGGACTTGGTGACCACGGTGGGCTACGCTGCGATGATCTCTGCGGGGGAGTGGATTACCGCATCTGGGGTCTGGCTCAACGACCGGTCCCATGGGCTCCAGTTCAAAGCACAATTCCTGAGAACCTCGGCCCCCTCCAGTATCGACGGGATCGAGAAATACCTTGGGTCCGGCATGATCAAGGGAATCGGCCCGGTCTATGCGAAGCGATTGGTGAAGATGTT
>JBBSOT010000261.1:0-7278 GCA_038259455.1 Hyphomicrobiales bacterium | reverse complement strand
TGGGTCAGCTCGGCGGGCAGGGCCACGCGGATCTCGCGGGCGATGCGGCTGTTCTTGCGGGTCTCGGATTCCTCGGCGCGGTTCCACAGCTCGGATCGGTCGGAGACCCAATCCGGCGCATGGGCAGGCGCGAGGATTTCCGTGTGATCGACGCCGCCACGCGCCGCGTAGTCGAAGACGAGCCCGGTGCGGCGGTCGGTGATCCGCTCGGCGGAGCGGTAGGCGGCGGCGGCGGTGCCGCTGCGGCCACTGGCACGGGAAATCACGGATGCGCGCAGATGATAGATTGCCATACGGTGCCACACTTGGCTAAGGGGTTGAGGGGAAACGCAGGTTCCCCCGCCCGCTACAATTGCGCAGCAATTGTGTAAGTGGGCACTTCGTGTCTTGCACCCTGCATCAGACCACGCCACAAATCAACATGGTTCAGTGACTGGGAGAGACAAAAAGATGCGCACAATAGATCAGCAGATAGCCTCGGCACAGAATAAGCTGAACCGTCTCAAGACCCGCGCTAAAGCTAGCGAAACGCGTCGCAAGATCATCGTCGGCGCCATCGTGACGAGCGAAAGCCTCAAAGACCCCAAGATCGCCCGGTGGCTGGCCTCCACCCTGCGCAAGAACGCCACCCGCGAAGTCGATCAGAAAGAACTGGAAGGGCTGCTCGCTGAACTTGATGCCAAGGCAGGTGAGCAATGACCAAGGATCCGTTCCGACAACTGGTCGATGAGATCACCCTGATCCGGGATGAAGTCGCTAGTCTGCGCCGCACCAGCCTCGACAAGGACGAGGCCGAAGCCCTGCATGGGATCGTGGCCCGTGCGGTCAAAGATATGCGAAAGGCCACCAGCGAGACGCCAGCGGCCCTTCAGGAGGCCTTGAAGGCCGACAGGGACCAGATGGCCCACAATGCAACTGTGGCCGCCACAAAGGCCGCACAATCGACCCTTGAGGGCATCAAGGCCGAACTGGCAGTCGAAAGCGAGAAGCTCTCACAGCGCGCCAGAGAGGCCCGTAGAGCCACCCTGCGCTTCTCAGGCGGCATCTGGACACTTTTGGCCGCTACGCTCGTCACAGGGGCGTTCCTGGGCCTGCTGACAGCCTACGTGACCGAAACCGCCGAAACGTTCTTCTCGGTGGATCGTATGACGCGCTACGCATGCGGCCTGCCGGGGGTTGGCGGACAGGTGGTCGAGATGAACGACGGGGCGACCTATTGTGCGCACTGGATCATCACACCGGAGCTGGCCAAGTATCGCCGCGAGCAATCTTCGCAGAACTGACCCTTCAACCAGCCCCAATCCATTCTCAGCAAATCCAGCCTTTGCAACAATCGGTCCTGCTGAATTTTGACAAAACCTTCCCCGCCCTGCCTGACCCACCCCATCCAGCCAGCGCCGTGGTTGTTGATGCGAAGAACCTCACCAGCAACGATGCAAAGTTTGGACTGAAGTATGAGCAGGCTCCTGCGTCGCCTGCGTCAGTCAAAAACTCCACCCCCGCCCGATCGTTCGCCAGCTATCTGGCGAGCGCTCACGCTCGAACGGGCGTGGATTTTTTGCCCTCCTGTAGATCATTAGAAAGAGCAAAATTTGGAGCAAATGATTTCAATGGGTTAGGGGGGGGGGTAGCATCATAGCTCATGAGGCCACCTAGCATCATAGCTGATGAGGCCGGTTTTTAATAACTGAACACTGATTTTCATTTGTTGAACGCTAAAAATTGCACTATCCGTAACCTTGCTTACCGTTTCCGAAAGAATTTGATGCTAGGTAGCCTCATATAATGACCGCTGAAAAAATCCCTGAAAAATCTCCTGCGGGCTTATGGCTTCAAACCGAGCGTGCCGCTCATGAGGCCTGGGCAAAACTGATCGCAGAAGCTCCAAAAGCGGCCCAGCTTATGCACCTTCTTGTTGCCCGGATTGGTGATCACAACGCTGTCGTTATTTCACAAAAAAACCTGATCCGCTTAATGGGGGCGAGCCGTCCAACAGTGCAAAGGGCCGTAAAAAAGCTCAAAGACGACCTTTGGATTGAAGTTCGTCAAATTGGAGATCGCGGCACAACCAACGCTTACATCATCAACGATCGGGTCGCTTGGCTTGGTAGGCGCGATGGTATCCGCTACAGCCTGTTCAGCGCAGCCGTTGTTATCAGCGACGACGAACAGCCAGATCTGAGTGAATTGGATCATCAGAAACCACTCAAACAGATCCCGTCTATTGGCCGAGGAGAGCAACAGCTTCCGACAGGCCCCGGCCTGCCACCGCCATCCGAACCAACCCTTCCGGGCATGGAACCTGACTTACCCGCCACAAAAATTGGTGACGACGATGCGTAACACATCGGAACGCACCGTACCGTTCCACTTGGAATGCGGCGGAACGGCATGAGTTACACTCTTGGTGAAGCCGCAAAAGTGGTTGGGAAAAGCAAGACAACTCTGCATCGTGCGATTAAATCTGGAAAGATTTCAGCATCCAAAGCGGATGATGGCTCATATATTATCGAACCGTCAGAGCTTCATCGCCTGTTCCCAAGCGTAACACCCGGAACAACCGACGCACCGTTACATAGGAACGATACGGAACAGCAAGGTAACAGCTTAGGAACACTCCGTATCCAGATGGAAATGCAGGAAAAAGAACGCGAGCGCGAGCGCGCCCTTTTGCAAGAAACCATCGCCGATTTGCGCGAGGATCGCGACAAGTGGCGTCAGCAGGCAACTGCCCTTCTGGAAGACAAACGCCCCAAAGGATTTTTCAAACGGCTGCTCGGGCAGTGACAACAACAGAGGCCACCGTGTCAGTAATTTCAAACTTCATTTCTAAAGTTCAAAGCATTCACGCCACAGGTAACGCGACCGAACATTCCTACCGCTCAGTTTTCGAAGCGCTCTTTGCGGCCCTCGGCGTCACTGCCCTGAACGAACCCAAGCGGGTAAAATGCGGCGCGCCTGATTTCATCATCTCGACCGGTGAAATCGTTGTCGGTCATGTGGAAGCCAAAGACCTGCACATTCCCATCAGGGGCATGAAGGACAGCAACAAGATGCAGCAGGAGCGTTACAAGGCCGCTCTACCCAACCTTGTCTATACCAACGGCCTCGACTGGGACTTCTACCGTGACAGCGAGCTGACCGCCTCTGTCAGCATCGCTGACTTCCTGATGGGCGTGATCCCAAAACCGGATCAATACGAAACGCTGGAAAACCTGCTCCGCGACTTCATCGCGCAAAAGCCCCAGACCATCACCAGCCCCCGCGATCTGGCCGAGCGCATGGCAGGCAAGGCCAACCTAATTAAGGACGTGCTGCGCAAGACGCTGGCCGAGGACGAGGCGATTCAAAACGAACTGACAGCCCAGTATCAGGCGTTCAAAGAAAACCTGATCCACGACATCACACCAGAAGACTTCGCCGACATCTACGCCGAAACTATTGCCTACGGCATGTTTGCAGCCCGTCTGCACGACACCACACTGGACACGTTCAGCCGCCAAGAAGCGCTGGAACTGTTGCCCAAGTCCAACCCTTTTCTGCGGTCGCTATTTAGCTACGTGGCTGGCTACGACCTTGATGATCGGATCGCTTGGATCATCGACGACCTAGCGCGCGTTTTCCAAGCCTGCGACGTGGCGAAGATCATGGAAGGCTTCGGCAAGCTGACTGGTCAGAACGACCCCTTCCTGCACTTCTACGAAACATTCCTCGCCGCCTATAACCCGTCCAAGCGCAAAGCCCGTGGCGTTTGGTATACGCCCGAACCCGTAGTCAATTTCATCGTCCGCGCTGTAGACGAGGTGCTGCAAACCGAATTTGGCCTGCCCGATGGCCTCGCCGACACCTCGAAGGTCACGCTGGACTGGGACACAGGCCAGACCGGCAAGAAGGGCAAGGCCATCACGATCAAGAAAGAGGTCCACCGGGTTCAGATTCTCGACCCCGCCACCGGCACCGGCACCTTTCTCGCTGAGGTCATCAAGCAGATTGCACCCAAGATTCAGGGCGTCGCCCCCGGCATGTGGTCCAGCTACATCGAGGCCGATCTGATACCGCGCCTGCACGGCTTCGAGTTGCTCATGGCATCCTATGCCATGTGCCATATGAAGCTGGACATGATCCTGACCGAGATGGGCTATAAGCCCACCGGCAACCCGCCGCGTCTCTCGGTCTTCCTGACCAACAGCCTTGAAGAGGGCGAGCCTGCCAACCAGACCCTGCCCTTCACGCAATGGCTGTCACGCGAGGCCAAGGGCGCCAACACCATCAAGCGCGACATGCCCATCATGTGTGTGATCGGAAACCCGCCCTATTCGGGCATCTCGCACAACACGAGCAATTGGATCACGCGCCTGATCGAGGATTACAAATATGTCGATGGCGTTCATTTTGGTGAACGCAAGCATTGGCTGCAAGACGACTATGTGAAGTTCATTCGTTTGTCAGAAAGCCTAATCGAGAAGAACGGTGAAGGCATCCTTGGTTTCATCTCCAACCATGGTTACCTCGATAACCCGACCTTCCGGGGGATGCGCTGGCATCTCCTGAATACCTTCGACCGCATTCATGTCATCGACCTGCACGGCAACGCGAACAAGAAAGAGGTTACACCCGAAGGCAAACCCGACAAGAACGTCTTCGACATCCAGCAAGGCGTGGCGATCATCATCGCAGTTAAGACAGGCCAGAAGAAGGCAGGATTGGCCGAGGTCTGGCATGGCGATCTCTGGGGCACTCGCGAGGGTAAATATGCCAGCCTCGAAGCTGGTAGGATTGGAACGCCCGTCACCGAACGGATCGACTGCATCGCGCCCCAATACGCCTTTGTGCCGCGCGATCACACCCTGAGCGCGGTCTATGGCAAAGGCTTCGGAATAGCCGATTTCATGCCTGCCAATGTCACCGGCATCGTGACGGCAAAGGATGGCCTTGTGATCGACTTCACCAAGCAGGGTCTCAAGGACCGGATCACACGTTTTACCGATCCCGCCAAGACTGACGATCAAGTGCGTGCCGAGTTTTTCCCAAATAAGAAGGCTGGAAAATATCCCCCCGGTGACTCTCGTGGATGGAAGCTACCTGCCGCTCGCGCTGCGCTTCAAAGCGCGGACTGGGCCTCGGATGTCACATCAATCGCCTACCGCCCCTTCGACACGCGGGCAATCCTCTACCGCCCGGACATGGTGGACTGGGGACGGTTCGACTTCATGCACCACATGCTGAACGGCGAAAACTTCGGCCTGATAACACCCAAAATCAAGAAGGATCAGGGAGGCGGAGTTGTCACAAACATGCTTTGCGGCCACAAAACCTATGACGCATACGACAGCAACTCACTATTCCCCCTCTACCTCTACCCTGACGAGCAAGACCTCGATCAGACGCGCCGTGTGAACTTCGACCGCAAGCTCTACAAGCGCCTGCAAGAGATGGCTGCACACCCCGACAAGGGCAGTCCGGACGAGATAGCCGTCTTCGATTACATCTATGGCGTCCTGCACTGTCCCGCCTATCGCGAAGCCTATGCCGAGTTCCTGAAGATCGACTTTCCCCGCATTCCTTGGCCTGCCAGCCCAGACGAGTTCTGGGACGTGTCAGCCAAGGGCACCGAGCTGCGCAAGCTGCACCTGATGGAACCCGCCGCCATCGGCCAGACCCCATTTCCCTTCACCGGGGACGGCGACAACGTGGTGGACAAGCCTAGGTTCGAGGATGGCCGCATCTGGATCAACGACACCCAGTATTTCGGCAGCGCCCCCGAAGTCTCATGGGGCTTCTACATCGGCGGCTATCAGCCCGCCCAGAAGTGGTTGAAGGATCGGAAAGGCCGCGAACTTGGGATCGAGGATGTGCGGCACTACCAGCGCATCCTGAAGATCCTCGCCGAGACCGACAGGATCATGGGCACGATCAACATGACCCTGACTGTTCCAGCGTAACCGTTACGGGCGTTCCGCACCGCAACGGGCGGGTGTGAAGTTGGCAAGAAATAGGAACGTTAACTTCACACCCACCGCCATTACTTGAATAACCCATCATGATGGGTTATTCTTCTGTATGGTCACGATCTACCGGGCGCATGGGCTGCGCATCATCATCTTTACCGACGACCATGAACCAGCCCATGTGCATGTGTTCGGCGATGGTCATGCCAAGATCAACCTGATCGGGCCTGACGGTGCGCCAACCCTTGTCCGGGCTGAGAACATGAAGGCCAACGATCTGCGTCGCGCCATGCAGTTGGTCCGCGACCAGCAGGACCAGTTTCTTGCCAAGTGGAGGGAATTCCATGGCTGATCTGACAGACACTGAAATCGACAACGCCTTGGAACGGGGCAGGATTGCGCACCTTGTCGAGCCGCGTGCGACAGCCGCGCGCTATGACCGCAAGAGCGCGCGCATCATCGTCGAACTGAACAACGGCTGCACCTTCGCCTTTCCACCCCACCTCGCACAGGGGCTGGAAACCGCCACGCATGATGAACTTGCGACGGTGGAAATCCTCGGCGCAGGGTTTGGGCTACATTGGGAAGCCCTCGATACGGACTTCAGGGTGAGTGGCTTGCTGGCCGGAGTGTTTGGCACGAAAGCCTACATGGCCCGCCGTGCCGGACAGGCCACGTCACCCGCCAAGGCTGCCGCCGCCCGTGCCAACGGTGCCAAGGGCGGGCGACCGAAGAAACAGGCGTAACGCGCAGCGAACTTGTCACCGCACCCAGTAATGGCATGCACGGACACCCTACCGACTCCACCCGATTCCGCTGTCGCGTTCCGCTATGCTCGCCGCCTCGCGCTCGATCTCAAACTCGCGCACCCTGACCTTCTCGGCCTCCAGCGCCAGATGCCGTTCCTCTGCCTCGCGCCCTTCGCGCAGGGTGGCGGCACGGTCAGCGAGGACGTCCGGATCGATCCCCCGCGCCGCCTCACGTAACCGGTCTGCCAGGCTCTGCGATGCGTCCTGCTCCGGTGCCTCACGGCCCCGCTCTGGCGCAACGACCTCACGCACCTCTTGGCGGCTCTGCCGCGCTTCCCACGCCTCGCGCAGACGGGCGGCAAGGTCTGGGGCCTGAACCCGGTCATTGCCGCCCCCGTCTAGCGCCAGCTCCGGCTGGAACCGGTCCAGCACCCGCTCTGCCGTGCGGTCCAGCCATTCGCGGACGTGACCGGCCAGCTCCTGCGCCACACGCGCTACCTCGGCGGCACGGTCTTTGACCTCGTGCCAGACCCGGACGGCCGCAACCTCCTGCCCGCGCTCCTTGAGCTGCCATGCCCCCA
>JBBSOT010000260.1:0-7300 GCA_038259455.1 Hyphomicrobiales bacterium | reverse complement strand
GCGTGATCCGCCTCAACGTCCGCCTTGCGGCTGAAGCGGCCGGACAGGCGGCGAAAGAATGCGTAGAACCGGCTGTCCTTGCTGCGCGTGAAGATCATCAGCAGCGAAGGCGTCACGATCAGCGTCAGCACGGTAGCGAAGGCCAGTCCAAAGACGATGGCCGAAGACAGGGCGATCCACCATTGCGTCGAAGGCGCGTTGATTGTCACTTCCTGGTGGAAGATCTCAAGGCCGAGCCCAAAGGCGATCGGCAGCACGCCGAGAATGGCCGAAAGCGCTGTCAGCACGACCGGACGCGCCCGCTCGCGGCAGGTCTCCAGCACGGCGTCCATCTTGTCCCAGCCTTCTTCCCGCAGCCGGTCATAGGTATCGATCAGCACGATGTTGTTGTTCACCACCACACCGGCCAGCGCGATCATGCCGATGCCCGACATCACGATGACAAACGCCTGTCCGGTGAGGAGCATGCCGAGCAGCGCGCCGATCATCGCCATCACGACGCATGACAGCACCAGGAAAACGCTGGTCAGCTTGTTGAACTGCGCCAGGAGAACAATGAAGATCAGGAAGATCGCCGCGCCGAAAGCCTTGGACAGAAACGCGCTCGCCTCGGCGCTGTCTTCGCTCGAACCGCCAAGCTTCCAGTCGATGCCCGGCAGATCCGCCGCCTCGACCACCTTCTCGACCTCTGCCTGGACCGCTGCGATCTGATGCGATGAATCGACATTGCCGGTGATCGTGATCGTGCGCTTTCCGTCGATCCGGTTCAGGATGCCGAGCGTCCGCTCCGGGGTGCGCGAAACGAAATTCGAAATCGGCACCGACCCCTGCGTCGTCTCCACCCGCAACTGGTCTAGCGTCGCCAGCGTGCGCCGGTTCTCGGGCACGCGCAGGCGGATATCGACCGCGTCGTCGGCGCCGGCCGGTCGGTAGTCGGTCAGCTTGAGCCCGGTTGTCACGAGCTGCACGACAGTACCGACGGATGCCGGGCTGATGCCGTACTGCGCCGCCTTGGTACGGTCGACCTCAAGCGCCCAGTCGATGCCGGGCGGTGGCAGGCCGTCCGAAACGTCGATGACACCCGGCACCTTGGCAACGGCGGCAGCGACTTCCGCGGCCTTCTCGTTCAGCCCCGCCGGATCGACCGCAGACAGCTGCACCTGGATCGGCTTGCCGGTCGGCGGGCCGGCATCGGGCACGCGAACTTCAACGTCGACGCCTGGAATGCCGGCCATCGCGACGCGCAGATCGTCGAGGATGACGTTGGCTGGCTTGCGTTCGCGCCAGTCGACGAATTCATATTGGATGACGCCTACCACGTCCTCCGGAATGTCGGCGCCGCCGCCGCGCGTCTTGCCGGCGCGTGTATAGACCGAGGTGATGCCGGGCCAGCCGAGGATGCGGTCCTCGGCAGCCTTGGTCGCCAGATCCATCTCGGCAAGCGAGAGATTGCCCCGTGCATGGACATAAAGCAGGCCGTAGTCGGGCTCGACCGATGGGAAGAATTCGACGCCGTTGCCATATTTGACGTAGGAGGCGAAGCTGCCGACGAGGATTGCGATGGTCAGGACCACGGCGGTAATCGGATAGTGAACCGCCTTCTTGACCACGGCCATGTAGAGACCGTCGCGCTTGTCGCCTTCCTCGTGGATCGGCGCCTTGCCGATCAGGGCGCCGATTGTCGGCGCGAAGATCAGCGCGTAGGCCATCGAGGCAGCCAGCGTAACGATCAGCGTGATCGGCAGATATTTCATGAAATCGCCGATGATGCCCGGCCAGAACAGCAGCGGCGAGAACGCCGCGATGCGCGTCATCGTGGCGGCGATGACCGGGCCTGACATGCGCTTGGCCGCAAGCTCGAAAGCATCGACGCGGTTCATGCCTTCCGACATGCGGCGCTCGGCGAATTCCGTGACGATGATCGCGTCGTCGACCAGCATGCCCACAGACAGGATCAGCGAGAACAGCACGATCATGTTGATCGTGTAGCCCATCAGGGCGAGTGCCAGGATGCCCATCAGGAAGGACGAGGGAATGGCCAGCCCGATCAGCAGCGAGGCGCGCCCCGACAGCGCGTAGAGAATGACGATGAACACCAGGATCACGGCGATCAGCACATGGTTCTGCAGGTCGTTGAGCAGCGTGTTGACGAATACCGACTTGTCCTGCGTGTAGGTCACTTCCATGCCCTCGGGCATGGTCTTGATGAAGTCGTTGGCCACGGCCTTGGCGCCGTCTATCGTTTCCACGATATTGGCGCCGATGCGCTTCTTGACCTCGATGGCGATGGCCGGCTTGCCGTCCAGCCTGGTGATCGTCTCGGCATCCTTGAAGGTCGAGCGCACGGTTGCGATGTCGCGCACCCGCACGACGGCGTTCTGTCCGGCGACAACCGGCAGGTTGGCGATATCCTGCGGCGTCTCGATCAGGGCCGGAACCTTGATCGCGTATTTGCCCTCGCTGCCCTCTATCGTGCCGGCGGCCACCAGGTTGTTGGATGCGCCGATGCCCTGGATCAGCTGGTCGAGCTGCAATCCGTAGGAAGAAAGCTTCATCGGGTCGATGATCGCCTCCACCAGCTCGTCGCGCGATCCCTGGATGACGCCCTCGAGCACGCCAGGCACTTCCTCGATATGGTCGCGCAATGTCTTGGCAGCCGTTGTCAGGACCCGCTCGGGGAGGTTGCCCGACAATGTCACCACAAGAACCGGAAACTCCGAGATGTTGACCTCGTTGACCGTCGGTTCCTCGACACCTGAAGGCAGGTCGCGCTTGGCGTCCTGAACCTTGTTGCGGGTATCGATAAGGGCGTCCCCGAGATCAGTCGATGGATCGAATTCGACCAGCACATAGCCGCCACCCTGATAGGCGGCCGACTTCATTTCCTTTAGGCCCTTAAGGTTCTTGAGCTGCGACTCGACCGGTCTCAGCAGCAGCCGCTCCGCATCTTCCGGCGAAATGCCCTGGTAGACCAGGCTGACATACATGATCGGAATGGCGACGTCGGGCTCCGCCTCCTTGGGCACCGACTGGTAGGCAATTGCCCCGGCGATGATCAGGAAGACGAGCACCGACAGCGTCAGGCGCGCGTTGCGAACCGCAAGCTTGACAATATCCATGACGCGCTACGTCCCGTCTGAAGTTTCGCCGATCAGTTTCCTGATCATGTTCTCGTCGGCGGGCACCGCGTTGACCACGTCGCCCTCGCTGACCAGGTCCTGGCCGGCGACGATGATCTTGGCATCGGCTGGAATGCCGGCCAGAATGATGCCGCTCGGCGTATCGTCGACGAGGTCGATAGGGAAGAACACGACCTTGCTGTCCGCGTCGACGGCGCGGATTCCCAGGTCGCCGTCCGCACTCAGCGTCACCACGGAACGCGGCAGCTTCACGGCATCGGTGGACTGGCCTTGCAGGATGATCTCGGCCGTCATGCCCGCCGGCAGCAGCTTGTCTTCATTGGGAATGGCGACCTCGATGCGGAAGGTCCGGGTCGCCTGGGACGCATCGCGGCTTATGTAGCGCAGCGTTCCCTCTACGGTCTGGCCATTGACCAGCCGCACATCGGCGCTGTTGCCGATCTTGAGGTAGCGCAAATCGCCTTCGCTGACTTCTCCGATAGCCAGCAAGGGATCGAGATTGATCAGCGTCGCGACCTCGGCACCGGCCAGGATCGTGCTGCCGCGTTGCACCGGAACCCGGTCGATCAGGCCGTTGAAAGGCGCATGGATCTTGTATTGGGCGAGCTCGGATTTGGCGCCCTCGAGCTGCGACTTGGCCGTTGCGAGCGCCGCACGTGCCTGGTCCGACTGCAGCTTGGGTGCGTTGCCGCCCTTGACCAATTGCTCCGCCGCGTCGGCCTCCGCCTGGCGCTGCGCCACAATGCTCTCGGACATGCGAACAGCCGCTTCCTTGTCGGAAGCGTCCAGGGCCATCACCAGTTCGCCGCGCTCGACCCGCTCACCCTGCTTGACCGGCAGCCTGTCGATGACGCCCATCACGCGGGTCGCCAGCGTGACCCGCTTCTCCGCATCGGTCTGGCCGGAAATGCGAATGGCGCGTGCGTGATCGATATGCGGGGGCGTCACGATCGCCACCGTTCTTGGCGCAGCCTTGGGCTGTTCCGCTTCTGCGGGCGTTGCCTGTTCGTCGTTCTGCGCGCTGCCGACCGACGAAAATTCGCCGGTTGCTACCCAGCCGGCAAACCCAACCAGCACAGCCAGAGCGGCCAGCTTGTGAAACCTGAACTTCGCCATTTGTTCTATCCATTGGCCGCGCGTCGGGCGACCCGTTCTCGCGCCTGATCTACATACCAGGCCGAGGCTCAATTCAATCGATTCAGCTCCAGCTTCTTCAGGTATCCGAACCGGGCCGCACTCATACATGAAAGTTGCACTGCAATATAGTCAGAAAAACATCGCCAACCGTTAGGAGCGCTGCGTCAATCTTCCTGCGCGCTTTGCCATTCCCCATTGCCAGCGTCTATCTGGCTGCAAACCGGCATCATGGGCCATCTGCGGCGGCATGGCAGCTTGTGTCAGCATTCTCCAGGCGTCGGGGCGAGATCAGCGATGCATCCCCAATCAGCAGCGAAAATCGGGAAATGCCAGTCCTCTTTTTCGTCTGACGGGTGCTGGCGGCACGCCAGATTCAAAGGTCTGGTGCCGTCGCCAGCTGAGTCACAATTTCCTTGCACAGGCGGATCAGCCTCTGCGAGAGTTGACACAGGCGGCAACCTTCGCCACCTCAGGGCGGATTTGTGTCGCGAAAGGCTGCCGGCAATGCCCGGATTTTATTCTTCCCCGTTTCCCAGGCGACGCTCGGTCGGCGTTGATGTCGGCGGCGTCATGGTCGGCGGTGATGCGCCGGTCGTCGTGCAGTCGATGACCAACACCGACACGGCCGACATCGATGGCACGGTAGCGCAGGTCGCAGCGCTCCACAGGGCTGGCTCCGAAATCGTGCGCATCACGGTCGATCGCGATGAATCCGCGGCAGCAGTCCCGCGCATCCAGGAGCGGCTGCAGCGGCTCGGTATCGACGTGCCACTGGTCGGCGATTTCCACTATATCGGGCATCGTCTTTTGACCGACCACCCCGCTTGCGCCAAGGCGCTGGCCAAGTACCGCATCAATCCGGGCAATGTCGGCTTCAAGGAAAAGAAGGACCGTCAGTTCGCATCCATTGTTGAAATGGCCATCCTTCATGACAAGCCGGTCAGGATTGGCGTAAACTGGGGTTCGCTCGATCAGGATCTGCTGACAGCGCTCATGGACGAGAACCAGCGGAATGGCTCGCTGCGCACCGCCCAGGAGGTTACCCGCGAGGCGATCGTGCAGTCGGCGCTCCTGTCGGCCGAAGCGGCCGAGGACATCGGCCTGCCGCGCGACCGGATCATTCTTTCCGCCAAGGTATCGGCCGTCCAGGATCTGATCGCCGTCTATGCAGCCCTTGCCGCGCGGTCCGATCACGCCCTGCATCTTGGCCTGACCGAAGCCGGCATGGGCTCCAAGGGCATCGTCGCCTCGTCGGCGGCCATGGCCATCCTTCTCCAGCAGGGCATCGGCGACACCATCCGCGTGTCGCTGACGCCGGAGCCCAATGGCGACCGTACCCGTGAAGTGCAGGTCGCCCAGGAACTTCTCCAGACGATGGGCTTCCGTCAGTTCGTGCCGACCGTCGCCGCCTGCCCCGGCTGCGGTCGCACCACGTCGACGGTGTTTCAGGAGCTCGCCCAGACCATCCAGGCCGATCTCAGGAAGAACATGCCGGTCTGGCGCGACAAATATCCTGGCGTCGAGGAACTGAAGGTTGCGGTCATGGGCTGCATCGTCAACGGTCCGGGAGAATCGAAGCACGCCGACATCGGCATCTCATTGCCCGGAACCGGCGAGACGCCGACCGCACCCGTCTTCATCGACGGCCGGAAAGCCGCTACGCTGCGCGGCCCCGACATTGCGCGCGAGTTTGAACGAATGGTCGCCGCCTATATCGAGCAACGCTTCGGTCTTGGCAATTCGTCGCCGCAATAGTCAGGTGCATCTTGCGCGAGGGGCCCTGACGCTGCTTTGCGGGTTGCTGGCACCGTGTGATGCAGCTTTGGCCGATCCCCCCGGCAAGTCGCTGCCGGCAACAATCGATCGCATCTGCGCCCTGATCGCCGACGAGGCAGACCGGCATCGTCTGCCACGCGCCTTCTTTGCCCGCCTGATCTTCAAGGAAAGTCGGTTCGACCCGGGTGCCGTCAGTCCGGCCGGTGCCGAGGGCATCGCCCAGTTCATGCCGGGCACAGCGGCCATGCGCGGCCTCGACGATTCCTTCGACATCGACAAGGCCATACCCGCCTCGGCGAAATATCTCGCCGAACTGAAAAACGGCTTCGGAAATCTCGGCCTTGCTGCGGCCGCCTATAATTCAGGCGAGGCGAGGGTTTCGCGATGGCTTTCAGCCGGCGGTTTCCTGCCAATGGAGACCGAAAACTATGTTTTGGACATCATGGGCGAGCCTGTGGATAAATTTTCGGACCAAACCTATGCAGGAACGGTTCAACCGCTTGATAAGACGAAGAGTTTTTCGAATGCCTGCCGCCAGATGCCGGCAATTCGTACCGCACTTGTGGCCATGTCGTCTGTCACCGCAAAGCCGTGGGGCATTCAGGTTGCCGGCAATTTTCGCCGCGACGTTGCGCTGAGGCAATGGCAGAGACTTGGCGGCCGGCTTGCAAAAGTGCTCGCCGGCCACGAGCCTGTGGTCAGCCGGGTCCGCTCGCCACGCGGCCGTCGCGGTATTTACGTCGTGCGCATCGGCGCCGACACTCGACTGGAGGCGGACCGAATTTGTGGGAAGATTCAAGCCGTTGGCGGATCATGCGTCGTGATGAGGAACCGCTAGGCACCCGTCAGGCGGTTTCGGCCATCTTGGGCTGACCCATCCAGGACGTGAGTTTTGCGTCGAGCATGTTGGGCGAGACCGGCTTTGACAAATAGTCGTCCATGCCGGATTCGATGCATCTATCGCGGTCTGCTTCGAACGCATGAGCCGTGACCCCGATAATCGGCGTGCGTATTCCGCTCGATGCTTCGGCGGCGCGGATCGCGGCTGTCGCCTCAAATCCATCCAGTTCCGGCATCGAGACATCCATGAGGATCAGTTTGGGCTTCATCGCCAGATGCATGGCGACGGCGGCGCGACCGTTTCCGACAATGCGATACGACAGGCCCAACCCGTTCAGTATCTGTGCGAAGACGAGCTGGTTTACGTCGTTGTCCTCGGCAACCAGGATGTCTATCGGCCCGCTGTC
>JBBSOT010000259.1:0-7310 GCA_038259455.1 Hyphomicrobiales bacterium | reverse complement strand
TTGCCCATCTGGGTCCAGTCAAAGGTACGCGGATCCTTGGGTTGCAGGACGCTCATCGCGACGCGCAGGGTGCCGCCGGGCTTCGGCTTCTGGTCTTGTGCCGAAACCGGCATTGGTAAGCCGACAAGAGCAAAGGCCGACGCCGTTGTGACGCCAAGCGCGCTGGCCGTCGTAAGAAATTCGCGGCGGTCCATCTTTCCGGTTTGGGCGGCCTTGGCAAGGTCGCGCACATGTCGGGAAACGTCGGTGCCATTCTGATTGGTGTGTCGCATTGTGGGGTTCCTCTTTGGAAGTGTTTGCTTGGGTTGGTCAGTGGCTTGTCATGGTGCAATCCGAGTGATGCCCGATCGTTGCTTTTCTCAGGATTCGGGCGGGGCGCCGCCGTCGCGGGTACGACGGGCAATGAAGTCGGTGACAGCGTCGATCCGGGCCGGATCTCGCGGCGGCGGTTCGAAGTCTGTCAGAACCTTCTTCCAGATCAGGTTCGCGCGTTCGGTTGCCGTCTTGGCACCGGCATCTGTCCATTGGCCGAAATTGCGCCAATCGGAAACGAGCGGTTCGTAAAAGGCGTCTTGGTAGCGGGCCAGCGTATGTGCGGAACCGAAAAAATGTCCGCCCGGCGCCACTTCGGCGATTGCGTCGAACAAGCCGTCCGTTTCCTGTTCGGCCGACACGAAAAGATGCGCAAACATCTGCAGCATTTCCACGTCCAGCACGAACTTTTCGAGCGACGCAGACAGGCCGCTTTCGAGCCAGCCGGCCGCGTGCAGCATCACGTTGACCCCACCCAAAAGTGTCCCCCAGGCCGAGTTCATGAACTCGTAGGCCGATTGTGCGTCAGGCGCGTTCGAGGCCGTTGCTCCAGAGCCCCGCCAGGGCAGGTTCACATGCCGTGCAAGCTGTCCCGCGCCAAAGGCCGCCCGGACAAATTCAGGCGTGCCGAAGGCGGGCGATCCGGACTTCATATCTACGTTCGACGTGAAAGATCCGTAGACCACGGGTGCGCCCGGCCGGACAACCTGTGACAAGGTGACTCCTGCCAGTGCCTCGGCATGTTGCAGGGCCAACGCACCCGAAACAGTGACGGGCGCCATTGCACCGGCAAGAGTGAAGGGCGTGATGATGGCGACCTGACCAGCCTTGGCAAAATCGATGATGCCCGTGCACATCGGTCCGTCAAGCTGGCGTGGCGAATTGGTGTTGATGACGGTAAAACACCAGGGCCGGGCCTGAAACGCCGACTCCGACAATCCGCGGCCAAGGCGGATCATCTCCCAGGTATCCTCGGCCTGGGCCGTGCCGCGGGCGTAGGTGAACATTGGCTTGTTACTGAGCCTGAGTTGTCCGAGCATTTGCGCGTAGTGCCGGATGGGCGTCGGCACGTCCTGTGGTTCGACGTTCGAGCCTTGCATGTGCAACACCTCGAAGTGTTGCGAGAGGCGGATGAAATCCAGCATGTCAGCCTCGGTGCCGGGTCGGCGGCCGCGGTCGAGGTCGATTACGTTGGGCGGTCCGCCAACGCAGGCGAAAACCGTCGAACGACCTCCGATGTTTACGTCGTTGTCCGGATTGCCGCCGCCGATCGAAAAGTCGGCCGGCGCGCTCTTCAACGATTGGGTCACAAGTCCCCTATCAATATATACCATGCCCTCGGCTGGATCGACCCGGGCCCCTGCCCGGCGGAAATAGTCAATCGCATCCGGGTTGAGGACGCGAATGCCCAGTTCTTCCAGCACACGCAGGGCGGTATTGTGGATCGTTGCAATCTGATCGTCGGAAAAGGCGCGTTGCAGGTCCAGTGGGTTGGTCAGATGACGCCATTCGGGCTTTCCCGCCGGGATTCCGCCGCCGCTGTCGCGCCGCTGTCGTCTGCCACCACGCCGGGTCCGGTCAGGCAGCTGGGATTCAAGCTGTGTCATGCCCGCATCCTTTCGCCGGACGGATCATGGGGCGACGGCGGGATGATCCGCGCGGGGCGCGGTTGGCCGATCACATGCACGGTCAGCGGCGGCGACTCGTCGATGACGGCACTGTCGATGTAGGCGAGTGCGAGGCTTTGGCCCAGCGAATGTCCGTAAGCGCCCGAGGTCACATGACCGGCAAGGATGTCGCCCGCAAAGATTGGCTCGAACCCCCCGGCATCGGCATCGGTTGCATCGACCGCCAGCGTCACCAGCCGCCGGAGCGGCGGGCCTGCGTCGCGCGTGGTCAGCGCCGCGTCGCGACCGATAAAGTCGACCTTGTCAAAGGCGACAAACCGGTCAAGTCCGCTCATCGCCGGGGTATATGCGCGGGTGAATTCGCGCGACCAGATGCCGAAACTTTTCTCGACCCTGAGCGACCCAAGGGCATAAAAGCCGACCTGCGCCAGTCCATGATCCCGGCCTGCGGTCAACAGTGTCTGGTACAACTGTCGGTGTTCAGCTGCATGCAGGTTGATTTCATATCCCAACTCGCCCATCACCGACAGCCGCGCAACTTTTGCGCGGTGCAGGTCGATGTCGATTTCGGCGCAGGCCATGAAGGGCATTGCCTTGTCCGACAGGTCGGCATTGGTCAGCGTTTGCAGAAACGCGCGCGATTTCGGCCCTGTCACGGCCATCCCCGGTACCGCGTCCGACACATCGACGATCGACACCGTTGTCGTCGTCAGATGGTCGTGGAACCAGCGAAGATGCCACGCCCGAAGGTAATATGACCCCATCAACCAGAACTTTTTGTCGTCCCAGTTCATTACGGTCAGATCGCCCATCAACCGCCCGATAGGCGACAGCATCGGGGCCAGCCGGACCCGGCCGCGTACAGGCAGACGGCAGGCCAAGAGCCGGTCCAGAAATGCCCGCGCGCCAGATCCGCTGATCTCAAAACGCGAAAACGCCGATGTGTCGAGCAGCGTCACACCCTCCCGCACCGCCCGACATTCTGATGCGACGATATCAAAGGCGTTGGACCGTTTCAGGGTTGGTTTTTCGACGAAACCGCCAGACTTGGGCGCAAAGTACAGCGGCACCTCCATCCCCCACGACTGGCCCCACACACAGCCCTCGGGACCCATTGCGTCATAGGCCGGGGGTGTTTTCAACGGCCGCCCTGCAGGCAGTTGCTCGTTGGGATAGCTCATCAGGTAGCGGCGCGCGTAAAATTGGCGCGTTGTCGCCTTGAGCCAAGCCTCATTTGCGGCGAAGGCGCCATAGCGAGCCACATCCATGCCGAATATATCCGCCTGCGGTTCACCCGATACAATCCATTCGGCGAGCGCCAGACCAACCCCACCGCCTTGACTGAACCCAGCCATAACTCCGCATGCACACCAGAAATTACGCAATCCCGGCACCGGCCCGACCAACGGATTGCCATCGGGGGTAAAGGTGAATGCACCGTTGACCCAACGCTTGATCCCGACGTGTTGCAACGCCGGATAGCGCCGGAACCCCAACTCAAGTTCGGGAGCGATTCGGTCGATGTCCTCTGGGATCAGATCCATCCCGTAATCCCAAGGCGCGCCGTCGGGTTGCCAGTGGCGCGGGTTGGTTTCGTAGAGACCCAGCAGCAAACCCTTGCCCTCCTGGCGAGCATAGGTGAACCCTTCCAGATCGACGACAGTCGGGATTTCGTCATCAAGTGCGGCCAGTGCGTCGATTTTTTCGGTAATAAGATAATGATGCTCCATCGGGATGACAGGCAGGTCGACGCCAACCATGCGCCCGACCCGCTTGGCCCAAAGACCCGCCGCGTTGATGACGTGGTCGGCGGTGCAGGTGCCCGCCTCGGTGACGACTGTCCAACTGCCGTCAGGGTTTGCGCGCAGGTCCAGCACGGCGTTGCGCAGGATAACCTCAGCCCCGCGCCGACGGGCGGCGGCGGCAAATGCATGGGTCGTGCCATAGGGGTCTATATAGCCGTCGTTAGGATCCCAAAGCCCGCCAATGACGCCGGTCGTATCGACAACCGGGCACAGCTTCTTGATCTCTTCGGGTGTGATGAGGCAGGGATCGTTCAGCCCGATGGTGCGAAACCCCGATAGGGCGCCCTGCAGCCATTCCCAGCGTTCGGGGGTGCTGGCATAGGTGATCGCCCCGCGCACCTTCATTCCAAGGGATTGCGTCGATTCAGCCTGTAGTTCCTGATATAGCTTGATGGTGTAGGTCTGAAGTGCCGCAATATTTGGGTCGGCATTGACTGCATGAAACCCGCCCGCTGCATGCCAAGTCGAACCGGCGGTCAACTCGCGCCGTTCAATCAGGGCGACGTCGGACCAGCCGAGCTTGGCTAGGTGATACAACACACTTGTCCCGACGATACCGCCACCGATCACCACCGCGCGATAATGCGATTTCACCTAAGCACCCCCGTGATTGCAGTTCATGTCAGGCAGCCTAGGGGAGTATGCGAAGATTCATATTGATTGTTTCTCAATACTCAGTTGAGGTAATGTCATCGAAAGAGAGAAGGGACGAGGTGCATGGCGTGGCACATCACGACACGGATGCTGCGCATGATCGTCGCGGTGGCCGATGCACCGTCGATGACGGTGGCCGCGGGGTTGCTGAACGTCACACCGTCGGCCCTCAGCCATCAGGTGCGCGATGCGGAATCCGCGTCACGCGTGGCTCTGTTCAACCGCACAAAGCGCAGGCTGACTCTGACGCCGCTGGGCCATCAGCTTCTTGCTTCGGCCCGGATCATTCTGGCCGAACTCGACCGCGCCGAAGAGGTGCTCGAGCGGTCGCGCAAGGGCGAACAGCCCGTGATTCGCCTGGGTGGCGGAGCCTACCCGATCCATCGCTGGTTCCTAGCGAACAAGCGGGCCCTTGGTTCGGCGCAGGTGGATTTCATATCGCGCACCAGCACTTTTCCCGTGGCCCGCGCCGTTTCACAGGGTGAACTGGATATCGCATTCGCGCCAGGTGAAATCCATGAAAAGGGAATTCTGGCATTGCCAATGTTCGAGGACGACCTTGTCGCGGTCTTTCCTGCGAAACATGCCCTTCGCGACAGGCCCTATCTGGAAGCAGCGGACCTTAGGCTGGACACCTACATTACCTATTCGCGGGTTTTGGAATACGGGCTGGAGGATGACCTCTTGTTCCGCGCTGCTCGCCACGCGCCTGGCCGGATCATCGAGGCTAGCAGCGTCGATGCGATCCTCGATCTGGTCGCCAGCGGCATGGGCTTTTCGATCCTGAGCCGTTGGGTCTGGATTATATCGAACCGCAAGCGCGAACTTGTCACGATTCCCCTGACCCTCGCCGGGTTGCGCATCCGCTGGTCAGCGCTCATCCGTGCTTCAGATCCGCGGATGACGACTTTCAGGAGTTTCATTGAGAACTCTTGCACGAATTTGCCAAAAGGCTTGGGTCAGTGATGCCACGGCAAGTTTGAAACCTACTATTAATATTGGAGCAACCGGTGGTCAGGCCGCGTTGACAAAAACATCCATTGCAGGTTGTCAGTTTATAGATCACCCCTTCTAGGCGCTGACCTGCTCCCCTGAAAAGTCCGCGATTTGGGGTTAGTCTGTTCCTTGCAAAGTAGACAGACTATGAAGCGATCAAGGTTCACGGAAGAACAGATTATCGGCATTTTGAAGGAGTACCGGTGGATTCACAAATGAAGTGCAAATTCTGTATCAAAACAGAGTATTGCATGGAGTTGATCAATGGGACGCTTCTACCCTCACCTGAACCTCGAAGAACGTCGCAAGCTGGCTGTCAACGGCGCTTTTAAATATCATAAATGCCCTGAACCGCCCTACCCCACATCTACTTTTCATGTCCAATAAGTTTGCCTTATCGGACATTACGCGATAGGCACGATGTCATGCCGATGTCGTTTTAGTTTCATGGGTGGATTCGGCCGAAATCGCCTCTCTCGTCGAGGAAATTTCCATTTAACCGGTGGACGGGCCTCTTGCTCAATCTGTGGACTCATTCCGCTCCAGCGTCAATCGCGCGCCTTCCTTTCCCGTTCCGTAGATCTCGCCTATCCGTGAGCCACGGCAGCGGCGCCGCACGCCTGAACTGGACGAGGGCTGCTTCAGGCAAGACTGCATTGGGCACGAGGTCTGGTCCGAAGAGATCCTGCAAGATCACCAGTGTCAGGGCCCTCCAGCGCACCGATAGGTGCTGAAACGGCGCAGGCCGGCCGACGGCTGCGCGGGCCTCGTAAGGGCAGTTCCACCCCGGTTCATCGTACCAGAGCGCGAGGACAGGCCGGGCCGCCCCATCGCGATCAAGCGGCGCCCACAGAGTGCGAATTCCATGATTGAGTCGATCAAGACGGCCTGCGCCACCTCTGACGATTCCGCTGATCTGGCGTTGGAGCTCGAGAACTCCCACAGCGAAATCCGCCTTCAAAAGGTCCTCCGTCTCCCCTCCCCCGCCGGTCAGAACGGCATCGCATTTGCGACAGAAGGGGCGCAGCGTGCCGTTCAGCATGCGAAAGCAAAGCCTCAGGCGGCCGCGACAAGCGGGGCAGTGATCCAGGAGCATGGTCAGGTGCGCCGGGCAAACCACCTGCTCCGCCAATCGCCAATTTGCCCGCAGATAGGCATCGCGACCGGCAGCGACATCCGCATCGAAACAGGCAAGACAGACCGGCACCGCCTCGGTCCGCAACCAGTCCCGCGGCCGATCAGGATATCGGGAAGTCAGTGACCTGCGATGAAGCCGTTCCGGATCGATCCTGCAGGCCTTCGCCCAAAGCCTGAGCAGCCGCATATCCGGCGCCACATCGTCAACCTGCCGCGCGCCTGCGTCCCTACCCCCCTGCCCCGCCAGGTACACCATCAATTCAAGAGGCTCCGCCCCGTAGCGCGCGGCAACCCGCGCCATCCAGGACGAAAGCAGTTCGTCTTGATACGGCCGCGGCGCGACGGGCAGTCGGGCCGACACCATCATGCCCCGACCCGTTGTTGCACGGGCTTGCCCCGCCGCCTAGCGGTCTGGGTCATCGAGACCAGCGGCAGCACCAGATTGTTGCTAAAACTATCCGCGTCGAGGCGCTCCTTGCCCGACCGAACCGCATCTTCCGCCGCCGTTTCGATCAGGCGGAAAATGCGCGCTGTCACACCGGAGGTCAGCTTGTGAATCCGCTTTCGGGCCTCCCCACTGATCAGATCGGAGGGTTCACGCAAGGGCAGGATACGTTCGAAACTTTTCAGCAGCCCGGCGAAGGCGGCTTCGTACTGCCAGGGCTTGATATGAACCGCCTCGACGCGCTCGGCCAGCTGCGCATCGGTCAGCAGCGCCTGCCGAGACAGGTCCGGTCCTGCACAAACCAGGGGAATCCGCAGGTCATTGGCCAGAAAC
>JBBSOT010000258.1:0-7368 GCA_038259455.1 Hyphomicrobiales bacterium | reverse complement strand
GCGAACGACGGCGCCAACGTCAATTTCTGGGTCATTGCCGCGATCGCCAACGTCGACGATTAAAGTTATCCGATCGTTCCCCCCGCAGCTTGCCGGCCGGCAAATGGCCCAGCTCATGTCGTAGCACCTCGGTGCACTTCGCGGCTCTAATCGGCAACGCTATGTGCTACGGTGCGGCTCTAGCGTAGTAGAAGCGGCAATACATAATTGTCAGATACGTCCTGCTTGGGGCACCACTCTCGGTCAAAACTGGGCACTCGCCCAGCAGCGACACGATCGTCCAGGACGGCGTGCTCGAGCGCAGTTTTCGATCCAAGGATGCGGATCTCGGTCGGTGTCACTTCGACCTTGTCGACGAGCAATCTGACATAAGCTCTGCGCAGCACGGGATCATCTCCCTGAAGCTTGCGTGTGATCATATCCCCAAATCGCGAGACGGTTTCTGCGGTGATTTTTTTGCTTCCCCGGCTCATTTGGCGCTCAAGCGAGGCAATCGTTGTGCTGAGTTGGGCTTTTTTCCCACGTTTCTCAGCAAGGCGCTGCGCAAATATCGGGTCTTTGGCAGACATCAGGCCTTCCTCAATAAGCTCCAGAAGACGCCCAATTGCCGTTTCGGACCGCGTCAGCGCCTTTCGGGCTTGAACAAGATCCTCTTGGCGTTGCGTATCGGCGGTTTCCGACGCATCGAGAATGCCTGAGAGCAATGCAGTTAGACGGTCTGGCTGGAGCACCCGTTCAGCAACGGCTTCCAGAACGATGTTATCAAGGGCTGCCATCGGTAACGTCGGACAAGTGCATCGGTTGGCACCGCCATTCACTTTGGCAGAGCATTTGTAATAACTGTAGCGGCCTCCTTTACCGGTCGAAATCGTCATTCCGGCGGCACAGCCGGGCATTCCACAGGCTGCTAGCCCGGTTAGCAAAGTTGGCGAATTCACGATGCGCGGCGCGGTTACGGCTGGCGCACGCCGCGCCCGAAGCGCTGCGACCCGAGCGGCCTGATCGGGATCGATGATCCTTGGGCAAGAAACTTCGATTTGATCCTCAACTGTTGGAAGTCGGCCGGCGTCGTCTTTGGTGTTGTCGAGGTATTTACCGGTGTATTGCGACTGCAAGAGAATCCGGTCGATCGACCCGTGAAAGAAGTGCTTGCCACGCAATGTATAGCCATGCGCGTGGAGCCACTTGGCAATCGAACGAGTGCCCATAGGGCCAAGGCCGATCCCGACTTCGGCCATGTCATAGATTTTGCGGACAACCGCCGCCTCATCGTCGACAATAAAGAGCTTTTTTCGTTCCTTCTTGCCGTCGATCTGAACAGTTCGGCTGGCATATCCAAAGGTAACGTTGCCACCGTTGAAAAAGCCACGCGAGGCGTTTTGCCGACGGTCGCGACGCGTGAACACGGCAGCATCGTTGGCGTATTTTTCATTAAACAAGCCGACGACGCCGCGCATCATCTTGCCTGTGGCATCGTTGGCAAATGTCTCGGTCAGCGAATGAACATCGACACCGACGTCGGCGAGCATGGCTTCGTTGACGAGTTGGGTGATCATCCGGCGTGCAAATCTTGAAAGTGCGAACACGATGATGGTGTCCACTGGTCGGTCCGGCGCGATGGCAGAGGCGATCATCAGATCAAATTGCTTACGGACGGTCTTGGCTCCCGACACGCCCGCCTCGACGAAGATATTGATCAACTCGATATTTTTGCGGCTACAATGCAGTTGGATTGCCGCGATCTGGCTGGCGATCGACGCGTTGTTTTCACCTTCCTCGTCGACAGATACCCGCGCGTAGCCAAAGGCCCGGAGTTTGTTTGCCATTTAGCTATCCTGAAAAAGCGCGTTGATGTCTTCCCGAAGAATGGACCTGAGCAGTTCGATCTCGCCGGGAAGAACAGCGATATGGTGATTCAGGTTGGTGACGACGTCCAGCGAAAACTTGCCGACATGGCGCCTGCGGCGTCTGCATTTTTCAGCTGGCAAAGCGATCGTCATGCCAAGACACATGACGCCGCATATTGAGTCGAAATCGCGAGCTAGATTTTATTCCTGAGCTCCGCCTCAGTCGGGAAGAACCACCGCTGCAGTTGCACCGTTACCGGCTGCGGGTCTGGCCCGATGGGGTCGCTCAGAGAGAGCAGTGCCTTCTTCACCAAGGTGCGGCCGGCGTCTGGACTTCGGGCAGAAAAATCATCTTTCTGAGCGGTGGCGGATATCTTGAGGCCGATGTCCTTGTCGTGGGTGAAGACGCTGCGGAGAACTTCACAGACAGAAAAAGCGAGCTGTGCCGATCCGTATGGCAAACATTTGGGCCAGACGCGATATGGCGGACGGCACTTTTCGTGAGCCGTGTTCATTCTCCTTTTTTCGATCAAGGTCGGAATTTCGTGCAACGAAATTGCCAGGCTAATACCGGCGGCGGCAACAGCTTGTGTCGGTGAAAAGCCGGTCCACATTTCAAGAAGCTCGGTATAGCCGTTAAAATACGATTTCATCGCTTGCGGTCGATACCGATCGAGCTCCTTGTGAGGAAAGAGCGCCTCGATCGGTTCACTGCCGCCTTTGGACGTTGCTTCGGCGATGAACAGGTTTGTCTGGCGATCGCACTGCGCAACGATGCGCCCCAAGTCCTTTTTGAATTGCCCCCTCCGTATCTTGGGCAGGTCGCGATAGCTCTGCTCCATCCTCCTGGCAAACGGCATGACGTCGATCCCGGCGACGAACAGCCCGTTATTGTAAATGTTCTTGTCGTTGTGGTAAGCCCCACACAGATCAGCAGTCACGCTTGCCAGCAGACTATGGATGTTGATCGCTTTCTCTTTCAGCGTTCTCATGCTCGCGCCGACTTTGACGGCGCCGCCGGCAGCATCAACAACTGACGGCATCGGATTTCGGCGGGAGATCCGGCTGAGCATGCCGATGATCTTCGCTGCGTGCATGGCCATGAATAACGCATGATTTTGCACTAGGCGCCGAAGCGGGTTGTCCGGCTCATCGTGCGGCACTCGGTCGATAAAGTCACCAAATCGGGCTTGGATTAGGAGGCCGTACGATTCAGGGTCCTTACGTTTCAGTCCGTCCAGCCGCGCGGCATGCGTCGCGACAGCCGTGCCAAGATGTCGATTGTTGGACGGTCCGCTCTCCTGCCCCAACGCTTTGAGAAATTGATCCGCGACAAGCAAACCGGCCTGGGACATCTCGCTCGCGTGCAGGTCCAGCCCTGGCGGCAGCAACTGCCATAAAAAATCATTGTGGTGACCAACTATGCGGAACGACTCGCTTGGCGCCACCATCGGATCGGTCAGCCACCGATCGGCACGGTCTCCGGATCCAGGCCCGATGAAAATAGGGCATCGGAGCCATCAGGACTAACGCCGAACCAAAGTCGATCCAGCGCGGTCGGGCCAAGCTCGGTCAGCAGCCCGGCAAAGCTTCGAGCCACATCTGAACTGCTGACAGTGGCATTGCTTCTCATACAATGGTTTTAGGATGGCCGCCGTTGTCTGCCAAATACCGCTGACGAAAAGTTTAAAGCGCGGTGTGGACCGGAAAACTGTAGTTGTCGGCCGACGACGGCAGCACACCACAGTCCGAAGCATGCAATTGCTGAGGAGTATTTTCGAGCGATATTTGCGGGCATTGTGGCAAGGCGTCACCTGCCATCTTAGTGTCAGCAATTGGGCAGGTTGCGGACTGGGGAGGGCAAGAAGGCCCAATCATCGCCTTTCCTAACGCCTATTCACCTCCCCAACTTCTGACGTTCATTCATCTCCGCGTCATAGCCCCGCGGCGTTGTCGGAATGGCGAGGATTGGGACATTTCTGCCGTTCCGAGGTGATGTGTCGAATGGCAGGTTCCGCCAGAAGCCGACGTCCAGCACTGCACCGACCAGCTATCAGAGAGCGACAGACGCTAGGCCGTCTTCTGCCTGTCAGCATTCAGGCGGAGCGCTGGAAAAAGCTGACATTTGATAGAGCCAATGGCCGGGTCGGCAGTCGCAGGGATACCGACCCTTCCGAGTTCCAGCACCCCCGATGGTTGCCGATCATTCATGCGTCCGCACTAACTGTCCAGTTTGAACGGGGACCAGGCAATCAACACTAACCATTCAAGCGCTGAATGTAGAAGGCCATCGATACCATCGGCAGGTGGTGCTCAGGACTCGACATAAGCAACAGGCGATTAATCGTGTTGTCCTGGATGCCCGTCGGCGCAAAAACGCAGGAAATTCTGCCGTCATTTCCGACGTCTCCCCGCTTGCGAAGCGCCTTCTGGGCGGCTGTGTGCGTGCGGGCAAACCGGGAAGCGACCCCCGCCTCGAAATTCGGTCGGGGGCCGCGATTTCCCGCATCGGCGAGATATCGGAACATCTCACCGAACAGGGTGGGATAGCCCGACAATGTGCCCTCCCGCGCCAACTGGATGATACGATCCGGGTTGTCGGGGAACAGAAACGCGGATTCGGCGAGATTTCCGGCGAGCTGCCTGAAACGAGCCGGCGGCGCTCCGGACTTCGGCCGCGCCGCGCGGAGAATCTCTCGCCAGCGGAAGGCGCTGTCGGTCACGATAGAGGCCCCGGTTGCCTGCGCCAGATACATGGCGATTTCGAAATTCGGCCCCATCTGCATCAGGCGCATCTGGCCGCCGTCCTTGCCGCCGTCGAAGATGCCATCCTGCAGCGCCATCAGCGGGTCTTCCTCCTTCAGCCGCTCCAACTCGGACCATATTTCAGCGCTGCCGGTCGTATCGAGATCGGGAAAATTCTCCCGCAGCCGAGCCTCCTGCGCATCTCGGGGCCACATCAGCGTGTCACGCATGAAGTCGGCACGCATCAAATCTTCCAGCCGCGGTTCTCCGCGCAGGCTGATGTCGATGCCAGCGGCGCGCTCCTGCGCCATTGCCATGGTCTCGCGGCGGAGATGGTAGTTGAAGGTCCATGGGTCCGGGATGAGGTTGATCAGTCCGGCGTCCACAAGCGGCAAGACGTTGAGGAAGAAGGCCACGGCCTTCAGAAATTCGAGATGATAGCTGCGCGGATGCTCGGTCGGCCGATACTTCTCAGCTATGGTGCCGGCATGGACGAATGGCGTTTCGACGATCAGCTCGCCGAAATAGAGCGACGCGCCCAGCGCGAATTCGACGATGGACTGCGGATGGAGCGATCCGGTGTAGACCGCGCGCGGACGCCCGTCGGGTTTGGGCAGTAGCGCGAGCAGGTCGGTCTCGAGCGGCCAGAGCGCCTCGTAGAGAAAGTAGACCTCTCTGATCTGGTCATCGGTCAACTCTCGCCTGACCGCTGTCCAATCCTTGCCCGCGTCGAGACGCAGGATCGACAGGATGCCGCGATGAAGGACCAGATTGCGCTCGCGAATGCTACGCTCTGTCCAGCTTGGCCGCAGCGCAAGTGGCCTTGGCTTGCAACAGAGGCGGTAGGGACGTCCCGACCCGCAGCCGCAGGGCGCGCCCGGAGCCAGTTCCTTTGCCGGTGGGACCTTCTTGAGGGCTTCCCGCTCCTTCTCGGTCCGGCCGTAGGCATCCTGATAGCGGACGCTGCCGTCCTCGAACCCCACATAGGTTTCGCCGCCATAATGCCAAAGCTCGTCACGAGGCGGGAGCAGAGTTGCGGCAAGGTCGGCCCATGATCCGCTCGCGTACTGTTCAGGACAGAGCCATTCGCGCTTGCCGGCGGCAATATGGCGCTGAGCCCGCGCTTTGAGCACATGGTTGATGCGTGCCACCTCGATGTCGGTGAGCCGCCGCGTGCGTATCATCTTGTCCGTGCGCACCATCGACTGGCGGAAGTTGCGCGCGAACGTCCGCTTCTCCAGCGGTGGCACCGACGGATTTTCGGCGTATTCGAGGTTGGTCAGGATGAGGCATTGGTCACGGCTCATCGGGAACAGGGTCTGCGACGCCTTCAGCGCGATCCCCGGATCATGGGGGAAGGCGCACTGCGGCGCTTCGGGCGGTAGGGCGTGATTGTAGATCGTCACCGGATGGTCGGTCAGGAGAAACTTCACGCTGGCATCCTCGGCGGAGACGATCTCCCGCACGCACTCGGTCCAGATCGAGGTGTGGAGCATGCGAATGCCCTGCATCTCCATCATCAGCTCATTCTGGTGAAGCGCAGGATATTGTGCCCGCAACCACGCCAGGCCCTTCGGGGTACGCAGCTTCTGGATGTCGATATATTCGAAGAATGTACCGAAATGCTCGTGCCAAGCGGCGATGTCAGTTCCCGCGAAGGCCCTGACCGCCTGCGATCCTCGCGTGTCGATATCGCCGAACAGCCTCCGCTCGATCTCGTCATTCACCTCGGTCAGGAACAAAGTCGAGTATAGGTCGGTCTGGAAGAAGCAGCGCTTCGTCGGCGCATCGAATAGCGATCGTTCGTAGATGACGCGCCCATCGGCGAGAACCTTGGTGGGCGGCGTCAGGTCGAGATAGGCCAAAGTCGAGCGACCGGGTTCGAGGAAGCCCCTTTGATGCCATTGCGGAACGAAGTGATTGTCTCTCGTGATCACCATTTTCAATCGCGATCATATAGTCTGGGCGCTGAGCTGACAACGTCGCGCCGCCGTTTCTGCCAGATTATCGACGATAGCGCGTGCATCGCTGCGCCGTTGTTGTTGGTTCCCTTTCGTTCCGCTATCTTTCCGCCTCACATGAGACAGCGGGAATCGGTTGATGGGTTCGTTGCAATCCGTGCTTGAAGAGCAACTGGCGACCATGCCGCGGATCATCGCGACGAAGCTTGTACGCGATAAGCTCAAGGCAGCCGGGCATGCCGAAAATGAAAAACTGGTCGAGCAGATCGTCGATCAAATGCTTGGTGCCGGCTCTGACCAAGAGAATGGCGACGACGGGGATGTGCTTGAAATCGAGACCGACGAGGAGATTGTGCTCGAATTTACCGACGCTGACACCGCCCGCGCGCAGGAATATGTCGACAAGATCAGTGAAACGATACCTGAGTTGATCCGCGGCGCGGCTGAGGCCGCGGGGGTCACGATGTTGCGCCAATACGAACGCGACTGGGCGGCTTGGCGCGAGGCGACGGACATCCAGATGGATCAGTTTCGATACAACCTTCAAACGCGCTGGGGAAAAGGCTTCGACGCGCTTCGAATGCTGATCGAGCTGTCGCGCGACATCGGCACCGATTTTCATCGTCGGGCCAGTCGCTCGCGATCGCGCCATCGCGCCCATCTCAACAAAGCGCTCTCACACCTTCATGTCCGCGCCATCCAGATCGCGTCCGAGATCATGGTGCTGATGGAGAACGGCTATGCCGACGGCGCCATGGCGCGGTGGCGCACGCTGCACGAGGTCGCCTGCGTCGCGATGGTGCTGGGCGATGGCG
>JBBSOT010000257.1:0-7391 GCA_038259455.1 Hyphomicrobiales bacterium | reverse complement strand
GTCCCGTCCTGAACCTTTGGCCAGGCAAAGCTGCCTTGTTCCAGAATTTTGTAGACCATCACGAGACCTGTTCCATGCCAAACCAAAATCTTCAGCCTGTCCCCGCGTTTTGAACGGAACACGATTGTCACGCCGGAATGCGGATCGAGCTTCAACTCGGCCTGCACGATCAGCGCCAGCGCCCGATGCCCGCAGCGGAAGTCCACCGGACGCGTCGCGATCAGGATCGGCTGGCGCTGCCCCGCGACGATCATGCCGATCCTCGCAACGCGCGCGTCACCGCTGCTGCCCGCTCTGGCGGAACATCGCCCGGCACCCGCAGCACCAGATCGTTGCCGATTTCGATCGTGATGACGCCGTGTCCGGCATCCGCTGGTGGACCGACGTCCTCAACCTCCACCGAAACCGGAACAAAGGCAGGCAGAGGAGCGTCTGACGGCATCCTTGTCATGGCGTCAGCGGGCAAAACAAGACGGCCCTCGCGCGCCTGACGCCGCCAATCCGAAAGCTGATGCGCCGCCAGATCATGCCGCCGCGCGACATCCGCCACCCGCACGCCCGGCTGAAAGCTCTCTGCCACAATCCGGGCTTTCGCCTCATCCGGCCAGCGCCGATATCCGCGCGTCCGCTGTAAAACCTCGATGCAACCGTCAAACCCGTCCCCGCCATCCGCCATCATCATCTCCTTCTGAATGCTCAGAACGAGACTCGTCGCTCGGTCAGCGTCGGGAAACCGCAGAAATCAATGGGGCGGAAACGGCGCATACGGTGCAGCACCGATTTTGGATCATAAGTGCCTTTCTGGAGTTGCCCCCATGACCGCTGTCAGCCCAAAGCGGACGAGACCTTGCAAACTACCATCCGAAGGATCACATGCAGGTCGGGCGGAAAGCGGACTCACGCCGGTTACCATTTTAGTTGCAGTGTTGGGCTAAAGCGGACATTCGTCAGAGGAGAATACCGTGTGATAAACCTTTCTGCGGGAAAATACTTTCTGCACGTTGCGCGTTTTGGTTCCATCAGGCTGGCAGCTGAGCGACTGCATATTTCGCCCTCTGCCATCAGTCGCCAGATCGTGAGGTTGGAACATGAACTGCAAGAGCAACTTCTGGAGCGCCGCGCCGAAGGGGTCATCCTGACCGAGGCAGGCAAAGTTCTCGCCGAACATCTAGCGGCGATCTTCGGCCAAATTGAACGCGCCAAGGGCGAAATGGCCGACCTGCGCAACGTAAAGTCCGGCATCCTCTCGTTATCGACCGTCGAGGGGGTCACCGACCCCTTTCTGTCCACTCATATCACTAGCTTTCGTTCCAGGCATCCGGGGATTGATTTCCGCGTGCGGATCCGGGGTCGCGAGCGGGTGCTGGAGGCTGTTGAGCAGCGCCTGTCCGAAATTGGTTTTGTCTATGACCACTTTACCCATCCCGCGATCGAAGCAATCGGTCAGTGGCGGCAGCCGCTGCTGGCGTTGGCGCCGCCCTCGCACCCGTTCGTCGACGGTAGGCCCCTGATCCTGGCGGATGTTGCGGAACTGCCCTGCGTGCTTCCAGATGATACCTTCGGAATTCATTACCTGCTCAACCGTGCCTTCGGTAAGATTAAGAAAAGTCCCAAGCCAATCGTGATTGCCGACCAGTTCCATTTCCTGATTCAACACGCCATCCGTAACAACGCGATTATTTACCTGCCGCTCCAAGCTGTTCTGAAAGAAGTAACTACCGGTCAGCTTCTACCCCTCAATATTTCTTGCAGGGAGTTCGAACATCGCTTCATCTATGCGGTGGTGCGCAGTGGCCAGCACCGTTCCCCCGCCTGCGAGGCCTTCATCGATTCGATTCTTCCAGTCTTTGCAGAGGGCGAAAGGGCGGATGCTGCGTTGCTGGCTAAGCTTCGCGCGACTCAGACATAGATCTCGACGGTCATATCGGCCTCGACCGGGGCGTTCAGACCCAGCGTGTGCTGTGTCAGCGCAGCACGGGCATGCATGCCGCATTCCTCGCCCCATAGCGACACGAATAGGTCTGAGGCCCCATTCAGCACCAGATGCGGTTCAATAAAGTCGGGGGCACAGGTGACATAGCCGATCATCTTCACGATCCGCCTCACGCGGTCCAGATCCCCCAGCACTGCCTTCATCATCGCTAAGTGGTTGATGGCCATAAGGCGCGCGGACGCATAGCCCTGCTCGATCGTCAGGTCGGAACCGACTTTGCCTACATAAGGGAGCACATCGATGTCGTTCTCGTCTGGCTGTGTCCCCAACGTGCCCGAGGTATAGAGGATGTTACCGACAACGACCCCGGGCAGATAGTTTCCGATCGGCTTTGGCCGGCGTGGCAAAACGATCCCCATGGCGTTTAGGCGGCGTTCAGTATCATGCGACATAACCAGGATCCTCGACTGTCATCTAACCCTCGAGAGGATAAGCAGATGCCGCCATCCGGCGAGTGCGTTTCTGGCAACAGGGCTTTGCCGGTTCGGCAACAGCCAGTGTGTGACTATCTTAAATAAAAATAATCCAATGATAACAGAGTACTGTATTGCGCCAGCAGGTTGCGCGCATCGACTCACACTGGAAGTGCCTCTGAATGAAGGAGTGGCTTTGCCGCGCGAACCGTATCAGGGTGATGGAGTCCTGACGTTCGAAAGGTGACGAAACGTGTCGAAGCCTTCAATTGAAAAACTTGCCGCTCAGCTCCGCGCGGGCACACTGCGCGCGGCCGACCTCATGGCTGATGCAACTGTCCGGTATGAGAAGACCGAGAGCAGCCTGAACGCCTATCGCAGCTGGGCTGGGGCCCGCGCGATGGTGCAGGCGCAGGCGGTGGACAAGTTGTTGGAAACCGGCATGGACTTGGGACCACTGATGGGGATCCCAGTGTCGGTCAAGGATCTTTATGGTGTGCCCGGCCTGCCGGTCCATGCTGGAACCGATACTCCCTTTCCCGAGAGCTGGCAGCGTCCCGGCCCGGTCGTGGAGCAGCTCCTGTCGCAGGCCGGCATCGTGACCGGAAAAACCCATACCGTCGAATTCGCCTTTGGCGGCCTCGGCACAAATCCGCATTGCAAGACGCCGATGAACCCGTGGTCGGCACTAGACGCCCCTCGGGTGCCGGGTGGCTCCAGTTCCGGTGCAGGCGTCTCACTGGCACAGGGCAGCGCGCTTGCTGCGCTTGGCACGGACACAGCCGGATCAGTCCGGATCCCAGCGTCGTTTACCGGACAGACGGCGTTGAAAATAACGCACGGTCGTTGGTCGCAGGAAGGTATCGTTCCGCTGTCGCCCTCATTGGATACACCCGGCCTGCTGGCGCGCAGTATTGTCGATCTGGCCTTCCTATTCACCGCCCTTAACGGCAGCGCACGCATTGCCGCGAGTGATGTTGGCGGGTTGCGAATAGGCGTAGTGGAAAATTTCGTCTGGGATGAGATTGACTCGGTCGTCGCGGCCAATACTGAGGCCGCCATAGTGGCGCTGGAGGCTGTAGGGGCCACGGTGACAAGGGTCCTGCTTCCCTATGCCGACGATGCGCTGGACATCTTCCGGCGCGGTGGACTTGCAGCCCCCGAATTGTGCGCCTTCCTTGATGGGAACTTTCCTGATCGCATAGCGCGGCTGGACCCCGCTGTCATGGCGCGCGTCGTGGCCGCGGACGATGTTACTGCTTCGGAATACCTGCAGCGGCGGGCAGCCCTCGCGCGATACGGTCGGCTGGCGCTGGAGGTATTCAACACCGTTGATCTGCTGGTCACGCCCACGGTCGCGATCTCGGCGCCTCTGCTGGCAGATGTGCAGGACCCAGATACCTATCGACTTGCCAACATGCTGGCTCTTCGGAACACGGCGATCGTGAACCTGTTGGGTTGGTGTGCCAGCACGCTGCCAACCGGGCTTGATGGGAACGGTATTCCCACCGGCCTGCAGATCATCGCACCGCCCCGCCACGAGGAGCTGCTTCTTGCCGCGTCACTTGGGGTGGAAGCTGTGCTTGGCGCAGGTCCCGATTTGCTGGGATCGCCACCGCTGTAACCACAAAAATCATCAACAGGAGGATATGATGTTCTATCGCAAACTTGGCACGAGCCTGACACTGCTCCTCGGCACTGCCTTTGCCGGCATGGCCGGAGCCGCCGACTTTGAATTTACCTTTGCCCACGTGCTGACTGAGGACACGCCCAACGCACGAGCCGCAGTCGTCTTCAAGGAAGAGGTCGAGAAGAACTCCGATGGGCGGATCGAGATCAGCATTCGTCCTGCCGCGCAGTTGGGGGGTGATGTCGAGATCATCGAGCAGACCCAGATGGGGCTTGTTCATATTTCCATCCCGCCGACGGGCAACCTCGCCAACTTCAATGAGCAAATGTATCTGTTCGACATTCCTTTTCTGATGGAAGATGTTGCCGCGATGCAGCGCTTGCTGGACGGCGAGGTTGGCACCGAACTGCTTGCGACACTGGAACCAAATAACCTGCACGGTATCGCCATGTGGGGCGCAGGCTTTCGCCACATGACCAACAACATCCGCCCGATCAACGGCCCTGATGACCTGAGCGGAATCAAAATGCGCACTTTGCAGGCGCCGGCAATCCTTGCGACCTATCGGGCCTTCGGGGCCAATCCGACGGCCATGGCCTATACAGAGGTCTACAACGGGTTGCAGCAAGGTGTAGTCGAGGGTCAGGAAAATCCGCTGGCCAATATCGATTCAATGAAATTCTACGAGGTGCAGGATTATATGACCCTGACGGGCCATGCTTATCACACCTACGCGGCAATCATGAACAAGCAAGCTTGGGACGGCTTGCCGGATGATCTCAAGCAGGTCGTTAAGGATGCGATGATCGTAGGCCGAGATGCAGCGCGCGAATTCACCATCGAGGACGAGGGCAGAATTCTTGAGGAAATTGCCGATCAAATTGAGATCCAGGAACTAAGCGAAGAAGGCCGCGCTGCCTTCATCGAAGCGTCCCAGCAGATCTATGATGAGTTCCGTCCGCTGGTCACACCCGAGCTTATGGACAAGGCAATCGCCGCCGCAAAGGGTGAGTGACGCTTGTGAAGGAGAGCTGAGATAATTCTCTGGGTGAACCGTGTCGTGGACTGGATCGAAAATATCTTGGTCACATCTCTCATGCTGATCGCGACAATAACCGCGATCACGCAGGTGATCGCACGCTATGTGTTCAACAACTCTCTTTATTGGTCTGAGGAACTGATCCTCTATTCACTCATCTCCATGAGTTTCCTGACTATGGGGATGGGCGTCCGCTACGCGTCGCATATCAGCGTTGATGCAGTGTATGCCTTTGCCGGCCCACGCACGGCCAAGGCACTTCAGATCGGGGCTGCTTGCCTCGGTCTGATTTTTGCCGTCATTTTGCTCTGGTATGGATCCAGGCTGGTCATGAACACGTCGCGCATGGGGCAGCTGTCACCCGCGATGCGTATCCCTGTGGGCTATATTTATGGGGTCATCCCAACTGCTGCGACTTTCATGGCTCTTCGTTACCTTCTGGTCCTTCGCGATCTGGTTCTCGGTCAAGGCTACCAGGCGCCCGAAGTCGATATCAAGACAAGCTAAGGATTGATCATGATCGGCGCTCTTGTTCCCGTCTTTTTCGGCCTACTGCTCTTCGGCCTGCCCATCTTCGCTTCACTAGCACTGGCAGTAGCGGCGGTCTTCTACTTCGTGGGCGGTATGGATCCTCTGCTTGTGCCGATGCGGATGTTCTCCGGCATGAACAACTTCTCACTCATGTCCATCCCGTTCTTCATTCTCGCTGCCGAGTTGATGCGGATCGGTGGGCTCTCTGACCGGCTGATCGGCTTCGCACGGGCCCTGATCGGCTGGTTGCCGGGGGGGCTTGCTGCGGCGGCGGTGATGGCCTGCTTGATGTTCGGATCGATCTCTGGCTCCAGCCCTGCAACGGTTATTGCCATCGGCTCGATCCTTTATCCGGCAATGGTCAAGGCGGGCTATGACAGATATTTTTCTATTGGGCTAATCGCCACGGCAGGCACTCTGGGACCTATCGTGCCGCCATCGATTGCGTTGATCATCTATGGGTCGGTCACCGGCACCTCGGTGGGCGCCCTCTTCGCAGCAGGGCTACTGCCCGCGCTGCTGATTGGCGGACTTCTGATTGGCTACGCGACCTGGTTTTCGGCGCGCAAGGGCTATCCTCGCGACCCATTGCCCACCTTTCAAAGCATCGTCGCGGCGCTGCGTCGGGCAGCATGGGGTTTGGGCCTACCGGTGATTCTTCTGGGCGGGATCTACTCAGGTGTTTTTACCCCTACTGAGTCTGCAGCGGCAGCGTGCCTTTACGGCTGGTTCGTAGGCGCAGTGATCTATCGCAGCATTTCGTTTCGCGAAACCTTGATCGTTCTCCGAAACACTGGCCTCATCTCTGGACCACTGTTGTTGATCACGGCCGGCGCTTCTGTGTTTTCATGGCTTCTAGCCAGCTCAGGAACACCAACCGAGCTTGCTACATATGTCCTATCGAGCACCGAAAACCCAATTTTGGTTCTGGCAGCGTTCAATGTGATCTTGCTAGTTGCAGGCTGCTTCCTTGACAGCGCATCGGCCATCATCATTCTCGCGCCGCTCATGGCGCCGATCGCCCAGGAGCTTGGTGTGCATCCGATTCACTTCGGGATCATCATGCTAGTGAACCTTTCTATAGGGATGCTGACGCCACCTGTTGGCCTCAACTTGTTTGTTGCGATGGGCGTGGCAAAAATGAGTTTGGGCGAAGTCTTCCGAGCCACTATCCCAACAATGTTGCTTATGCTCGTGGCGCTGCTCTGTGTGTCATACATTCCCATGATCAGCATGCTAATCCCCAACTGGTTGTATTGAGCAAACTTGGAGCAGGTTCACCCGGCACGGGAATGCCCCGTTTTGTATCGACCTCATGGCGGGCTGAAAGGATAAATCAGACAGACAATGGCGCGACTACTGTGCCACCCTTAGAAATGTACGGTTCCATCAGCTTCCGGCGTTGGGTTGGTTACGCCTTCGTTCTCCTTGGACATCAACGAGTTGGAGTCCTTCGTTTCCGTCCCTGATTACTTTTTGGGCGTAGTTCCTGCTCCCAGTTTCGAGTCGCAAACCCGGTTTGAGACACCGCTCGCGAAGTAACTGAGAGAAAAATCTATGACCCTATACCATCAGCCCGTCGATGCTATCGAAACGCCCCGTTTTGAATCGTCCCGGGTCTGTCGGAGACCGTCAACCTAAGTAAGGATGACGGATATGACAAAAAGCAAAATGGCAAATCGCTACTCGCCTGAGGTCCGCGCGCGTGCGGTCCGTATGGTGCTCGAGCATCAAAGCTCCTACAAAACGCAGGCGGGCGCGATTGCGGCCATTGCACCGAAGATC